>JANNNG010000324.1:0-14692 GCA_031398425.1 Hyphomicrobiales bacterium | reverse complement strand
ATGGCAGGATATCGTTCTGGATTTTGGTTGGGCTTATGGTCCGGGGGGTGACAAGTTGCATGGCAAGGTTTTGATGCAGGCGATTTCGACGGGGGGTGCGGAAGGTTTTTATCACGCCAACGGTCGCAATCGTTTCAGCATGGACGAATTGCTGCGGCCCTTCAATCAAACCGCTCATCTCTGTGGCATGGCTTATCTCAAACCATTCATCGTTTACGAAGGCCGCCGCATTTCCGATGATGTGCTTGAAGGCCATGTCACGCGTTATCGCGAATTGCTGGCGGGCCTTGCGGCGGATTATGTGAAGCCACTGAAACATCTGGCAGAGGGCTTTGTGCTGCCTGCCAATTTCAAGACAAGGACCGAGCCATGAACGAGCTTCTGTTTGGCGCGCTGGTCTATCTCGCCGCTGCCGTCATTTCTGCACCCATCGCGACACGCCTCGGCCTGGGTTCGGTGCTGGGTTTTCTGTTGGCAGGTGCAGTCATCGGTCCATCCCTGTTGAACATCGCAGGGCAAACAGGCGATGTGATGCACTTTGCCGAATTCGGCGTCATCGTCATGTTGTTCCTTGTCGGCTTGGAATTGGAACCATCGCGACTATGGACGCTGCGCAAACAGATTTTCGGTTTGGGCCTATTGCAAGTGGTCACCGTCGCCGCAGTGATTGCTGCCGCAGCATTGGCTTACAGCGGCAACTGGAGAGACAGCCTGGCAATCGGCCTGATCCTCGCTCTCTCATCGACAGCCATCGTGTTGCAGACCCTGCAGGAAAAAGGTCTGCTGAAAACACCCGTGGGCCAGTCAACATTTTCTGTATTGCTGTTTCAGGATATTGCCGTCATTCCCATTTTGGCCCTGCTGCCGCTGATCGCAATCTCGACCGGCCATACGGACGACGGCCATGCAACGACATTGATTGCTGGCTTGGCCGTGTGGCAGCAAACCTTGATCACGCTCGCTGTCGTCGCCGGCATCCTGCTCGCGGGGCGCTTCCTGATGCGACCCCTGTTCCGCATCGTGGCAGACACCAACGCCCGCGAAATCTTTGTGGCTCTTGCCCTGCTGCTTGTTGTGGGCATCACGCTGCTGATGGGACTCGTTGGCCTGTCAGCAGCGCTTGGCACATTCCTCGCAGGCGTGGTTCTGGCCGACAGTGAATATCGCCATGAACTCGAAATGGATCTGCAACCCTTCAAGGGCTTGCTGCTGGCAACGTTCTTTATCGCCGTGGGTGCCGGCATGGATTTCGCCTTGTTCAAAACCCAGCCGCTATTGCTGGCCGTGGGCCTTGTGGGTCTCATCGTCATCAAACTGGTCGTGCAATTTGGCTTGGCAAAATTGTTTGGCATGACAGCACCAGATCAAAGCCGTTTCGCTTTTGCCCTGGCGCAAGGATCGGAATTCGGCTTTGTGCTGATTTCATTCTGCGTCGGTCTTGGACTTCTCACAGGGCAGTGGCCGGGATTGCTCACGGCGATCATTGCACTGTCGATGGCGGCTGCACCGCTTCTCATGATGTTCGACGAAAAAATCCTGCAACCCCGCTTTGCCGATGGCGATTTCAAACGCGATGCAGACATCATCACAAACGATGGCGTGGAAGCCATCATTGCAGGCCATGGTCGCTTCGGCATGACAATCGGCCGCGTGCTGAACGCCCAAGGCCACCGCACCACCGTGCTCGACATCGACTCTTCGCAAGTTGATGTGCTGCGCAAATTCGGCTTCAAGGTTTTCTATGGCGATGCCCTGCGCATGGACCTGCTCGAAGCTGCCGGTGCCAAGGAAGCCAAACTCCTCGTGATCGCACTTGATGACAAGGAGAAGATTGTCGAACTCGTGAAGATCGCCAGGCAGAACTATCCCAACCTCAAGATCCTGTCCCGCGTCTATGACCGCGCCCACGCCTATGAAGTCATGCGTGAAGGGGTGGACGATGTGTTCCGCGAAGTCTTCGGATCATCCATGGACCTTGCACGAAACGCGTTGATCACACTTGGCAAGCACCCGCATGAAGCCGAACGCCTGATCCGCCAGTTCCGCCAGCATGATGAGCGCATGTTGCGAAAATCCGCTGAACATGCGGGCGATCAAAGCAAACTCATTGACTTGGCCAAACAATCTCGCGCTGAAATCAACCGCGTGTTCGCAAGCGATCGCGGCGAGGAAAAACCGAAAGGCGACACCGCCTGGCATGATGAAGACGGAGAAAGAACGTGATCCAAGGCCAATCCAACCTTCACGACATCAAGATCGACCCGCGCAATCTGAACATTCTGATTTCTGTCAACGGGCAACTTGTGCCCCGTGCAGAGGCCGTCGTATCCGTCTTCGATTCCGGCTTCATCCTGGGTGACGGTGTGTGGGAAGGTCTGCGCCTCATTGACGGCGGCGTGCCCTTTCTGCGCGAACACATCGAACGCCTCTACGAAGGCGCCAAGGCGATCTTCATGGACGTCGGATTGACACCGGACGAGTTGCTCAAACGCTTGTTCGACTGTGTGGACGCCAACAAAATGATGGATGGCGTGCACATCCGCCTGATGGTGACACGCGGTGTGAAGGCCACACCCTATCAAGACCCGCGCGTCACCATTGGTGCGCCCACCATCGTCATCATCCCTGAATTCAAGGAACCCAACCCGCAAAAATTCCGCGACGGTCTGTCGCTGCACACGGTGCATGTGCGGCGCGGTGCGCCTGATGTGCAGGACCAGAAACTCAACTCCCATTCCAAACTCAATTGCATCACAGCCTGCATCCAGGCCGCCAATGCCGGTGCCGATGAAGCGCTGATGCTGGACCCATTGGGTTTCGTGGCCACCTGCAACTCCACGCATTTCTTTATTGTGAGACGCGGAGAATTGTGGACGTCCACAGGACAATATTGCATCCCCGGCATCACACGTTCGGCTATTCTGCGTGTCGCGCGATCTCTGGGCATTCCTGCTTTTGAAAAACAGTTCTCACTCTATGACGTCTATGGTGCCGACGAAGCCTTCGTCACCGGCACTTTCGCAGGGCTGATACCGGTGCGCGTGATTGACGGAAGGCCCGTGCGGCATCCTATGTCGAAGGAGGAATGGCAGGGCGGTGGTCCAATTTCGATGGCGTTGTCGGAAGGATACAAGTCCATGGCAGCGCATTCCAGTGGACGCGACATTGAGAATGAATGAATTTCACTTGGCGCTTGTTGTCAACCGGCCTATATTTCACTTATGACCGAACTTCTTGAGCAAGCCATAAAGACTGTCAAGGCATTGCCCGCCAGTAGACAAGACGAGCTTGCAAACGATATATTTGCCTGGTTGGACGACGACGCCGAATCGTACAGCGTTTCTGCTGAAGACCGGGCCGCAATTCAGGAAGGTCTGTCCCAATTGGACCGCAGAGAATCTTTCACTGATAAGCAGTTTCGTGATCTCCTGAAGTCCTTTTGAGAATGAAACTGATTGTCTCGCCTCGCGCTTTTCGCGACACCGAGCAAATCAAACTCTACCTGCGAGAACTAAATCCGCATGCAGCTTTGCGTGTGGCGCGAGAGATCGAAAAAGCCATTGACAGGATCGCGGCTTTTCCGGAGTCAGGTCAAGACCAGACCGAGGTTGGCGTCAAAAGAATCGTCGAGAGACGCTACGGTCACTTGATCTACTACCGCTATTCACAGGAAAACTCCTTGATCGAAATCATCACCATTCGCCATGGTCGGCGCCGCCATGTGTTTGAAAGTGCGTGAATCCTTGGAGAACAAATCATGACAATCCTCGCCATGTGGTCTGGTCCACGCAACATTTCCACAGCCATGATGTATGCCTTCGCCAACCGCAGCGATTGCGAAGCCTGTGATGAACCCTTCTATGGTTTCTCATTGCAGCACAAGGGCAATGATCACCCCATGCGCGACGAGATCATCGCGTCAATGGAAACCGATTGGGACAGACTGGTGGCGAACTGCACCACGCCCTCCAACAAACCCCTGCTCTACCAGAAACACATGACCCATCACATGCTGGATGGCTACGACCGTTCATTCATCTCTACACTGACGAATGCCTTCCTCATCCGCGCTCCCGCCCGCGTGCTGGCAAGTTATGCCCAGAAATGGTCGGAAGTGGATTTGCGTGCCATAGGCTTTGTGGAGCAGGCAGAAATCTTTGATCAGGTGGCACAAAATCTGGGCCATGCGCCTGCTGTCGTCGACTCGGATGATGTACTGGCCAACCCCCGCGCCGTGTTGAAGAAACTCTGTGCGGCTTGCGGCATTGAGTTTGATGAAGCGATGTTGCATTGGCCGAAGGGTCCGAAATCCTGCGATGGCGTATGGGCATCCCACTGGTACAACGCCGCATGGGAGTCCACAGGCTTCAGCGCCCCACCGGCAAAAAGCCTTGCTCTGCCAGACGCGCTGCAACGTATTGCTGATCAGGCACAGCCCTATTATGATCGACTGAAAGCCTACAGCATTCACGCCTGAAGGAGACCTGCATCATGTTTTACGCCATCATCATTCTGGCCCTTGCAGCTTTCCTTTTCTATGTGGCACGCAAGCCAGACAACTTTACCTTGGAACGCAGCATCTCCATCAACGCGCTCCCGGCTGATGTGTTTCCATGGATCAACAATCTCAAGAACATGAACCAATGGAATCCATGGTCCACGCAAGACTCAAAATCCGTGATTGCCTATGAAGGACCAGCAGAGGGTCCGGGTGCATCCTATTCCTGGTCGGGTGGAAAGATGGGCCAGGGCAAATTCCAGATTGTCGATGTCACATCACCGTCGACGATCAAATGTCGGTTGCTGATGATCAAACCCATGGCGGCAGACAATGTCGTGACGTTTACTCTGACGCCGTCAAGCGGCCCCACCACGGTGGTCTGGCGCATGTCCGGAGAGAACGGTATTGTGAACAAGCTCATGCACACCGTCATGAACATGGACAAGATGGTGGGCCGTGATTTTGATCGGGGATTGGCCTGTCTGAAAACACTTGTCGAACAGAAAAAACTGCATTGAACATCAAGCGTGCGAGCATCTATGCTGTCCTTTGTTTGTGGAGCGTCGTCTGTATTTTCCCACTCTACTGGGTTTTCATCGCGTCGCTGAAAGACGAATCCGCCATCATGCATGGCCCGCGTTACATGCCCTTCGTTGATTTCACGCCGTCACTTGAAGCATGGCGCTTCATCCTGAGCGACAGCAGTGAAAATTTATTGCTTCCGCTTTTCAATTCTTGCGCCGTCAGCGTAAGCGCAACTCTGGTGGTCATGGTCAGTGCCTGCCTGTTGCTCTACGCCGTAACGCGATTGAATGTGAGCAAGGGTTGGATGTTGACGCTGGTTTTGGCCACGCGGATTGTGCCTCCCGCAACCGTGGTGATCGCACTTTACATGATGGCCCAGAAGTCCGGCCTGCTCGACACGCGCACGGCCCTGATCATCACCTATAGTGCCGTCAATCTTCCCGTTGCCGTGTGGCTGCTGCTGCCCGTCTTCGGCTTGCGTGCCACCGATCAGGAAGAAGCCGCACTGCTCGAAGGTGCGACGCATCTTGCCATCTTATGGGACGTGCTGAGACCCATGCTCATGGCGAGTCTTGCTGCCGTTGCCCTGATTGTATTTGTTTTGTGCTGGAACGAATATCTTTTTGCGGTTTATCTGACCACCAATCACGCATCAACTTTGACACCCTGGATGGCAGGGCAACTCTCGATGAAGGAAGCACAAATTGGTGGTGAGCCGGAGGAATGGGCCCATCTCTCTGCGGCAACTGTGCTGATGGCAACCCCACTGTTGCTGTTGTCTCGCGTTGCCATGCGAATCCTGTCAAGTCGCATGACCGCGAAATAGAAGAGCCGGGCAACTTGCCCGGCCCGAAAACTCACTGCGAAATCGCTTGCCCGATCATCACGCCCGGTGGCGGAGTGGTTGGCAGAGGTTTCAGCGAACCACCTTCCTTCTCCACCAGCATTTCGATCTTGCGCAATTCGGATTCCTCATCCCTGACGCGCTCCATGATGCTTTCATGCTGGTCGCGCAATTCGCCGACAGACTTCAGCAAATTCTCAAGCCGCACGCGCGATGACTTTGCTGCCATGGAATAGTTCACATGTTTCACATCGGTGATGCCCGTGCGCTGCTCTTCGAACGTGATGTGCTGTTCGAGATCATCGTGCTTTCGCATCAAATCCTGAATCATCACATCAATGTCCGCTGCCTGGCGCCGCACATCATCGGCGCGGAAACGGTGGAGCCTTAACAGACTGTCCCTGGAACGCATGCTACCCTCACTTTACTCAACTCACTCGCGCCAACTCCGGTGATACAACTTTACATGAGTCTATCCACGATTCCGCGAATCAACTAGCAAGGTTCCGGGGCGGCCTTCACGTCTTATGATGAACAAACACATTTAAGACGCGGTAAACCGGAGGCAGAAGAGTTGAATTTCAGCTTTCACATTGCGCGCTGTGAAAATGGCCCCAGATCTGGCGTCAGTCGGCAAATGCGTACCAGATATAGTATGTCACAGAGGTTGTCCGGCAGTTCCCGGCTTAGGTTTTGTTAACCTTTGTGAGTCTATCTTAAAGAACAGAGTTAACGCTTCGTCGTTGTGTGCTGCCCGTTGGCGGCGCGATGGGGGGCCAGGATTCCGGCAGCGACACCGGGATTGATGAACAAGGGGATAAGCATGCGGGTATTGCTGATTGAGGACGACACGGCGACAGCTCAATCCATTGAGCTGATGCTGAAGTCCGAAGGCTTCAACGTCTACACCACCGATCTGGGTGAAGAGGGCGTCGATCTTGGCAAGCTTTATGACTACGATATCATACTCCTTGATATCAACCTGCCGGACATGTCCGGCTATGAAGTGCTGAAGTCACTGCGTGTGTCAAAAGTCGGAACACCCATTCTCATACTCTCCGGTCTTGCCGCGATTGAAGACAAGGTGCGGGGCCTGGGCTTTGGCGCTGATGACTACATGACCAAGCCTTTCCACAAGGACGAACTTGTCGCCCGCATCCATGCCGTGGTTAGACGTTCAAAGGGCCATGCCCAATCCGTCATTCACACCGGTGAATTGCTGGTGAACCTCGACACCAAGACGGTTGAAGTCGGTGGCCAGCGCGTGCATTTGACAGGCAAGGAATACCAGATGCTGGAGCTGCTCTCGCTGCGCAAGGGCACCACGCTCACCAAGGAAATGTTCCTGAACCACCTCTATGGTGGCATGGACGAACCGGAACTCAAGATCATCGATGTGTTCATCTGCAAACTGCGGAAGAAACTTGCAGCCGCAGCCCAGGGCAAGAACTTCATCGAGACAGTCTGGGGCCGCGGCTACGTACTCCGCGACGGCGCCCCACCCATGCCCGGCCACGAAAGCCTCGACCTCGACGACATGCGCCAGATCGCGTGATCGTCAGTACACGGATGGAATGACAAGGGCACCCCGGTGGGGTGCCTTTTTTGTTAGCCATAACTTTCCGTTGAAATTGCCATCGCCACGCTGGTAATTGTCGGCCCAGTTTAAAGGGGAACGGGAATGCCAGCCAAGGATGCAAAGCGCCTGCGAGTCGGTGTGTTGGGTGCTGGCCAGATCGCCCAGGCCGCGCATTTCGAAAGCTGCACCAAGGCCCGGAACGCCGAACTCCATGCCATCTGTGATGTGGCCGATGATCTCAGAGAACGCATGGCCATCGCCCATGGTGCGGAAAAAACCTATAACGACTACGACAAGATGCTGGCCGATGCGGATGTTGATGCGGTAATCATCGCCACTTCAGACGCCTTCCATGTGCCAGCCTCCATTCGCGCTCTTGAAGCAGGCAAGCACGTGTTGTGCGAAAAACCACTCGGCCTCACCATTGAAGAAACCGAAGCCCTGAGCACCGTTGTCAAACGCACAGGCAAACACTTGCAAGTCGGCCATATGCTGCGCTTCGATGCCGGTCTGCAATCCGCCAGACACTTCATCGACACCGAGATGGGGGATATGGTGGCGCTCAAAGCCTGGTACTGCGATTCAACGCATCGCTACGCCATGACCGACGCCATTCAGCCCACCATCATCGCCAGCAGCACCGCACGCAAACCCGCTGAAAATCCGAAGGCCAATATGCGCAAATATTTCATGCTGGCCCACGGCTGTCACTTGATTGATCTTGCGCGCTATCTTGCCGGCGACATCACATCGGTGCGGGCGCGTCTCTCCGACAACAAGGGCATGTACTGCTGGTTCGTCGATGTGAATTTTGCCAACGGCACGCTGGGTCATCTGGACCTCACCATCGCCATTCGCAATGACTGGCACGAGGGCTTCCAGATCTACGGCCAGAACGGCAGTATCACGGCGAAGATTCTCAATCCCTGGTACTACAAGTCCAGCGCAGTCGATATCTTCCGGGAAAGCACAGGCACCACATCGCGCGTGCTCGGCGCTGACGGTCATTTCTATCGCCGTCAACTCGAAGGCTTTGCCGATGTCATTCTGAGCGGTGCAAAAATGACGGGCGCAAGCGTGGATGACGGCGTGGCCTCCGTCCGCGCCATGGTGGCCATTGCGCGTTCGGTGGAGAGCGGAACAGAAGTGGCCCTTGCTGATGTGTCAGGCGGCCTTTGATGCAACTCGGCATCTTCGCCAAGACCTTCGACGGCACATCGCCCACTGTCGTTCTGCCGCAGGTGAAAGCCGCTGGATTTGAAACCGCACAATATAATATGGCCTGTTCAGGTCTGTCTGCCATGCCCGAAGACATCCCCGCATCAGTCATTGCAAGTGTAAAGACCGCCGCCCAGTCCAGTGGTGTTGTCCTCACTGCGCTTTCTGCAACCTACAACATGATCCATCCTGATCTGACAGAACGCAAGAATGGCCACCGACGTTTGGCTGTCATTGCAAAAGCAGCTCAGGGCATGGGGATCCCGCTTGTCACACTCTGCACAGGAACACGCGATGCCACCGACCAGTGGAAGCATCACCCCGACAACACAAGTGTGGCCGCATGGACCGACCTCATTCAGTCCATGCAAACCGTCATCGCCATTGCTGACACATTCAATGTCGATCTCGGCATCGAACCCGAACGAGCAAACGTCATCAATTCCGCCGCCAAAGCTCGAAAACTCCTCGACGAAGTCAAGAGTCCAAGACTGAAAATCATCTTCGACCCCGCCAACTTGTTCGAGACTGAAACCGTTGCCGAACAACGCCGCATCATATCGAAGGCACTTGACCTGCTTGCAGTGGACATCACCATGGCCCACGCCAAGGACCGCTCTGCCAATGGTGAATTTGTGACAGCTGGTACTGGTGTGTTGGACTATCGACATTTTTTTTCAGAACTCAATCAATCAAGCTTCAACGGTCCAATCATCACGCACGGGCTCACAGCAGCGGAAGCACCACAGGTCCATGCGTTTCTGCAACAGGAGCTCGCTCAACTTGCATCCTGACCAACCTCCATCATGCGCTGCGAGAAAGGGACCTCATCCGCCCTTCGGGCACCTTCTCCAGCAAGAGGGCTGGAGAAGGGACAATACCTGTCCCTTCTCCACGCTTCTTCAGCGTGGAGAAGGTGCCCGAAGGGCGGATGAGGTCCCTTTCTCACGGCCTACACGGATCAAGCAATGAAACTCAATCTCGTGCAAGGCAAGGGACAAGGCCAAACCATCTGGTTCCAACACGGTCTCTGCGGCAGTGCGGCCCAAACCCTTGAAGCCTTCCCCGATGACACACGCTTTCGTCTGCACACATTGGAATGCCGGGGCCATGGCGCGTCGGAAGCGGGCGATGTAAACGCCATTTCAATCAACACTTTCGCGCAAGATGTTGCTGCATCTGTTGAAGCGCAGAATGTGGGACCGGCTATTCTCGGCGGTATTTCGATGGGTGCCGCAATTGCCCTGCATCTTGCAGTTCACAAACCATATCTGGTGAAAGCGCTGGTCCTCGCACGACCTGCCTGGCTGGCAGACAAAGCCCCCGAAAGCATGCAGCCCAATGCTGAAGTCGGTGGGCTGCTGGCGCAATACCCGCCGCAAATTGCAAAGACAAGATTTCTGACATCTCCCACGACGGCGCGGCTTTCTGTGTTGTCCCCTGACAACTTGAAGTCTCTTCTCGGTTTCTTTGACCGGGAGCCCATGGATGTGACCATGGCATTGCTTTCCAGAATCTCCGCAGACGGTCCAGGCGTCACCGAGAAACAAATCCGTACACTGAGCATTCCCACACTCATCATCGGTACGCACGCAGACGCAATTCATCCCATGGCGTATGCGCAGGCCCTGCATCGTCTGATAGCACACTCCCGCCTGGTTGAACTCACACCCAAGGGCGTTGACAAAGCCGCATACATCACCGAATTCCGCTCTGCGCTTTTGCAATTCTTCGAGGAGAATATTTGAATGTCTGCCGTCGTCGACGCCCTGCCCCGCGACCACCTCATCGCGGAATTCTCCATGTGGTCTGCCAACCTCATCAATCTCGAAGCTGATCTGATGCGCATCAGGGGCCACGCCGACGTGTTGCATATCGACGTGGCCGACGGTCACTTCGCACCCGCTTTCCTGTTCTTCCCCGACCAGGTCGCAGCCATGCGCAGACAATCCGGCATCCCCATCCATATTCACTTGATGGTCGCTGATCATGTTTTGCTGCAACAAATCGACCAGTTCGCTGAAGCCGGTTGTGACATCATCAGCGTTCACGCCGAAAACGCCAATGCAGCAGAGGCCATTGCCCGCATCAGGCATCACGGCATTTCTGCCGGCATGGTGCTGAAAATCTCAACCCCCGTTCCGGCAGCAAAGGCTTTTCTGAAAGACCTTGCGTTTCTGACCCTTCTGGGCACTGCCATAGGCGTCAAAGGCCAAGGCCTTGACCCCACGGCCTGTGGCCGCTTGCGTGAGGCCAGGGCCATGATCACCAAAGCCGATCTGCCTCATCGCATCATCCTCGCGGCGGATGGTGGCATTCGCGAGAACACCGTGCCTGACCTGCGCAAGGCAACGGCTGAAACCGTCGTGCTGGGTTCCCTCGCCTTTGCAGCGCCTGATCTTGCCGCTCGCATCGCGTGGCTGAGAAGCCTGTAGCATGCCACAGGTCATCGCCCTTGATCTTGGCGGCACGCAAACCCGCGCTGCTCTTGTTGATGAAAAGGGAAACGTGAGCAATCGCGTGTCGCTCCCCACACCGGCACAAGATGGTGGTGACGCCATTGTGGCGCAGCTGGCCAAGGCGGCAGGACAGGCATCAGAAGGCGCTCATCATGTGATCGGCGTGGGCCTGTCTTCGCCCGGACCTCTTGATACTGAACGAGGTACAACGATTCACCTGCCCACCATCAAGGGTATGACCAACTATCCCATCCGTGCAGCACTTGAAGACATACTCAAACGCAAGGTGGTACTCGAAAACGATGGCATCGCCGCCGCGATTGGCGAGTGGAAACATGGCAGCGGCCGCGACTTCCGATCCATCGTCTATGTAACCGTCTCAACAGGCATCGGTGGCGGCGTGATTGTCGACAACCACGTGCTGCGCGGTCGCATGGGCATGGCGGGCCACATTGGCCACATGGCCATCGACCCCGATGGCTTGCGCTGCGGCTGTGGCAGTATCGGCTGCTGGGAAGCCTATGCTGCGGGGCCTGGCTTTGCCAAACGCGCCAGTCATGCGCTGGGTAAAACTGTTCAGCCCACGGAGGTTTTTGCCATGGCGCATGATGGCAACGTCATTGCACAGCAGCAGGTCAACGAACAAGCCCGCCTCCTCGGCATCGGCATCACCAGCCTGTTGCATCTCTTCAGTCCGGACATCGTCATCATCGGCGGCGGCCTGTCGAATGCCTTTGACCAATTACGACCCGGCATTGATGCGTATGTTCAAGCCAACGCGATTGCATCATTCAAAGATGTGCCCGTGGTGAAGGCAGCACTGGGTGGTAATTCAGGGTTGATCGGCGCAGCGTCAATGGTGTTCGACCCATAGTCCCTCTCCGTCAGTCGCTTCGCAACTGCCGGAACGCGTTGACGGAGAGGGAATTCACATCCTGCTCGCCATCCATCCCAGCAACTTGTCAAACCCGCCGAACGGATAGAGATGCGGTGCGGCAATGCCCAGTTCCGGCTTGTCAAAATGCAGTGTCGCCAGTTGATCAACAAATTCTGTGGGCTCCGACACACTCAACAGCCGCGTCACATTCATGGCTTGCTTGCGAATGAAGCGCGCCGAATTCCCCACCCCGCACATCGCAGCATATTTGACCAGCGTCCGGATGGTGGCAGGCCCCGGCACGCCCACATGGATTGGCAGATCAATGCCCGCCACCCGCAATTCCGTTGCCCAGTGAGCGACAGGCAGCGCATCAAACAGGAACTGGGTCGCTATAAATCCCTGAACCCCGGCAGATTTGATCCAGTCATTCTTCTGCTTCAGCACTTTCAGCAACATGGCCTCGCCATGCACGCGTGTAATGTCGGGATTGCCTTCAGGATGCCCCGCGATACCAACACGCTTTATTCCCATATTTTGAAATATGCCCGTTTCAAGAATCTGGATGGCCGCATCGTATTTGCCAATGGGTGTGGACGCACCGCCGCCCAGCGCCAGCACATCCGTGACACCTCCACGCGTGACAAACGCCTCAAGCCGTCGCTTCAAATCATCCTCATCCCGCACAAAGCGCGCCGGAATATGGGGAATGGGATTATACCCCGCCGCCCGCAGGGCCGCCACCGCATCAATCTGCACCGCCAGTTCAGCCGCATCGATCAACGCCACAAAAACCGTGGACCCTTCGGCAAACCCTGCCCGCAGCAAGGGAATTTTTTCGATCTGCTTGCCGGTGATTTCAATCGATGCCTTGCGCAGATACGCCCCCAGAGGATTGGCCATGGTGGCCGTGGGCATGGGAATGAAAGTGGTCGGTGCGCTCATGGGGGCCTCAAACTGATCAACCTCTGCAAGATGCGTGTGCTAGGTAAAACTGTCATGAACATTTGCGACAAGTCCCCCCAAATACCGAC
This sequence comes from Hyphomicrobiales bacterium, assembly GCA_031398425.1. Taxonomy (GTDB): domain Bacteria; phylum Pseudomonadota; class Alphaproteobacteria; order Rhizobiales; family Aestuariivirgaceae; genus Aestuariivirga. The sequence goes on along the minus strand of JANNNG010000324.1, from coordinate 1,655 downwards.
GTCATCTGTTCGTCAACGTCGTTTTCCGCACCTCAATGACGCTGATGGACAAAACGTCGGAAACAGCCCATGATGTCGCAAACGGAGCCTCATCATGTTCGGTCAAAAGCCACTGTCCCTGCCGCAATCCATTGCCTTGGTGCTGATGCCGGATTTCACCATGATGCCGGTGACCGCCGCCATTGAGCCCCTGCGCCTCGCCAATCGCCATGCCGACAAGCAACTGTATAAGTGGACGCTGCATTCCCTGGATGGCCAGGCCGTTGCCGCTTCCAACGGCATTCTGACAATGGTGAATGGCGATCTCGACGCAGTACCGCAGGACGCGGCCATCATCATCTGTGGTGGCCTCAATATTCAGCGTCACACTGACAAGCGCTTGCTGAGCTGGCTCAGAAAAACCTCGCGCCGCGGCGTCGACATTGGCGCTGTCTGTACCGGTGCCCATGTGCTGGCGGAAGCTGGCCTGCTTGATGGCTATAAATGCACCATCCACTGGGAGAACCTCCCTGGCTTCACCGAAGCCTTCCCGGATATCGAGGTGACGGGCGGCTTGTTCGAAATCGACGAAGACCGCTTTTCCAGCGCCGGCGGCACCACGGCCCTCGACCTGATGCTTTCCCTGATCACCAGCCAGCATGGGCCGGACATGGCAGCCCAGGTTGCGGAGAACATCCTGCACTCCCCCATCCGCCACCACAGCGAAAACCAGCGGTTGTCATTGCCCGCCCGCATCGGGGCGCGGCATCCGAAGCTGGTGTCGATCATCGAGCGCATGGAAGAAAACCTGGAAGACCCGCTGTCGCCCAGCCTGTTGGCCAAGCAGGCGGGTCTGTCCACCAGACAACTGGAGCGCTTGTTTCGCCGCTATCTCGACCGATCGCCCAAGCGCTATTATCTGGAGTTGCGCCTGAAAAAAGCGCGCTCGCTGCTGCTGCAAACCGACATGTCGGTCATCAACGTGGCGCTGGCCTGTGGCTTTTCCTCGCCCTCGCATTTTTCCAAATGTTACCGCGCCTATTATGGCCGAACACCCTATCGCGAGCGTGGTGTGCCCGCCATGGCGGGTGCCGCATAAAAGCGGGGAGCAGCTCCGTCGAGCCGCTCCCCTATGGCAAGCCACCCGCGACCGGGGGCAGTAGACGGGCATTCGCTTACCAATTGGTCAAAAAACAATTCTTGGTTGTCGCTTGCAGCGGTCGATTTCTATCACAAAACTGTGACCCGCAAAATCTGCTTTAAATTACGCATTGAATTGAATCAAGTTGTCAGAAGAATTTCCACACAACTTTGCCAATCTATCGTCTCTGAGGCTTAAATGCAGCCAAACAGAGCGCCTGCAATTTTAAGATGTTTAGTCACAGCTTGTTAACCAGTGAGCGCAGCCATGGCGACGTAATCGCCAGTTTGGTGCATTCGTTGTTGTGGTTGCCCTACAAAGGCCCCCATCGCCCTTCGGGCACTTCCCCAATAAATTGGGGAAGACCCAGCCGCGCGTCCTTCCCTAACTCGTTGAGGGAGAGCTATTACCGAGTCCTTCCCCAACGTGTTGGGGAAGTGCCCGAAGGGCGATGGGGGCCTTTCCTACCCGATCCCCGGCAGCACCAGCTTGACACGAAGACCACCGAGATCCGCTTTATCCAATTCAACCTTGC
>JANNNG010000295.1:0-15209 GCA_031398425.1 Hyphomicrobiales bacterium | reverse complement strand
GAATCTTCCTCCTCGCCCGCTTGCGGGAGAGGTGGCACGCGGAACGCGTGACGGAGAGGGACTTCATGCCTGATATCCTCGTCATAGGCGGAGCCAACCTCGACATCAAAGCCAAATCCTTTGACCTCAACCACCTCGGCACCTCCAACCCCGCTCGCATCACAACCTCACCCGGCGGTGTCGCCCGCAACATCGCCCATAACCTCGCAAGACTCGGCGCCGACGTCGGCCTCATCACCATCATCGGCAAAGACCATCAGGGCGAGGCTTTGCTCCAAGCCACAACAGCAGCAGGCGTCGACACATCGCGCATCAAGGAAACTGCAGCTGCCACAGGAACCTATATCGCCATTCTCAATCCAGACGGTGAACTGGTGACCGCCATGAATGATATGCGCGCCGTTGATGACATCACACCGGACCTGATTGCAGCTTTCGCTGCAGATATCGCAGCGGCAAAATTAATCGTCGTCGATTGCAATCTACCCCTCGCCTCTCTTGAAGCCATCGCCGCTCTTGCCCGCGAAAAACTCTTCATCGAACCCGTGTCCGTGCCCAAGTCGCAAAAATTGAAAGCTCTGCTGAAGTCTGGACCAATCTTCATGGCGTCCCCCAACCTGGACCAGATCGAAAGCCTCACAGGCACCCGCGACATTGTTGAAGGCTGTAACGCTCTCCACACACTGGGCCTGCAACACGTCGTGGCCCATGCAGGGCCAGAAGGTGCATTCATTTCAAATGGCGAAGACATCGACCATGCCGCCGCCCAATCCGCAGGCCCCATCATTGACGTGACGGGTGCAGGAGACGCTGCCGTTGCAGGCCTTGTCTTCGCGCTGTTGCAAGGCGATGATCTCATCACCGCTGCCAGCTTCGGCCAAACCCTTGCGGGCCGCGTCATCGCCAGCCCCCATTCAACATTGGAGTGACCATGCCTGTCAGATGCTCTGAACCCGTCGCTGCCGCGTTGAAAGCGGGCAACGCCGTGGTGGCGCTTGAAAGCACCATCATCGCCCACGGCATGCCGTTCCCGCAAAACCTGGAGATGGCTCGCAATGTGGAGCGCGTCATTGCTGAACATGGTGCCACGCCCGCCACGATCGCCATCATTGACGGTGAATTGTGCGCCGGGCTCGACAGTGCAGCCCTTGAACACTTCGCCAAAACCGGCCCTTCGATCATGAAGGTGTCCACGCGCGACTTGCCCTATGTCGTGTCGCGCAGGATGACCGGCGCCACAACAGTCGCCTCCACCATGCGCATCGCCGCAATGGCCGGAATCAGCATTTTCGCCACGGGCGGCATGGGCGGTGCCCATCGCGGTGCCAACAACAGCTTCGACATCTCCGCTGACCTCATGGAATTTGCCGTGAGCGACGTGGCCGTGGTCACGGCAGGTGCCAAGGCCATTCTTGACCTCGCCCTCACGCTGGAAATTCTGGAGACGCAAGGCATCCCCGTCATCGGCTACGGCACCGATGAATTTCCAGCCTTTTACTCCCGTCAGAGCGGCCATAAACTGACACAACGCGTAGACAATCCACATCAACTCGCCTCCCTCATTCACTCGAAGCGGACTATAAACCTAAAAAACGGCCTCATTGTGGCGAATCCAATCCCTATAGAGGATGAAATTCCAAAGTCAGAGATTGAGCCTCATATTCTCAACGCCCTGAAAGAAGCCGAAGCCCAAGGCATCTTAGGCAAAGAAGTCACCCCCTTCCTGTTAAAACGCATCGCCGAAATCACTGAAGGCCGCTCCCTCAAAGCCAACATCGCGCTGGTCTTGAACAACGCCAGAGTCGCCGCAGATATCGCCGTAGCACACAGTCTCATTCGTTAAGTTGCGGGCATGGTGAATCGCAACAACCTGATCGGCATTGCTGCCCTCTGCGCGGGCTCCCTCGTCTTCTCGCTGCAGGACACCGTCATCAAGGCCATCAGTGGCGATCACGCGGTCACCCTCGCCATCATGCTGCGCGCCATCGTATCCTTCCCGATCATTGTGGTCATGGTGCATTTTGCCGGCGGCATTCGGCAATTGGATACGCCGCACTGGCCCATCCTGTGCTGGCGCGGCATTATCCTGCTGTGTGCCTACACCAGTTACTTCATGGCCTTCCCCGCCCTGCCGCTGGCCGAAGCCATCGCTCTCTATTTCGTCGTGCCGCTCATCATCACCGTAATGTCTGGTCCGCTATTAGGCGAGCATGTCAGTCTGAAGGCCTGGGGTGCGGTGGCGATGGGCCTCGTTGGTGTCGGCGTGATCTTGCAGCCGGGCAGGGCACTCTTTGAACCCGCAGCGCTGCTCTCTCTGGTGAGTGCCTTTACCTACGCCTACGCCATGATCCTGGCCAGAAAACATGGCGGTGAAGTGCCAGCCACGGTCATGACCTTTTACCAGAATGCCGTCTATCTGATCGGCGCATTACTGATTGCGGTCGTCGTCTACGCCTTCGGCATCCAGCCGCCGGGCCACCCCAGTCTCGATTTTCTGGTCCGCACATGGGACGTGCCGCCGCTCCACGACATGGCTTTGATGGGCCTCTGCGGCATCATTGCGGCCTTCGGCTCAACCTTGCTTGCGCAAGCCTATCGCACCGGGCAAGCCAACATTGTGACCCCCTTTGAGTATACAGGAATGATCTGGGCCGTGATTTTCGGCTTTGCCTTCTTTGGTGAAATACCAAAATGGACGACCATCGCGGGCATGGCATTGATTGCGCTCGCTGGCGTTCTCGCGCTCAATGCCGGGGCCACAATCAAAAAACCGCATGTTCCCCAAGATTGAGCACTTCTTCGCCACTGATCAGTCTGGCGTGAAAATCCTTCAGCGTGTCGGAGCCGAACGACGGTGTGACCTCGGCATCATACCGATTATTTTCCACGTCCCACACCAACATCGACTCAGTTGCATAATAACGCCCAATGCGCGCCAACTCCGCCTTGTCCCGCCGCCTCAATATGCTCAGTACACGGATGATCACATCCATCATCATGACAGGTAGGTGTCTGAATTTTGGTTTCATTCCCAAGATCAAAAACAACTGCTCCCCCTGTTCGCGAGGACTCATCGCGGGCCCCGGACCACCGATCGGCAGAACAGCATTTTGCAGTTCAGGATCATCCAGACAATTGGCGAGATAGTGAGCCAAATCCCGATCACTGATCGGCTTGCAAGCGGTCAGCCGCCCATCACCAAACAGCAAGAACGCCCGACCCTTTTTCACCCGCGCCACTTGCCCGGAAAGAGATTTGAAATAAGCCGTGGGCCGCACAATCGAATAGGTGAGACCCGATCCAATCAACTTTTCCTCAAAAGCCAACTTGGCAAACTGAAATTCCAGCTTGGGCTTCTGCACACAGATCGCTGAGAGCAAAACAAACTGTCTCACGCCAGCGGATTTCGCCACTTCCAGAACATTCACATGCGCTTGATGATCGACCGCCCATGCATCCTTCGGCAAACCTGAACGCGACGCCATGCAGGACACGACAGCATCAAACCGCTCCCCCCGGAATCCATCCCTCGCGATTGAAGCAGTGTCCATCACTTCGCCAACCCGAACCGAAACTTGCTCAGGCAATTTGCTTCCAGCGCGCGCAAAGCAGATCACCTCATGCCCCCGCATAACAAGTTCCCGCGCGGTTGCTGACCCTATGCTGCCCGATGCGCCGAGCATAAAGATGCGACGTTGTGCTATGTCCTTTCTCCTTCGGGCCACACAGCCGTATCATGATCCGGGTGCTGACGATTGCTCGCCCGCACCGCTTCCACCCGTTGAGGACCATCAATTTCCACAGAAGTCCCAGCGTCCTTGATCTGCGTGATCTCAGAAAACCAGGGCATGCGACTTTCAATGCTATCATGAGAAATGGGAACAATGGATTGCGGCTGATCAAACGCCCCGATGCACAACCCGATCTCGTCTGACCGAAGAGCATCATAGAACAACGGCGTGCCACATTTGGCACAAAACCCACGCTTCACATGTTCAGAAGACTGAAACCGCGCAGGCGTCCCCCGTGTCCACGTCAACTTGTCTTTGGGGGCGCTGACGAGCGCTGCAAACACATTACCAACCGCCTTCTGGCACATGCGGCAATGGCAGAGATGCGCATTGTCGATGAGTTCCGTGGTGCGAAAACGAACCGCACCACACTGGCACCCGCCGGAATATGAAGGTTGGGTCATGCTCTCAAACTACTCTCTTCCAGAAGCAAAGCAATTTCCTCCTTCGGCTCCTCTTGGCCGGGGGAGCACCAGAAGGGGGAGGGGGTGTCTCGAGCAGCTCCGCTGCTCAGGGTTTGACCACCCCACCCATGTAATCCAGCGCATAGGCAAGTGCGCCATCAACTGCGATCACTTCCCGCCCCTTGAAGTGTTCGATAGTCCCTTCGGATAAAGTGCTGAACTTGCCATACGGACCAGACCATTCGAAGTTGTCCAGCAAACGCCCCTGCGACTGTTCATTGGAAAGTGCGGCCTGAATCGTTTTCCCCGCCCGCTCGCCATCAATCAAGTCGAGCCGAAGAATATGACCATAGTAGATCATCGACCAGACAGGCTCGTTCTTGAACCACACCGTTTCCTGTCCCAGAAAATCCGTACCCCCAAAATAAGAGTCACGATAAGCCCAGTCTTTTTCATGGTAGGACAAATCATGCGACCCCGGCCGGGACGAATGGTCTTTCGGTCCACTTGCGACATAGGTGGATTTCTTGGCGCGGATAACGAAGGGGTGGAGACTTTTTAGCAAGTCGCAATACTATTGAGGAACACCACATATTCTTTTGGAAGTGTATTCTTAGTTGCGCCTTTTACAATGAGCTGCTTATAAAATTCGTTTGGTTTGTGTTCGCCATCGTGATGATTTGCAACGTAGGTAAAGCACTGGATGTATTCGCCATCTGCCATCACATCACTCCCCCGCCAACAACATCATCTCGAACACCCGACCATCTTTCGCAGCCTCGGCCACGTCCCCACGCCGCAACGCCAAACGGACGCGATCAAGTTTGAATGCATCCTCTTTTCGAACAACAGGCCCAAATGTCGAGTCTTCATCCGCTTCTTCATATTCAATCTCGGCAGCGTACTGCCCTTCATGAACAAACATTTTTCTCATCTGGCCCATGATCTATTTCCGAATTTTCCAATCATCAAACCATTCCAAAAGGTCGGGACGATAGAGTGTCACCAGGTTTGCAACACTCGTATTATTCTTCGCAATACCCCAAAGGACGTGAATTGGCAAACCGGCCCCATCGTACGAGAGCGTCAATACTGACGGTCCGCGTGGGTCATCTGGATAGTCCTCAACAATTTCTGCCGTGTCCAGCCCGCGCAAGACGTCGACGACGAAAATGTTGCGTTGCTCCATTCGCGTCAAGGTATGGGTTGTCGGCTGCCATGCACCGGCGGCCACAAAAACTTTCACCTTGATGAAAGTCGCACTCACTCCGCTGCCTCCGCCCTCGGTCTCCGCAGCACATCCTTTAAATACCGCCCCGTATAACTCCGCTTCTCCTTCACTACTTCCTCAGGCGTTCCCGCGACCACGATCTCTCCGCCGCCATCGCCGCCTTCCGGACCCAGATCAATCACCCAGTCGGCGGTTTTGATGACTTCCAGATTATGTTCGATGACGACTACTGTGTTGCCTTGCTCCACCAGCTCATGCAACACCTCCAGCAGTTTCCGCACATCGTGAAAGTGCAGGCCCGTTGTTGGCTCATCCAATAAATACAACGTCCGGCCTGTGGCGCGTTTCGATAACTCCTTTGCCAACTTCACGCGCTGCGCTTCGCCTCCTGACAATGTCGTGGCCTGTTGCCCGACCTTGATGTAGCCCAACCCCACCCGCTCCAGCGTCTCCATGGTATTGCGCACCGAGGGCACGGCGCGGAAGAAGTCGGCGCCTTCGCTGACGGTCATATCCAACACGTCGGCGATGGATTTGTCCTTGAATTTTACTTCGAGCGTTTCGCGATTGTAGCGCTTGCCGTGGCAGGCGTCGCAGGTCACGTAGACATCGGGCAGGAAGTGCATTTCGATCTTGATCACGCCATCGCCCTGGCAGGTTTCGCATCGCCCACCCTTCACGTTGAAGGAAAAGCGCCCGGGTTCATAGCCGCGTGCCTTGGCTTCCGGCAATCCTGCAAACCAGTCTCGGATTGGTGTGAAGGCTCCGGTGTAGGTGGCAGGGTTTGAACGCGGCGTGCGGCCGATGGGGGATTGGTCAATATCGATGATCTTGTCGAGATGTTCCACACCTTCGATGCGGTCATGCTCGGACGGCGCATCGCGCGAACCCATCAGCTTGCGGGCAAGGGCGCGATAGACTGTGTCGATCAGCAAAGTCGACTTTCCGCCGCCCGATACTCCGGTGATGCAGGTGAACACACCAATCGGAATTTCTGCTGAAACGTTTTTCAGATTGTTGGCCCGCGCACCGAAGACACGGATCGAACGTTTCTTCTCCCACTTTCGCCGTTTGATCGGCGTTGGCACTTGCTCGATGCCGACCAGATACTTGCCCGTAAGACTTGCCGGATTCGCCATGACTTCGGCAGGTGTGCCCTTGGCCACGACATGGCCACCATTGACGCCCGCACCAGGTCCGATGTCTACCATGTAGTCGGCAAGACGGATGGCATCTTCATCATGTTCGACAACAATGACGGTGTTGCCGATGTCACGAAGATGCACCAGTGTTTTCAGAAGACGATCATTGTCGCGCTGGTGCAGACCGATTGATGGCTCGTCGAGCACATAAAGCACACCGGTGAGACCCGAACCAATCTGCGATGCAAGCCGAATGCGCTGGCTTTCACCGCCGGAAAGCGTGCCGGCCATGCGCGAAAGTGAAATGTAGTTCAAGCCCACATCCACGAGAAAGCGCAAACGCTCCTTGATCTCTTTCAAAATCCGAGCAGCGATTTCATTCTGCTTCGGCGTGAGTTTGCTCTCAAGCTGAGTATACCACTGATCGGCTTCTGCAATTGAAAACCTTGACACATTGCCGATGTGCAGAGTGTCGATTTTCACAGCGAGTGCCTGTGGCTTCAAACGGAACCCGTTGCAGACATGGCATTCATGGTCGGACTGATAGCGCGCCAGTTCTTCGCGCATCCATTCGGAATCGGTTTCGCGCCAGCGTCGCTCGATATTTCCGATCACACCTTCAAACGGCTTTTTGGTCTTGTAACTGCGAAGCCCATCATCATAAGTGATGGTGATTTCGTCTTCGCCAGTTCCATTCATCACGGCATCGCGAAACTGTTTCGATAGCTCTTTCCACGGCTTGGTCATTGAACCTTTGTAGTGCTTCGCCAGTGCCTCCAAAGTCTGCGCGTAATAGGGCGAGGTGGCTCCCGTCTTGGCCCAGGGCGCAACGGCGCCCTCGCGCAAAGACAGAGAAGCATCAGGCACGATCATGTCGGCTTCGAATTTCAACTCCGTGCCCAAGCCATCGCAAGCCGGGCAGGCACCGAAGGGATTGTTGAACGAAAAAAGCCGCGGCTCGATTTCCTCAATCGTGAACCCGGAGACAGGGCATGCGAAGCGCTCCGAGAACATGATGCGTTCATGCGTCTCGTTCTTGCTCTTGTTCGCACTCTCTTCTGAGGTCTGCGAGGAGGGTAAGGGCTTGTCGGTGAATTCCGCAATGGCCAGACCATCGGCCAGCTTCAGCGCGGTCTCAAATGAGTCCGCAAGACGCGTCGCAATATCTTCACGCACCACGATGCGGTCCACGACAACATCGACATCGTGTTTGTACTTCTTGTCAAGCGCTGGCACCGCATCAATCTCGTGGAAGTGACCATCCACCTTGACGCGCTGGAAGCCCTTCTTTTGCAAGTCCAGCAAGTCTTTCTTGTACTCGCCTTTGCGCCCGCGCACGATGGGGGCGAGAATGTAGAGCCGCGTTCCCTCTGGCAGCGCCATGGTGCGATCCACCATCTGAGTGACGGTCTGCGCTTCGATCGGCAAACCTGTGGCCGGCGAATAGGGCACGCCAACGCGCGCAAACAACAGGCGCATATAGTCATAGATTTCCGTGACCGTGCCAACTGTGGAGCGTGGATTGCGCGAAGTGGTCTTCTGCTCGATGGAAATCGCGGGCGACAACCCATCAATCTGGTCCACGTCCGGCTTCTGCATCATCTCCAGAAACTGCCGCGCATAGGCCGAGAGCGATTCGACATATCGCCGTTGCCCTTCGGCATAAATCGTATCAAACGCGAGCGACGACTTGCCCGATCCGGACAACCCCGTGAAGACGATGAGCTTGTCCCGCGGCAAATCCAGCGAGATGTTTTTCAGGTTGTGCTCGCGGGCACCCTGGATGGAGATGAAGCGTTTTGTGTCGGCCATGATGATGGTGCTAGATCAAACGGAGAACGTTGACAACCGAAGAGTCGTCACAGCCTGATGACAGAACGTGTCAGCAACAGAATTCATCCTTGCCATCAGCCCTCTGGCTTTTTATAGATTTCGGAACCGGGGCAGACAAAGGTTTAACCGTGCATCGATTCGCCTTGATCATGGCACTTTCCACACTGGCACTAGTTCCCAGTGCCATTGCCCATGCCGAAAACGTCGAACGGGCAGGCAAGCACTCCGTCGCTGCCTTTGTCGGCAGGGCCACCGATACCAATTTCGTCGACAGCATGTTGACGCCCTGGCGCAACGATTTGAAAGACGTTGGCGTTGCAGGTGCTGCCTATAACTATCGCTATGGTACGATCAATGAACTGACGGACGGCGCCTTCGGCTCTTTCTTTGGCGATCATTTGATGCTCGAAAGTGAAGTGGGTGCCTCATTCCGCTTCGGCAAGGAAAAGAATGGGGAAATCTGGACCGGGCTTTATGTGCGCTACGACGGGTTTTTCTGGAATGACACCGTCTACACAACGCTGGCTGTCAACACCGGCTTGAGCCTGCTTTCGGATTTGTCAGATTTTGAACGCGGTCGAGATAGCCAAGGCAAGAACGCCAAGTTGTTGCACTACATGGGACCCGAACTGACATTCTCCCCACCGGACAATCACAACCTCGAATTCCTCATCCGCTATCATCACCGCTCTGGTGTATTCGGATTGTTTGACGGCGTCGTCAGCGGTTCAACATTCGTGTCAACCGGTCTGCGTTATCGTTTCTAGTAGCTAAGCGGTGTGCCATTCACGCTGACCGACGTCGCACTGGCTTCAAACCCGATGCCCTTGCTGCTGCCGGAAAATTTCACGGGCATGTGGGCCCCCTGGTCACCATAGGGTACCAGTGTGATTTCATAGGTCTGAGGTGACGTGTCCCCTTCATCCACTTCGTTGCCAGCAACAGGGGTGTAAACCAGCTTGCATGTTAATGTGCCGCCAGATTTGCCATTACCACTGAGGCTCACGTCAAACACGTCACGGCCATCAAACGCGCGGTGCTTGCCCGAACAGGGTTTGGTAGAGCGGCCCAGCTTCAAGAGCATGGACAAGGGGTCCATGACTTTGTTGTTCAAGGCAGCCGTGATGGTCGCGCCATAGTCGGCCCCATCCGTGATCAGCGACCCGTCAGAAGAGAAACTGAGATTGCGTTCCCGCTTGTTGTCATTCTTCTTACGATAATAGGCATAGCTTGCTGGTTTCAAACCAGCCTCGGACAGACTGCCTTTCACAGACAAGTTCATCCTGATCTTTGAAAACACTTTCGACACGCCAACAGTCTTGGCGGAAAGATTGGCCGAATAGCTGTCGTCATCAAGTGTTGCAGTGTAATCAGCCTTCATGATGCGCGTACCACCCAGCGAAACCTCGTAGTTGGCAGAAATGACCTCCGCTGCGATTCCCGGTGTGGCCGCAAGAAGCAGTCCAAACATCAATCCAGACCTCAACATCACCATGTCCTTTTTGCCGTGTCGCATTTTGCGTTCAAAGTGGAAAATGCCGATCCAATAGGGCCCAAATATGTTGAGACTGTCGCAGATCATGGCAAGCGATCAAGCCCGCCGTGCACTTCGAAGCTCAATGGCAAGATGCGCCAATAGTGCAGCAAAAACAACAGCCCCTCCCAGGAGCGTGCGATTGTCGGGCACCTCGCCATGTACCAACCACACCCAGATCGGCCCCAGCACCGGTTCCAGTACGCCAACCAGAGCCGCAACGGCTGCGGGCAACATGCGCGCGCCAAATGAAAACAGGGCCAGACCAAGACCCAGGTTCAAAGCACCGAAGGCTGCGAGAAAGGCAAGGTCAGACCAACTCACCACAAAGGCCTTGGCAAAGAAGACCGAAATAAGCATAGCCACAAAAACAGCAAGCGTGTTGGCAGGTACCATGCGGATGCCGCGATGCCGCCGCGTTGTCACTGTTGCCACTGCAAATACAAAGGCGATCAGAAGCGCAAGCCCATCTCCGATCGGAGATACTTTTCCCGACAGCGTATTGGACACCATGATGGCTACACCGCCGATCACCAATGCAATGGCAAACCAGGTGGCGGGCGGCGTGCGCTCACGAAACATCGCCCAGCTGATCAAGGCCGCGAGAAGCGGCACGCCCGCCTGCATCAACAGAATGTTCGCTACTGTCGTATAGGACAGGGCCACCACGAATGATGTGGACGCGACGGCAAAACAAGCCGCCACCAGCAGGCCAGGCCGCCCCATGTCGCGAAACGCGTTGATGGTCGACGGCAGTCCATCCCGCAGCACCATGAAGATCAGCAGAAACAGAGCTGCGAAATAGCTGCGCCACAACACAACCGTCCAACTGTCATCAACGGTCAGAAACCGCGCAATGGTGCCACCAAAACTCCACAACAGCGCAGAGCCTGCGACCAGCGCAATGCCGATGCCCAAATGATCATTGGCTGCGCGTGGGGAAATTTAATTCTCCACATTCCACGTGCTGGAAACAAACGTCTCGTCTTCCTGGGTGCCGCGCTCAAATTTCAGGAAATCATAATAGCCGCAATTGTCTGGCCCCGGAAATGATCGGCAGGTCGATGGCCGTGCGTGATAGATCGTGCAGCGCCGCGCATCGGTGTCAAAGAACTGGCATATCTTGCCGAAGTGCGAGTCCACCTTCCGGCGCATGATGCGCTTGTAGCCATGGGCGGATTTGAAATATTTCTTCTCCGCCTTTGCCAGCGGCAAATCAAAGTAACGGGCAATGCGCGCGGCGTCCTTGTCCTTCACTTCAATGACGGGATAGGAACAGCAATAGCCAGGGCACTTCAAACAATCATATTTCGGTCTCTTCGCCATCTTGTCTTCCCCAGAAGCAGCAGGCGATTCGCCAATCCGCAGTGGCGCGGACTATTCCAACAGCATCACAGCAAGTGCAAGGGGAGCGCGCAAATTCGTGTTGGGCGATCAGCCGCAGTCCCTCTCCGTCTCGCTTTGCTCTACACCTCTCCCGCAAGCGGGCGAGGATAAGATTTCCTCGCCCGCCTGCGCGAGAGGTGGCAGCGCGTAGCGCTGACGGAGAGGGAATTCTTTCGGGATGGTGATCCGGGATTGACTCATTCAATTTGCCATGCATGATTGGGGCGGGGTGCTTGACGGAGTGATTTTAATGCGAAGCTATGCAGCAATCCTTGGAATTTTGTCAGTGCTCGTTGCCCATGAGGCCGCAGCAGAAACATTGTCGAAAAGAGTTCCGGCCGGTCGCACAACGACGCTGGATACATTCATGCAATGGAACAACAGCTGCAAAAATCTCGGCACCATAACGACGAGTGTTACAAAGCGGCCTTCGTCGGGTTCACTGCGTCCAACGGTTGTAAGCGCACCGATCCCCCGCAATGCGGATTTTGGCAGCAGTGCCTGCGCTGGCAAAAAGATCAAGGCGTTGCGCGTTGTCTATCGACCAAAGTCAGGTTTCCGCGGTCGCGACTCAGCTACGATGTGGGTGAACTATGGTTCGAGCGGCAGAAAATCATACACTTACTCTATCACAGTCTATTGAACTTCACCCGGTGCAGACCTGTGGCGAGGGTTAGTCACACACCCGTTGACCTTCGAAGGTGAAGCAGTTCGCACCTGACCTTCTTTTGGCAGCCACGGCTCTTTTCACAACGGGTTTGACTCGTACTTTTCTAGTCGCGGCTTTTTTCACACGCGTTTTCCTGATTTCTGGAGCGACCACTTTCCTGGGCTGCTTCACGCGCTTGGGAGTCGCATCCTTCGTGTCGAGAATGACCTTCGGTGGCGGCTGCGTGTCAGTCTGGACTTCGGGCTCAGCGTCGGACGCCGCAGGTCCATTTTCATCAGAAGGCGGGGCCAGTGGTTCGGCCGGTTTGATGACAACGACAGGCGGCAAAGCTTTTTTAAGGAGCAAGGCAAGCCTTTCTTGAGCGAGTTTGGCGAATGCCGTGTCCTTGTAAGTTTCGATGAAGACCGCATGTGCCGCCAGGTCCTCAGACGTCTCCAACGCCGACCATGCGGCGGCTGCTTCTGCCAACCGCAATTTTTTCATGTCATCGGCGGTTGGCGTGGGAGCCGCGACAGGTGACGGGGACTCGACTGCCAACGGATTGAGCACAAAGTCGCCGACGATCTGATCATAGTAGGCTGGTTGTTGCTGGTGGCCGACCGTTGCTGCCAGCTTGTCAGTTTCAGTCTGCACGCGTTTTGCAAGTTCCACATGGGTCAAACCCGGCTTGACCAGCAGTGGCAACAGGTTTCTTGTAAATACCGAGTTTGCAGCGTTTTCGCTGTCTGAAAGTGAGTCCAGCGCAGTCTGGCCTAATCCGGCAGAATAAAGCACAAAAACACTGCGCGGTGCCTCTGTCCGCGCTAGGCCTCGGCTGCGACCGATGCTGCGTGTCCCTATTTGTGCAAACGGATTGTCACGGCACGCGTCAAGTACCACAAGCGTTGTTGCAGCACCGCGCTCTGTGATCCGTTGAACGATGGCGTCAGTCAGCATCCCTTCTTCGCGCACCAGGCTATCTTCCCCCGCTTTCGGGACCGGCATGTCCACGGGAATCAAAACGTTATCCGCGCCAATCGCAACGCCGTGGCCTGCAAAGAAAAAGAATACTGTATCGCCGGGAGAAATCCGCGCCTCCAGGTCTGACAGGCGCCGGTTAAAGCTGCGTCGCGATACATCGAAATCTAAGATGACCTCAAATCCTGTCTTGCGGAGGGCATCGGCAACGGCTGTGGCGTCGGCCTGCGCCAGTTTTAGCTTCGGCAAGGTCTGATAGCGATCATTGCCGATCACGAGCGCCAGTCTTTTGGCAGCGTGAGCCGATGCGGACTGAAGCGCTGTCACAATGACAGCGATCAACACCAAAGCCACCCGCAATACCAAGAAGAATCTCATCAAACCTCACAGAACGAGATCGTAAGCTTACCAAAGAAACAAGCCACAAGGAAGACACTCTCTTGGCCAGGCAACCTGCGGCTTTAGTTTCTCCGTAACTGTGTAGACTGATCCAAACAGTGCCTGTTGTCGTTAATATCTCATGCGTCTAATAGTGCTAGCCGTTCTCACCAGCCTTGCCTCGCCTGCGATGGCCGAGGACTTTACTCGCATTGCCGATCGTGGGGCCTTCGTCAACCTCGTGGGCGGCAAAAGCCTGACAAGTCTGGGCGTCAGTCTGAAAGTCAGCGCTTCGGGCACCATCAGCGGGCGTGCCTTTGGCAGCAATGTCAGTGGCTCTTGGACCTGGAGTGGCGGCTATTTCTGCCGCACGTTGCAGGCCGGCGGCCGGGTATTCGCGCGCAACTGCCAGCTTGTGCAAACCAGAGGCAATCGCCTGCGCTTCATCGCCGACAAAGGCACCGGCCAAACCGCCGACCTGCGCATTCGCTGACAAACCGCCCAACCACCCCACCCCAATTCAAACGTTCCCGCAGGCTACACATAACGCAGGCTACACATAAGGTAATTTGCACTGTCACCGTAATTGTCGTGTGTCATTTGTGGGCTGCAGTCCAGCACTGTCACCGTAATTCTATGAAAAACATTGTCAAAAGCCGGAAACTAGGCCGCACACTTGATGGGATCGAGGCCATTTTGTTGATCGATTAAAAAGAGAAGCGTCCCCTTACGATTAACAGCCGCAATTAAAAAAGTTGTTGACGAAACTTGAAAGTTTATCCAGTCTTAGATTTGCGTTTGATGGCTGCACGCGCAGCAAAAATTATTGTTGATGGCCATCGGTGGGGGAAAGGCAGAAAATGGACAAGAAAACAATTCCAGACAATGGAATAGTAGACCTGCCTGCAAGAGCAATTGGCGATGCATGGACTTGGACAGCCATACAAGAAATGATCCATACTTACAAGGACAAGGATAAAAATGAGGACAAGGACAAACACATTAAAGTGGGCGAAGTATATATTAACGCAGAGTTCAAAGTAACCCCCAATGTGTCAATTCAAATCCTGCCTTCCGCCGGAAGCTCGATGCTTAGATTGTATGTAGTAAATATCAACGCCATTGATGGCGCAGATGGCGGGCGAACCCAAATTGCCGTTTTTGCGCAGACCTTAGACGGCTGTGACGCAATCGGGCAACATTTTTTGACCATGTCAGTTACTGGAGTGCCGGTTAAGGGTCCGAAAATCTGACGGCTTTGACGAAGAAGGACCACCGAGAAATTGCATTCTGCTCTTTGGCCGTTGGCCCCTAATCACGGCGACAGTGCATTCAACTGCCCTCCCACCTTCCCCTTCATCCCCGCAAACTTCCTATTCGTCTCGACCAACTCGCTCAACAACCACTCACGAAATGCCTTCACCACCGCCGTCTCCTTCGACCCCTTTTTCCGCACGATGAAATAGGCACCGTGATCCTTTATATCGACAGCGAAGGGTCGCACCAGCCAGCCTTCGGCCAGCGCATCGGTGCACAGGATCTGATCGCCCAGTGCGAAGCCTGCACCTGCTTCTGCCGCTTCGATGGCGAGGTGGTTCTGGAAAATCGTGCCGCGCCAGTCCATCTCCGCCTTCACACCCGCGGCGGCTAGCCAGTCGGCCCACCATTGTTTTCGGTTTTCGTGCAATAACGTGTAATTGCCCAGACCTTCGGGGGTCAGTATGGGAACATCCGCAATCAGCTTGGGTTCACAGACGGGGAAGATGACCACGTCGGAGAGTTTCGCAGCTTCAGTGCCCTCCCAGGCCCCGTTGCCATAGCGAATGCCGATGTCAACGTCATCGACATAGAAGTCGACGAGGCGGTTGGTGCTGTCAATCGTC
>JANNNG010000267.1:0-2570 GCA_031398425.1 Hyphomicrobiales bacterium | reverse complement strand
ATGGCATCTACGACAACAGACGACACAGTGACATCAGGCAAACCGGCGGTATTGGGGTTAACAGAATTCTTCACAGTCCCTTCGATGGATTTCTGCGTCCATCCGCTCTTGGTAAGGTTCTGGACCGCCGAAAGGCTGGCCGCGTCCGCGACGCCTTGGAGGGACGTTTGTTCCATCTGCCAGCGGCCATAATCAATGGCTGCGCCGACAATACCGATCAAAACGACAGAGCTCAACGCAAAGGTGATAGTGACGTTGCCACTCGATTTTTGCTTGAATTCACCAGCAAGTTGCCAGAGCCGAGTTCGTGTTCTGTCGGAAGTATTCTTCATTCCGATAATCCCGCCTGCATCCGATGTGCTGAAAAAGAATAGAATACTTAAGATAACAAGTGGTTCAAGCGGGTTGTCACGCATCAATGACGGGAATGAATTAAAACAATGTGAACGCCATTCACTCAGCGCGATCCAGAATAGCGGACGGATCTCTAGCTTGCCGTCACTTTCAGCCGGATTGCAGGCGTCACAATGGCAATATGGCGCAACAACGCCAAGACGAACATTGTCATTCCAATGTTTTCGATCACCTCCTGCGCTGCAGCGGTAAACTTGTAGGCGGGCGTCTCAACGCCGCCGTTCGTTGCAAGATAACCGCAGATGAGCTCGGTTCCGACAGCACCACCGACGAACACGGCGCCTGCCAGGATAAACCGCAGTGCGGTTGAGCGTTCCAGCCGCAACAAAAAAGGAACGAGTAGAAGGCCCAAGCTCGCAACCAGCGGAATAGCGATCAATACCCACGAGTAATAGAAGATACCGGTGAGTTGCAGAGTATTGCGCAGCGGCTTGACCGAAACTTCGTGGAATGACACGAGTTCGTCAACCGACATCAGGATGAAGACGATTGACAGAAGAGTCCAGGCAAAGACGTTGCGGCGATCCCTTTCTCGATCAAGCAAGGAATGAAAGGCAAGCAATGCTGCGGCGGACACCATGCACACACTCTCAAGCCAGGAGGCAAGGTTTCGCTCGGCGTCGAGGGTGAAGTGCCGAAGGTCTTTCAGCACGGTCTCCGTCCCGATCACGGCGATCACGATCTCGCGCAAGACACCGAGTCCGATAACCAGGACGAGTGCAGTCTGGAAAATCAGTGCGACTTTCCTGGTGTCAAGGGCGATCGCAACAGCGCCAGCATTGGGGTAATCGGCGACGCCAGTTGGATCAGAAACAGTGGCAGAAAGCGACATATATGCTCTCCTGAGAGGGGGGATTGCGCTTGAAGGGGCTCAAGTGTTGTCCACAGGCACCAGGCCACCCTCGCGCGACGGATCAATGCGATACTTGAACGTGCGGGTATAGGACTGCTTCTTCTGCATTCCCGACCATCTCCAGGCTGCCGTCAGTCCCACCTTTCCCCAGAAGCCCAGCCCATGAATGCCGCGGGACTTCGGCTGGTAGCCGAGTTGTCTTAGAATTCCGTTGCCGTAGTTCATGGCGTAGCTGCGGCGAATGTCAGTGGTCCAATGTTCGGTTGTCAGTGACACGTTGACAGTGCCGAGATTGACGACACGGTGCGGGCCGTTGAGTTTCCAATGCAGCATGTCGCCTGCTTCAAGGTCATGGGCTCTGGCATAATCGTCATACCAGGGCTTGTAGGTTACCTCCTCTTCGGTGATGCCGCGAACCACGTTCTCGAGTTCACGCGGTTCGAGGAAGGGACGATCAGCGGGATAGATGTAGATGCGCTTATTTCCTCTCATCTGCCACAGCGCCTGACCTGGCACGTCGGCATGGTAGAAGACCTGCGCCCGGGGAGACGATACGAGAAGACCGGCTGAGTGCTTGAAGCTTTTGAAGTCCGGCATATAGCCCTGGAACTCGTCAAACATCTGTTCCAGGAGCCGTTCGAACCGTTTGTCGACAAGCTGCAGACGGGTCATGTTAATCCACAGTCTTCCGGATTTCACCATGTCCAGAATGTCTTTGCCCTTCTGGCCAGCACGGTCGCAGTAGCCCCAGCTTTCGAGACGATGGCCGTCTGGTGCCATGGTATTGATGGCGATGCGCTCGCGCGGTAGCGAGTCTATGAGTTCCGCGATGCCTTCGTCGCTGAAGAGCGGTGACTGTGCGAGCGTGTGCTTCAATCTGACAGTCTGGTGCCCCCACAGCTTTCGATGCGTCTCGTCAAAGCATTGGATGATCTTGTTCGCCATGTTTTGAACTCCTTGCCGTAAAGGCTTTGACTATCTGGTTCGAAGTAATCACGACAATGCAAGGCGCATGCCAGCCTAACCTGTTCCAATCCGCATCATGAACCGTTGTCTGGCAATTGATGGATCATTTTGGGACTGTTGCCGTACAAGTTTCACAGTCCCGCGCCCGGTTGAGACGATCTGAGCGTGCTTGGCCTTGAACCGGTCATTCTTCACTTCGGGAAAGGCCTCTCCTCCTATCTCGATAGTATCAGCGACGATCGTCATGACCGGTGACAGCGTGCGCGTGCCGGATTCGCCCCAGTAGGTCCATTCGTGCGTCGGCAGATAGATCACGCCGCCGACCTTGAGGTCCGAT
>JANNNG010000201.1:0-14955 GCA_031398425.1 Hyphomicrobiales bacterium | reverse complement strand
GGCTTTACATGGTTCCAGGCCATGGTGTTGACGTTGGCACCCAGGCACATGCGCAGTTCCGTCCAGCCTTCGAAGTGTTTGACTTCAACAGCACCCTTGTCGCCGTGGATGCGCAGATGCAATTCATTGTCGTGGCCGGTCATGAAGCGTGAGGCCTGGATGATGCCGATGGCACCGTTGGAAAATTCTGCGGTGGCTACAAAGCTGTCATTGGCGTCGAGCACGTAGTCGTCGATCTTGTCGCCATCGGCCTTGTGAAAGGTCTTGAGGCGCGACTGAATGGAGACTGGTTTTGCGTCGCAGGCGAAGCTCGCGAAATCGAGGATGTGAATGCCCACATCGCCGAGCACACCGAGGGAACCGTGTTTTTCCGAGAGACGCCAGAGCCAAGTCGACGATGTGCGCCAATCGCCCCAGTGCTTGCCGACGAGCCATGACTGACGGTAGCTTGCTTCGACGTGGCGGATGTTGCCAAGTTCGCCGGATGTCACCAGTTTGCGGGCTTCATGCAGGGCGGCCACGTTGCGATAGGTCAGGTTCACCATGTTGATGAGGCCTGCCTTTTCGGCGGTCGATGCCATTTCATCGGCGAACTTGAAGTTTTCCGCGAGGGGCTTTTCGCAAAGAACGTGCTTTTTCGCGGCAAGCAGTTTCATGGTCGTGGGATAATGAATAGCGTCCGGCGTCACGTTGGTGGCGGCGTCGAACTGGCCCCAGGCAATGGCCTTGTCCAGATCTTCGAAGTGATTCTTGATGCCAAATGATGTTGCGAATTCGGCGGCACGACCGGGCATCACATCCACGGCAGCAACGATTTCGCAACGCGGATCGTCCCCGAAGGCAAGAGCGTGGGCCTTGGCCATGCCTCCGGTGCCGAGGATGATGATACGGATTTTCTTGGTCATGATCACTTCCATTTATTGCGCGGAGAGAAAGGGACCTCATCCGCCCTTCGGGCACCTTCTCCAGCAAGAGGGCTGGAGAAGAGACAGCTCACAACTCGTCGAAGGGCGGAGGAGGTTTCTTTATCTGTACCCTTCCTCACCATCGGCGTGCAGGCGCGGCCCCTTGATTTCCAGTGGTATCGGGGCCTTGTCGGCTGGCACGTTGGGTGAGGGGTGGATGCCTGCCCAGGGTTTCGCCGCGTTATGGGCCCAGCGCGTGGCGTTCTTGATGACCTGCAACACCTGTGGATTGTGGTAGGCGGTGTAGGCTTCGTGGCCGGGCCGGAAATAGAAGATGCGACCGGCACCGCGTTGATAGGTGACGCCGGAGCGGAAGACTTCGCCGCCTTCGAAGTGCGAGATCATCACGGTTTCGAGCGGCTCTGGAATCGAGAAGGGTTCACCGTACATCTCCTCGTTCTCGATCTCGATCATTTCCGGCAGGCCCTGGGCGATCGGATGGTTCGGGTTGACGATCCAGACCCGTTCCTTTTCACCGGCTTCGCGCCATTTCAAGGAACAGGGTGTGCCCATCAGTTTCTTGAAGATTTTCGAGTAGTGGCCGGAATGCAGAACGATGAGTCCCATGCCTTCCCAGACGCGCTTGGCCACACGCTCCACGATCTCGTCGTTCACGTCACCATGGGCGGCATGGCCCCACCACAACAGCACATCGGTTTCGTCCAGGCGCTTTTGCTGGAGTCCGTGTTCCTTGTCATCATCAAGCAGTGCATGAGAAACACTGAAATCCTTGTCGCCCTTGTAGGCATGTTTCAACGCGCCGTGCATACCTTCGGGATAGAGCGAGGCCACGAGCTTGTTGGTTTGTTCATGCCGATGCTCATGCCAAATGAGAGTGCGGATGGTCATTTGCTGTCAATTCTCATTCCGTTGTCATCGAAGCGGTGCACCTGGCCGTCCATGGCTTTCAAGTGAACCTTGTCGCTATTCTTGACTGCTGTGCGGCCAGTTTCGCGCGCCGTTATGATGCCGTGATCGGTCGCGACGTAGACGAAACTGTCGCTGCCCAGCACTTCGGTATATTCGACAATTCCTGCGATGGTGCCAGCAGAAGCCTTGGTCGTAATATCCAGGTGTTCTGGCCGAACACCCATGGTCTTGCACTTTAAACGGTCCGCTGGTGTGCCAGTGATGAGGTTCATCTTGGGTGAGCCGATGAAGCCTGCCACGAAGGTGTTGCCCGGTTTTTCATAAAGCTCCATGGGCGTTCCCACCTGCTCCACCTTGCCCGCCTGCAACACCACGATGCGGTCCGCCAGCGTCATGGCTTCCACCTGGTCGTGGGTGACATAGATCATGGTGGTGTTGGGCATGTCGCGCTTCAGCTTGGCAATTTCCATGCGCGTCTGCACGCGAAGTGCGGCGTCAAGGTTTGACAGCGGTTCATCGAACAGGAACACCTTGGCGCCGCGCACGATGGCACGGCCGATGGCGACACGCTGGCGCTGTCCGCCCGAAAGCGCTTTCGGCAGGCGTGTGAGATAGGGCGTCAACTGCAACAGCTCGCCCACCTTCTCCACCTTCTTCTTGATCTCGTCCTTGGGCAGGCCCTGGTTTTCCAGTGCAAAGGATATGTTCTCGTAGACACTCATGTGCGGGTAAAGCGCATAGGACTGGAACACCATGGCGATGCCACGCTTTGACGGTGGCACTTCGTTGACCACGGCCTTGTCGATTTCCAGCGTGCCGGAGGAGATGCTTTCCAGACCGCAGATCGAGCGCAGCAGCGTGGACTTGCCGCAGCCTGATGGCCCGACAAACACCATGAACTCGCCGGACTTTATGTCGAGGCTCACATCTTTCAGAATATGGACGGAGCCATAGGACTTGTTGATCTTCGTAAGCTTGATATCGGCCATGTCAGCCTCCCTTTACTGAACCGGCCAGAAGGCCGCGTACGAAATAACGTTGCAACGAGAAGAACACGAGCAGCGGCACAATGATGGTAATGAAGGCTGATGCCGTGAGAATTTCCCAATTGCCGCCGCGTGATCCCAGAAGTGCATTGAGGCGGCCGGTGAGCACAAGCTGGTCTTCGCCAGACCCCAGGAACACGATGGCCACAAGCAGGTCATTCCACACCCAGAGAAACTGGAAGATGGCGAATGATGCAAGGGCCGGAAACGTGAGTGGCAAAATGATGCGGAGGAAAATCTTGAAATCATTGGCACCATCCACCTGGGCCGATTCAATCAGATCCCGTGGCAGGCCCGCGATGTAACTGCGCAGCAGATAGATCGCGAAGGGCAGACCAAAGCCCGTATGCGCCAGCCAGATGCCGAGATAGGTTTTCGACAGGAAGCCCGTGGCATTGTAGATCTTGAGCAAGGGAATGAGCGACATCTGCAGTGGAACGACGAGGAGGCCCACAATGATGGCGATGATGAAACCGCGACCCGGTATCTTCATCCAGGCCAGTGCATAAGCCGCAAAGGCCGCAATCAGGATGGGAATGATGGTGGCAGGAATCGTCACCGTCAAGGAGTTGACGAAAGACCGCCCGATGCCTTGCGAGAACAGCACATTCTCATAGTTCTCCGTGGTGAACTTGGGCGGCACGGTGGTCATGTAGAACACGCGCTGGCCATTACCTTCAAACTTCACTGGCGAGTCATAAACATAGGACCCATCAGCATTCACAGTGAGGCTGCGGCCATCGTCATATTTGGCCGTGGTTCCCGCCGCAAATTCATTGGGCTTGGCCACGCGGGTGCCAAATGACCCGACGTTGCCTTCACCTTCAAACAGCTTGCCTGAAATGACGAACTTGCCGTTTTTCTCGACTTGGGTTGTGGCATCGGAGGTGCGTGCCTGGGCCGAACGTTCCGTTGGCGTTACCGCCGTCCACCAGCCTGATGTGGCGATCAGATTCTTGTCACGCAGTGACGACACCAGCAATCCCAATGTGGGCAAGGTCCACAGTGCAACGATGATGAGGACTGCGAGGTTGAGCGCAAAGCGCGATGGTTGAAGCCTGATGCTTTGCAGCATGTCAGTGCCCTCCCTTGTTTTCAGCGTTGGCCTGCCGAATGTTGTAGATCATGATTGGCAACACGGCGAGCATGATGATGATGGCGATGGTGGCACCACGGCCAAAGTCACCGCCACCCCGGAACATCCAGTCAAACATGAGGTTGGCAAGCACCTGTGAATTCCATTGACCATTGGTCATGGTGAGCACGATGTCGAACACCTTGAGCACCAGCACGGTGATGGTGGTCCACACCACAACGATCGTGGTCATGATCTGCGGTACCATGATGCGCCAGAAAATCTTGAAGGGCCCTGCCCCGTCAATCGTTGCAGCTTCGATGGTGTCTTCCGGCACGCCGCGCAAGGCAGCGCCGAGAATGACTGTGGCAAAGCCGGTTTGAATCCAGATCAGGATGATCATCAGAAAAAAGTTGTTCCAGAACGGCATGGAAATCCACACTTGTGGGTCACCACCAAACCACGTGACGATGGCGTTCAGAATGCCAATCTGGTCCTGTCCTTCGCCGCGATAGTCATAGACGAATTTCCAGATGACCGACGCACCGACAAACGAAATCGCCATGGGCACGAAGATGAAGCTCTTGGCCAGTGCTCCCCACCTGATGCGATCCGTCAATACCGCGATGATCAGACCGAAGAAGGTGCAGGCCGCAGGCACAACCAGGAGCCAAAGGAAATTGTTGAAGATTGATGTTCGGAATTGCGTGTCGCCAAAGGCCCAGCGATAGTTGTCTAGCCCTACGAACTTGTCGCCTGCATTGTCATGGAATGAAAGCCAGATGGTTTGCAGCACAGGGTAGAGCAGATAGATACTGAGAAGAATGAGAGCGGGCGCCAGAAACAGCCAGGGCCGGATTGTTGATTGCAGTTTCAGATTGCGAATGGTGCGGTCGTCATTGCTGGCGTTCACGGGCAGGATCTTGTCCAGCAGCGTGTTTGATCCCCAGAAGTAAGCCAGGCAACCGCCCACACCGACCAGGACGGTGAACAGTGCGGATAACAATTGTGCTGTCATGGTGATGGCTCCCCGGCGACAAACGCGCTCTTGCGCATCGCACTTTAATCAGGACTGCAAGGAAAAAGGAAGCGACCAATGTATTGCACCAGCCGCTTCCAAGGTTTTCGGGAGGATTTCGAAAACCTTTCGACGAAACCCGACTGCCGCCCCCGCGAGCAGCCGGATCACATCTGATTACTTGAGTTCGTCCCAAGCCTTCTGGACGCCAGCGGCCACATCAGCAGACGACTTGCCACCGACGAAATCCACCATGCCGGTCCAGAATGCACCAGCACCGATCTTGCCGGGCATGAGGTCTGAACCGTCGAAGCGGAACGTTGTGGCCGATGTCATGATCTCACCCTGCTTCCTTGCGGCATCGCTGCCGTAGGCGGCCTGGTTGGCGGTCTTGAGTGGTGTGAGGAAGCCACCATCCATCATCCAGATCTCGTGAGCCAGCGGCATCTTCAGGAATTCGATGAAGGCGCGCGCGGCTTTTGTATCCTTGGTGATGGTGAAGAGTGTGCCTGCGCCCAACACCGGCTTGCCGAGCTCCGGCTTGTCGGCATAGGTTGGCATGTAGAAGAAGTCTGCGTCGGTTCCGAGCTTCGTGCCCTCTGGAAAGAAGGCAGGAATGAACGACGCCTGGTGATGCAGGTAGCACTTCGGTGGCGACGAGAAGAGACCCTTCGGGCTGTCACGGAAGTCAACCGAGGCAACACCGGCTGCACCTCCATCGACATAGGCATCGTTCTTGGCAAAGGAGCCGAAAATGTCCATGGCGTTGATGACCGCAGGATCGGTGAACTTCACGCTGTTGTTGACCCAGCCGTCATAGACTTCGGGCTTTTGCGTGCGCAGCATGATATCTTCGATCCAGTCGGTTGCGGGCCAGCCTGTGGCACCACCTGATCCCAGACCAATGCACCAGGGCTTGCCACCGTCCTTGACGATCTTGTCCGACAGGGCAATCAGCTCTTCCATGCTGTTTGGAATGGCATAACCTGCATCCTTGAAGTTTTCCGGGCTGTACCAGACCAGTGACTTCACGTCGGTCTTGTAGGAGAAGCCGAAGAACTGTGGCTTGCCGTCCTTGTCCTTGGATGTGCCGATATCGACCCATGACTGGCCGGCTCCGTAATTCTCGACCATCCATGCCTTGTCGGCATCTGTGAGCGGAGACATCAATCCCTTGGCCGCCAAGTCGGCAATCAAGCCGGGCTGCGGCAATACGGTGATGTTGGCAGGTGAGCCAGCCTGGGTGTCGATCACAACCTGTTGCTCGTAGTTTTCAGATGATGCATATTTCACATCAGCGCCCGTGGCCTGGCGGAAATATTCCAGCACGACCTGCACGTGGGTTTCATCGTCACCGCGCCAGGGTCCGAAAATCGTCAGGGTTTCGCCCTTGAGGTCCACTTTCTTGAGTTCGTCGAAGTTGGCCCAGGTCATGGGGCCTTCACCTGGCTTGTACTTCAGGTCAGCAGACAAAGCAGGCGCGGCCAACGCCATGGCAAACAGAGCTGCCGATACGGCCAAACGCAATTTCATCAGAATTCCTCCCTTGATGAGCGATGCTATTTCATTCTCCTGCGCTCAGTGCCATTCAGCATTCAAAGCGCTTTGGAAGTTTCGGATTAGCGCGGCAAATCAAGGGAGTCAAGTGGAAAGCTGAAAAAAGATGCGATTTTCCTCACTTTATGCTGCATTGCAATATTTTCTTTTGCATTTGCGAAATAGTCGGACCAAGATTTATTACACGAGACTTGAAAGCGCTTTGAGGATTAGTTAGTCTTCGAACCCATGAATCTCCGCGACCTTTCAGCCATCCTCAATCTGTCGCAAACCACGGTCAGTCGAGCGCTCAACGGTTTTCCGGAAGTCTCGGAAGATACCCGCACGCGGGTGCGCGCTGCAGCGGAGTTGCATGGCTACCGCCCGTCAGCGGCGGCGCGGCGGCTGGCCACCGGGCAATCGGGTACTCTGGGTGTGGTTTTTCCAAGAGAGCGCAACATGCTGGGCGATCTTCTTTTTACGGAGTTTCTAGGGGGCTGCGTCGAACAGGCCTCTGACCTTGGTTACGATATTACCCTTGCCATGGCTTCGGGCACGCAATCGGAGGAACATGTCTACCGCCGTGCCGTGCGTTCGGCCCGGGTGGATGCCATGATCCTGTCCAGCCCGCTGCTGGCAGACCCGCGCCTTGACCTGTTGCGTGGCCTGAACATGCCCTTCATCGTGCATGGCCGCACCACATCTGCCGTGCCTTACCCCTATCTCGACATCGACAATGAGGGGGCGTTTCTCAAAGCCACCAAGTTGCTCACTGACTTGGGCCACAGGCGCATCGCACTCTTGAACTTCGATGCACTGTATAACTTCGCCAATGACCGGCTGAACGGATATCTGCATGCACTCACGCTGGCTGGCATTGACCGTGATGATGGCTTGATCAGCTTTGCGCCGATGACGGAATTTTCGGGAACCCTTGAAGCGGGACGGCTGCTGGATGCTTCGAGTCCTCCGACGGCTTTTCTGTGCTCGTCGATCGCCCAGGCGATGGGTGTGAGACGGGCCGCGCGGGAACGCGGACTGGTGTTGGGCAAGGATGTGTCGCTGATCGCCCATGATGACCGGCTGCACGAAATCCGGGCGGAAAGCTTCGAGCCTCCATTGACAGCCACACAGTCTTCCATCGGCGATGCCGGGAAACGCGTGGTCAAGCTGCTGATCACGCAGTTGACTGATCATGAGGCGCCAATGGCTGGCGAAGTGTGGCCGGTTGATCTGGTGGTGCGGGCTTCCACTGGGCCGGTGGCTCATTAGTTGCGTCGCCGCGTCAGATAGGGCCGCCAGACGCCCAGCACGACATTGGCCGTGGACACGGCGAGCAGAATCCAGATCGTCATTTTCTCGGAACTCATTTCATTGCCAAGCAAGGCCGGATCAAATTGTCCGGCAAGCGCTTTCACGCTGTTTGAAGCCTCACGCTGCATGGGACCGAGTACGCTGACAAAGCCACCCTCGAAGATCAGGATGCCACTGGCCGCCTTCGCCCAGGCCCAGCCCGCATTGTGAAAGGCCGGCGATGCCGCAATGGCAAGCAGACCCGCAATGAGGGTCAAACCAAGTGACGGCATGAACAACCATGTCGCCACTGCCCCCACGGCGACACGCAGGGCTGCATATTCTCCAAGGGCTGAGGGTGGTGGCGCAAACACCAGCAGAACACCGAGACAAGCCATGGCCCCCATCATGCCGATGGCGCCGAGGGTGTGGAGGAATTTGAGAAGCGGGCGCATGGGGCGAAGGTTACATCAGGCTTTAGGCACTGAAAAGTAGGTCAGTTTGAACTTCAAAAAGGTCTCATTGAGACATATTAACCAGTGTTAGAATTGCACCTAATTTCAGACGTCGCGTTCGCGCTATTGAAAGGCAACTAAGGGCCGAGGCTGTGTAAAAACGTCTGCGAACCGTCAGAATTTTTGTTTTGCCCAAGTTTCATGAATTTTCACTTCAATGAAATCAATGCTTTGGCAAATCGTAGATTTCCAAATTCACGCAAATCACGCAGAAATTTCGACCCAAACCGCGTTTTTACACAGCCTGGGCCAGAAGCAGACTTTACGCGTTGCGTTTGTCTGTGAGTTGGTAAACGCAACTTAAATTGTGCAGTCGAGGGTGGAAAACGCCCCCGTCACATCTGCCCGTTATGCTGCCCGGCGCTGAGCTGATTTTGGCGTGGCGAAGCAGCTGGGGTCGAAGACGGTACCAAACTCTTTGTCCATGATGGCAAAGGCTTCGATGGGTGTCACGGCCTTGCGGTCAGTTCGGACGGAGGTCGGTGCTTGCACATTACTTTCCCATTTTCACTTTGCCATGCTTGCTTTGCCGGTGTTGCCTTCGATCTCAAAGCTGAGCCGGAGTGTGGCGACATGCGCGGTTTCTCCACCCGCAGCAGAAAGGTGGGTGTAGCCTGCGCCAAGCTTCCAGCTTTCGCCCAACAGGGCAAGGTCTTCGTTGAAAGTATAGAATGCAGCGACGTCGACAAGATAATCAGTTTCATCGGGCGCGCCTGGAATGAACGTCTGACGGGCCGAATAACCGATGCTGTAAGCTATGGACTCCCTTTCCAGTTCCAGTGTGCCAGTCCAGATCAGGGCATCAGCCGATTCGCCCGAAAGATGATCGACATAGGCGACTTCCGATAGAGCACGAAGAACGGTTTCGTCGGCAATCTCGAAACGGGTTGTTGCCGCCGCCAGAAACGCAAGTTCGTCCCTTGGTGCTGCGCCTTCGTCGAGCTGATCTTGGCTGGCAGCTCCGGCTTTCTGATGACGGAGTCCCAGCCGATAGCCAAACGTTCCGTCCGCATAGCATTCATCGGTTTCGCCGCCGAGGCAACCGCTCAAAGTCAGTGCGGCTGAACTGAGGCCGCTGGTATTGCCCGCGCCGCCATCGGAAAGGCGCAAGTGGCCGCGATTGGTGAAAAGCGACTCGCTTAGCGCCGTGCGGTCGGCCGTAAAGATGCTGGCACCGAACTGATGCGACATGTCGAGTGCTTCAAAACTCACAGCAGCTTCAGCAGCCCAGCGCTCTTCATTGTCGTAGTCACCAGAAAATTCAGTCGCGTTGAATCCCGGCGCTTCGTTCGTTGCCAATCCGAAGATAGGGCTGAACTTTCCGAACCGGAAAGTCACGGGGTTAAATCTTGCTTCACCGTAGAGTTCTTCGAGATAGGTGCCGATATCCTGAAAGGCGCGGTCATTGCCGGGTTCCCGATCACGCACAGCTTCAGTCGTCACGGTGGCAATCATGCTAAAGTCATCGACAGGTCGAAAATCGAGCGTAGCCCCAAGGGTCGGGCTTATGTCATTGGCTTCGTTTGCTGCCGGTCTTGCCGAAAACAGCCATTCGTCCTGAAGCTCACCACTCACGGAGTAAGCGAGGCAGGGCGCCGTGCAATTCTGCGCACCGCCAACAGCTGTCAGCTGCAACAGGAAAACGCTGGAAGCAAACAAAATGCGAAACATGTTTTGATTCCCGTAAACAACTCAAACGACAAACAATTGATGTCACCATCCCTGAATTGCCACGTTTTTTGTGAGAGTACGATGAGAGGCCGCTAGGCCCGTTGATGACCCAGCGGGGATTGATGCGTTACATGTTTGCTGTGATACTGGTGCAAATCAAGTTCGTCGATTGGCTAGAGCCTGATTGCCTTTATGATCTCCCGCAGGTCCGTGGCTGCCACTGCAGCGTCCCCCAACTCAGCGTCCTTGGCCGCCGGCAGCAGATTGCCAAATGCGACGTTCACTTTTTGTGCGTCAGTGGGGCTCAAATCCCTGATGATCCGGTCCTTGATCAGAGCCATTGTGAATGTGTCGCCGCGCACCGCGCCCTCTTGGCCAGCCACTGCATCCAGTTGAAGCTGTGCGGCCCACAGGTCGAGGCGGGCAAGATCGATCCCGGCACGCGAACGATAGCGGAGTTGCAGGTCAAGTCCAAGGCGCGCAAGCTCAATTGCTGCAGCCGCCGCCTTGCCTGAATGCCTTTGCTTGACTACGTTCTGCAGGGTCTTTAGCGCGTCGTCGAGAAGCGGGCCGACCAGCAGTGGGATGTCATTGGCTGCAATCAGCGCCTTTGCTGTTTCCGTTTGCTGGAGGGCTGATTCTGCGGTTCTCCACTGCTTCGACTTGGCATTTTCGATGATTTCCAGCAAAGCTCTATTCATGTCAGCCATTGCAGCAGGCATTTCGCCGGAGGCCTTGTCGATTGGAATGGCGAGGGCCAGCGATTCATGGTCACCATCAGCATTGGCGGTGTTGAACTCGCCGTAACCCGGAGCGAAATACTTGTCCTCCGACGATCCGTCCATGTGCAGTTCGGATCCCACAATACTGCCAGCGATCTTGCCGAAGGGGCCGTCTACGGTCACATTAGTTTTTGTAATCTGAACTTCCTCAAAGGCGATGCCTGGCATGTTTTCTGGGCGATAGACGTCTCCGAGTTTGGGTTGCCCCGGCATGATCATCGCTGGTGGACCATCAATTCCGGCATGCCAAGTACCCTCTTTGGTTATGATTGCACCATCGCTGAAATCGCTGACGTCCTCACCCAAATACCAGACTGACCCGTCATCGGCCTGGGCGTAGAGATCGATGGCAATTTCCTCAAGTCGCCCGTCAAGGAAGGCGACATATTGCGATACTGCGGCTTCGATTTGCATGCCGTTCCATGTGACGATGCGCGAGTAAGGCAAAAGCGTCACTTCTGTTCGGAAGCGCTTGCCGTCTACTTTGCCCAAGAGGAGAACCGACTCCTGACTCGAAATCGGAAAGAATGGGTTGGTGATCTTGGTAGGGTTGGAGAAATCCGGCAACTCCAGATCAAGCCTTGCAGAGTCGGGAGCGACCTTGAGATCAGTCACGGTTGGCTGCGGAATTGCCTTGGCGGCATTTTGGGCATCCGCGATTGGTGAAAGGGTGATGAAAAGCGTCAACGCAACTGCTGAGCATGTCATCAATGTGGTTTTGTGTTTGGTCATTGTCTTCGTTCCTTCTGATGAGACGAGACGATCTTGTGATTTCTGCCGTGAGGCCATGGTGAGACCTGGATGAAAAGCAGATGAGAGGTTATTTATTTTGCAAGGTGATCGTCACGACGGCTCCGCCCGCCGGATTATTGCGCACCTTAACTGACCCTCCATGGGCTTCAGCAACGCCTTTGACGATTGCGAGCCCCAGTCCAGCACCGCCATCACGGCTCGAACGTCCAGCGTCTGCGCGGGTAAAAGGGTCAAAGGCGCGTTCAATAAAGTTCGGTGGAAACCCCGGGCCATTGTCTGCGACGGAGATGGCCAGATCTCTCTCGAATGTTTCTGCCCTTACGCTTATGGTGCTGCTGGATGGCGCATGGGCCAGGGCATTGGCAATCAAGTTGCCCAGAGCTTGTTCGAGCCGCGCCGGATCGATGTGCGCGATGAGGTCAGCACGTGCATCCACGCAAATGCCCACGCCTCGCGATTTGGATTGCGTCCCAAAGCGCTCGGCGACGCTGTGCAGCAATCGATTGACCTGTGCCTGCTCCTTGCGAAGCTGCAAACGGCCGCGGTCGGAGCGCGCCAACACAAGGAGATCCTCTGCGATCCGGTTCAAGCGTTCCGATTCTTCTGCTGCACTGGTGAGTGCAGCTGTCAGTTCTTCCTTGCTACGGGCGCGGCGCAAGGCGAGATCGAGTTCGGTCTTGAGAATGCCCAGAGGCGTTCGCAACTCATGACTGGCATCGTCGACAAAGCGCCTTTCGCGTTCAAAGCCCTGTTCGAGCCGCGCCAGCATGCTGTTGAGGGTGATCGCAAGTGTCGCAATCTCGTCCCCCGTCTCGGGAACGGGGACCCGTTCGGTAAGATTGTTCTCTGTGATCATGGCCGTTTGCTGGCTCATCCTTTCAACAGGCTTCAATGCGGCGCTCGCCAGCAGCCAAGCCAGAAGACTTGCAAGACCTGCAAGAGCCGGACCAGCGAGCCACAAAAGCCGAAGCAGTTGTTCCAGGCTATCATTGCGATCGAGGAGGCTGGTTCCAACAACAACAAATTGGCCTTTTGGCACTTGTGAGACTGCCACTCTCACAGGTTGGGACACTGTTTTTCCTGCACCTGCCGCCATCACGTCGTAGATTGATTCAGACTTTGCATTTTGCAGCGCAGTTGCTGTCAGCAGGGGCGTTTTTGCGGTAGCGGCCAACTCGATAATGTTAGCATTGGTATCAAGGATTTGGGCGAAAAACCCCTCGGAGTCGCCTTCGCCGAAATCGTGCAAGATATCCCGATCACCGGCAATAATGTCAGTTGTAAGTTCGCGTCCCAGGCTCTCAAGGCGCGCGTTGATAGTTTGATCAAGTTGGACCGAGAAAGTGCGGTAGACCAGAATACCTGTGATAGCCAGAATGCCTGCCATCAAAGCTGTAAAAACAAGTGTCAGTTTGGTTCTGATCGGCAACCGCATATCAAGCGTCCTTGATGCGATAACCGGCACCGCGTACGGTTTCAATCAGCTCAGTGCCGATCTGACGGTCAAGTTTCTCGCGTAGATAGCGAACGTAGACGTCGACGACATTGGAGTCTCCCTCAAAAGCTTCATCCCAGACATGCTCGCGGATGCGGGTCCTGCTCACGACCATTCCCTTGTTACGCAGGAGAAATTCAAGCAGCGTGAATTCGCGTGCTGTCAATTCAACTGCATTGCCATCAAGCATGACCAGATGCGCGGCCGGATCGAGTATCAACGGCCCGGACGAGAGAATGCTGGGACGTTTGGCCCCGCCGCGCCGCAACAGCGCCCGAAGCCTTGCCAACAACTCATCGAAAGAAAACGGTTTGGTTAGATAATCATCAGCGCCGCCATCAAGCCCGGCGACACGGTCAGCAACGGCGTCCTTGGCGGTAAGCATAATGACCGGAGCCCACTGGCCAGCTTTGCGTAAACTGCGCAGCACATCAAAACCGTTGCCGTCCGGTAGCATAACATCAAGAATGACTGCATCATAGCGGTTCTCAGTTCCCATCCACAGTGCGTCTTCAGCAGTCTGCGCAGTATCGATGGAATAGCCTTCCTCGTGCAGGCCCCGTCGCAACAGGGCCAGCATTTTCGCGGCATCTTCGACCACAAGCAGGCGCATGGCACAATGTAGCCTCCATGACATGAGAATGTCATGAGCGGAATTTTGTCGGCCGCTTCGTCCAAACGAAAGCTCGCTCGGGTTGATCAAGATGTCCGTTCCGTGTCATAATCAGACGTGAGGTCCGTGTCTCGAAATGTCCGCCATTGTGTATGAAGCAGACTTTCAAACCGAACCACGATCCAGCACAGCCACCCCTTGACTCCTGCGCTTCCCGCTCCTATTTCACAACCAACTGTTAGCACTCCACTCCTTTGAGTGCTAACGGGAACGGTCCGAGGCCCCAGTGCTTCACCGTTTAATCAACGAAAACAATGAAATACAGGAGTTATCCCCATGAAATTCCGTCCTTTGCACGACCGCGTTGTCGTCAAGCGGGTTGAAGAAGACACCAAGACCAAGGGTGGCATCATCATTCCGGACACCGCCCAGGAAAAGCCCATGCAGGGCAAAATCATTGCCGTTGGCCCCGGTGGCCGCGATGATCATGGCAAGCTGACGCCGATCGACCTGAAGAAGGGCGATGTTGTGCTGTTCGGCAAGTGGTCCGGCACGGAAGTCAAGATCGACGGCGAAGACCTGTTGATCATGAAGGAATCCGATGTCATGGGCGTGCTTGAGAAATAAGTTCTCGCCGTCTGTTGCAAATTTAATCAGTACAAAGAGGAATTACAGCCATGGCTGCTAAACAGGTATTATTCGGCGGTGAAGCCCGCGAAAAGATGCTGCGCGGCGTTGACATTCTCGCCAACGCGGTAAAAGTCACATTGGGTCCAAAGGGCCGCAACGTCGTCATCGACAAGTCGTTCGGTGCACCCCGCACCACGAAAGACGGTGTGACCGTTGCCAAGGAAATTGAACTCGAAGACAAGTTCGAAAACATGGGCGCCCAGATGGTGCGCGAAGTTGCCTCGAAAACCAATGATGTGGCTGGCGACGGCACCACAACTGCAACCGTTCTGACCCAAGCCATCGTCCGCGAAGGTGCAAAGAACGTTGCCGCCGGCATGAACCCGATGGATTTGAAGCGCGGCATCGACATGGCCGTGGCCACCGCCATCGACGACATCAAGAAGCGCTCGAAGAAGGTCAAGTCGTCTGAGGAAATCGGCCAGGTCGGCACGATCTCTGCCAACGGCAACAAAGAGATTGGCGACATGATCGCCCAGGCCATGCAGAAGGTCGGCAATGAAGGCGTGATTACGGTTGAAGAAGCCAAGACCGCTGAAACCGAACTCGAAGTTGTCGAGGGCATGCAGTTTGACCGTGGCTATCTCTCGCCATACTTCATCACCAATGCCGACAAGATGCTGGCCGAACTGG
>JANNNG010000128.1:0-1937 GCA_031398425.1 Hyphomicrobiales bacterium | reverse complement strand
GTGGCCACACGACGGCCACCGCCAAGTTCGATGACGGCAAGGCCAAGATTGCGGGTGGTCATGGCAGCAATCTCGCCCTCATCATCGGCATGAACCGGCTTGACAATAGCCGCACGGGGCAGATGCTTGCCGTGGTTGCGCAGAAAATTTGCAGGCCCACCGAGAGCCGCAACCATGCGCTCGAAATGATCAGCGGCTGAACCTGATGCAAGAGCTTTTTCCAACTTGAAGCGCGCAGCCTCGATATTTTCGGCAATTTTCGCACTGACCAGAAGTTCGGCACCCAGTGCAAGTGTGATATCAAGGACTCGTTTGTTGTGTAAGCCATCCATCAGGAATTCGGCAGCATGTGCCACTTCCAGCCCATTGCCAGCGACATTCGCCAATGGTTCATCCATATCAGTAATCAAGGCCGTGGTTTTCAAACCCGCACCGTTGGCAACTGCAACAAGCGACGTTGCAAGTGCACGCGCATCGTCAACCGTCGCCATGAAAGCTCCAGACCCGCATTTCACATCCAGCACCAGATGTTGCAAGCCCGCTGCGAGCTTCTTCGAAAGAATGGACGCCGTGATCAGCGGCACGCTCTCCACCGTCGCCGTTACATCGCGAATACCATAGAGGCGTTTGTCGGCAGGAGCGAGATCAGCCGTCTGGCCAATGATGCAGCACCCGGCTTCGCGAGTCACCTTGCGGAATAGCGCAAGGTCGGGCTGGGTCTGGTAGTCGGGGATGGAGTCAAGTTTATCGAGAGTGCCGCCGGTGTGGCCGAGGCCGCGACCTGAGATCATCGGCACATACAAACCACATGCGGCCAGCATGGGTGCGAGATAGAGCGAGATGTTGTCACCAATGCCACCCGACGAATGCTTGTCCACCACGGGCCCCGGCAAGTCCCATTGCAACACGGTGCCGGAATCGCGCATGGCCAGCGTCAGTCCCACAGCTTCCTCGCGGCTCATGCCTTTGAAGAACACCGCCATGGCAAAGGCCGCAACCTGGCCTTCTGACACTGCACCTGATGTCAGCCCTGCAATGAAGTCCTTGACCTGCTCAGTGGTGAGCGCTGCTCCATCCCGTTTGCGGCGGATGACTTCCTGCGGCAGCACTATTTTTCTTCCTGAAAGAATCGCATCAGCAAACGCTGCACATTGGCCGCTGCCTTCATGCCCTCACGCTTGGTTTCCTCATGGGACGGGTTTGCTCCCTTGATGCCTGCCCCCAGATTTGTGATGACAGAAACGCCCGCCACCTTCATTCCCAGGCGACGCGCCATGATGGTTTCAGGGGCGGTGGACATGCCGACAGCATGACCGCCAATAATTTGCGCCATCCTGATTTCGGCGGGCGTTTCGAATGATGGACCGGAGAACCAGACATAGACCCCTTGCTTCAGCGCGATTTTTTCCTTTTTTGCAGCAACGAGAAATTGCTTGCGCAAGCGGGGATCATAGGCATCCGTCATGGGCACAAAATTGTCATCACCATGCTGGCCAATCAAGGGGTTCATGCCCGATACATTGATGTGATCGGTGATCAACATGATGGAGCCTGGCCCCATGGAGGTTTTGAGGGATCCCGCCGCATTGGTAAGGATCAGCGTCTCGATGCCTGCGTCCTTCAACTGCTCCAGCACCGGGCGCATCACACCAGCATCGCCGCTTTCATAAGCGTGGGTGCGACCTGCCAGAACAGCAACCTCAGTGCCGTCGATCTTGCCAACATAAAGCTTCCCCGCATGACCTGAAATTTTCGGCATGGGGAAACCGGGTAATTCCGTGTACGGAATAATCAGTGGATCCTGCACGGCGTCAACAACCGATCCCAAGGCGGAGCCGAGGATGATGGCGGTTTTCGGGGTGCGGCCTTGAAACTTCTCTTTCATGTTCTTACTCGCGCGTGATTCTGATTGCACGTCCCGCCTGGATGTTTTCCAG
>JANNNG010000092.1:0-3607 GCA_031398425.1 Hyphomicrobiales bacterium | reverse complement strand
CTGGCTTGCCATCGAGGCGGTGGAGCGGGCCGAGAAACACCATCATCATGACACCTCGCGTCATGATGCCCATATCCGCAGTTTTGCTCTGCGCGACCAGCGCCCCATTACACCGCAAGGCCTCGAATTATTTCTGGAACTTCTCACATCCTATCACGGCCCCGGTCTGCTGCGGATGAAAGGCATCATCCTGATGACGGATGATCCACAGCGCCCCCTTGCCGTACACGGAGTTCAGCACGTGCTGCATCCCCCGGTGCGGTTGGATAGCTGGCCCGAAGGCCAGCGTGAAACGCGACTGGTGTTCATCGTGAAGGATATCGAGAAAGCCGCCATCGAAGGCCTGTTCAAGGCTTTCACCGACCAGATCGAAGGTGGCGGAGCCGCCTTCACCGACAAGACGCTAGCATTGAGGTAAGACATGAAGGTCTATGGATTGCACAAGTGTTCGACGTGCCAGAAGGCGCTGGAATTTCTGGGCGAGAAGAAAGTAAAAGTGGATTTCACTGATCACCAGGAAAACCCGCCAACAAAAACCCAGGTCGCCGCCTGGTCGAAGGCCTTGGGCGGTTGGGAAAAGCTCGTCAACAAGGCAGGCTACACCTGGCGTGGCCTTGATGCGTCGGAAACCGGAAACCTCACGGAAGCCAGGGCGGTGGCCCTGGCCACCAGGCACACCTCGCTCATTCGTCGTCCGCTGATCGAGCATGATGATGGCACGGTGACGGTCGGCTTTACCAATGGCGTGAAGGCGATGTTTTAGCCTCGAACCAGTGGCCTCGTCATGCACGTCGGCCCGCCTTCGCCCTTGCGGCAGATGTCCGTGCCTGCGATGACTTCGACTTTCACGCCCGCCTGCTGCATGCGGGCAACGGTTTCAGGATTGCCTGACACACTCATGGCTTGACGCGGCCCCAATGCCAGCACATTGCAGCCCATGCTCTCAAACTCGGCATCGGGCACATGCACAAAGCGGATGCCCCGATCCTCCAGCAATTCAACCAGACGCACCGGCATCAGCGGCAGATAAACCACGGCGAGATCATGGTCGAGCGGCGACAGCACGCTCATGAGGTGGAACACATCCGCACGTCCCTTGTAATGCGGCATGTCAAAGGTCTTGACGTCGACATCATCACCACACAGCGCATGCAACTGGCGGCAGCCTTCGGCGTTGGTGCGATAGCCCACACCGGCAATCAGCGTGTGCCGGTCCAGCCAGACCAGATCACCACCTTCAAGCTTGCCTTCGCCTGAAATCTCGCCCGCAATGGGAAAGCCCAGCTTTTCAAGTGCCGCTCCATTGATCGCCGCCTCATGACGGCGCTGGGCCTTTCCCATGCGCGGTCGCACCAGACCGCGCGGCGTCACCACAAGTGCATCATGGGTGTAGAGTGAATCAAGTGTCAGCCCATCGCCTGCGGGCAGGTAGACGATTTCAGCGCCAGTGGCCTTCAGCACATGGTCAACCCGCTCAAACTCCGTGAGCGCATTGCCGAAATCAGGCCGGGCATGAAAATTCAGGTCTCTCCATTCCCTGTCGATCTTCTCATCCGACTGGAACGCTTCCTGCGGGCGGCGTAACGCCACTTTTTTGAGTGGTCCCCAATTGTTGAAAGCACCGAAGTCATAACTCATCTGCGTCTGATCCTGAAAATCTGTTGCTGGTCATTTGTATCATGGGAGAGAAGGCTGTGACCCTGCTCGTTGCAAAAATGCGGCATGTCGACGGCGGACATAGGGTCGGTTGCAATCACCTTGAGAATGGATCCACTGGCCATGATCTCCAACCGCTTGCGGGCTTTCAGCACGGGCAAGGGGCAGAGCAGATCACGCGCGTCCAGTTCTGCTTCCAGGTGGTTGTCGGTCATGGCCTGTTCGTATAGGGAAAGCCTGGGAGCAAAGCCATATGCCACTGATGACCATTCTGCCGTTTAGGGGTCGCGTCGAAACACTGTTGTCACGTGCATCGCGCAACACCGGATTTGAAAAAGCGCCGACCCGGACTCTGCAGCTGCTGTTTTCCGGGCCGGAAGGCGATTGTCATGGCGGCGAAACCCGCAAGTCCGACGTTCGCACCTTGCAGCTTTACAAGCGCGACACGGATATTCGCAATGTGCGGCAGGTCACCATTCTGGCGCAGGAGGAATTGGCCGAAATCGCCTTGCGTTTATCGATACCGGCCATTGACCCTTCATGGTTCGGAGCCAACATGGTCGTCACCGGTATTGCGGATTTCACCCTGCTGCCGCCCTCCACACGGTTGCAGTTTCCTTCCGGTGCCACGCTGGTTGTCGATATGGAAAACGCGCCCTGCAGCCAGATTGCCAAGGTGGTGGAACAGCATCACCCCGGTACGCAGATGAAAGTGGTCGCCGCCGCCACTCACAAGCGTGGCGTCACCGCCTGGGTGGAACGTGAAGGAGAAGTGTCTGCTGGTGACAGCATCAAGATCATCATTCCGCCCAACCGGATCTATCCCCACGCATGAAAATACTGGGGGCGATCATCGCAGGCGGACGTTCCACCCGCATGGACGGGCGCGAGAAGGCATTTCTGGAACTTGATGGCGTGACGCTCATTGAGCGTGTGGCCTCGCGCATCGGCTTTCAGGTTGACGCGGTCGTCATCAACGCCAATGGCGATCCCCGGCGCTTTGCCAAGCTGGGTCACGTCATCATCATCGATCTGCTTGATGATGTGGCAACACCGCTCGCTGGCTTGCATGCCGCTCTCAGTTTCGGCGCTGATGATGGTTACGATGCCGTGCTCACCGTGCCATCAGACTCACCGCTTGTGCCGCTTGATCTGGTCGAGCGATTGAAGGAAGCAGGTCAGGTGACGGGTGCGGCACACGCCAGAAGCGGCGGCCAGGATCACTATCTCACGGGCCTCTGGACCACGGCCATGGCAAAGCCACTTGAACGATTGATCCTTGATCAGAACCTGCGCCGGGTGCAGGATTTCGTGGTGAAGGCCAAAGCCGAGAAAGTCGTCTGGGCTGCCCTGCCCCACGATCCCTTCTTCAATATCAACACGCCTGAGGATTTGGCAGCGGCAGAGATGATAGCGAGGGAGAGTTGAGCCTGTCGAGAGACCCCCTCCCCCCTTCGGGATACTCCCCCAACAAGTTGGGGAAGGACTCGCAGTGCTTTCTCCCCCAACTTGTTGGGGGAGTACCCCGAAGGGGGGAGGGGGTGTTTCAACGCACTCCATCTCACCCATGAACGTCATTGGCGTTGCAGGCTTCAAGAATTCTGGCAAGACCACGCTAGTTGAAAAACTGGTGCGACATCTGACGGCGCAGGGCTACAAAGTCTCCACCGTCAAGCACGCCCATCATTCCTTTGACATTGACCATGAAGGCCGCGACTCCTTCCGCCACCGCAAGGCGGGTGCTTCTGAAGTGGCCGTGGTCTCCAACGAGCGCACGGCCATCATTCACGAGTTGCGCGGCGAGGACCCACCGTCGCTGGAGACGGTATTGGCTGCGCTCAAACCCTGTGATCTCGTCATCGTCGAGGGCTACAAGCGTGATGCCCATGACAAGATCGAAGTCCGCAATCTCGCACTCAATCATCCAGAGCTTGCAGGTGATGACCCGACC
>JANNNG010000020.1:0-4913 GCA_031398425.1 Hyphomicrobiales bacterium | reverse complement strand
TGTTATTGCGGCAGCGATATTGGGATTTGCAAAAGCCATGGGTGAATTTGGTGCGACGATTACCTTTGTTTCGAATATTCCCGGCGAAACGCAAACCCTGCCCTCTGCGATTTATACCTTCACGCAAGTGCCTGGCGGTGATTTTCAGGCGTTGCGGTTGACCTTCATCTCGATTGTCATTTCATTTGCCGCACTGGTGGTTTCGGAAATTCTGGCGCGACGTATCAGCCGCAAGATAAGCGTGGCTTAATCCACGTCTTTCAAAAGCTTGGCTATCGCAGCCTTATTGGCCTGTGCCGCCTGTTCTTCCATCTTGCGATAGGTTGTGACAATGCGGTGTCCAAGAGCAGTCAACACCGCGCCGCCGCCCTGCTTGCCGCCGCTTTTTGACTCAACAACAGGTTCCACAAAAATCTGGTTCATCTCGTCGATCAAATCCCATGCCCGCTTGTAGGACATGCCGATGGCGCGGCCTGCGGCTGATATAGAGCCGTGTTCGTCTACGGCTTCCAGCAGCAAGACCTTTCCGGGACCGAGCCTGCGGCCTTCGGCAAAATCAATCCGCAGACTGAGGACTGGCTTGTCACGGCCTGCGGGAATGTTCAGTCGTCGGCCCATTCTCCACCGCGCATCAGGGGTTCAGACTTGCCATCTTGGGTGATCCCATCAATGTCGAGTTCGCCAGACCCGATCATCCAGTCCACGTGGACCAGTGATGTGTTCATGCCAGCGGCGAGTTTCTGTTCTGCTGACATCTCGGCCGTGCCCGCCATGTTCTGGGAGTAGGCCTGCCCCACGGCAATGTGGCTGGCGGCATTTTCATCGTAAAGCGTTTCGTTGAAGACGAGGCCTGAGGCGGAAATGGGTGAGGAGTGCGGCACCAGGGCCACCTCACCGAGGCGTGCAGCACCTTCATCTGTCGATATCATTTTCTGAAACACATCATTGCCGCGCGTTGCTGTTCCCTCGACAATGCGGCCTTTTTCGAAACGTACCGCAATGCCTTCGATCATCGACCCTTGATAGGACAGCGGCTTGGTTGACCGCACCACGCCATCAACGCGTTCACGGTGCGGCATGGTGAAGACTTCTTCGGTGGGGATATTAGGATTGCAGAGAATGCCGTTTCGCGCCATTGATGCACCACCTGCCCAGACATGATTATCAACAAGGCCCAAGGTGAAATCTGTTCCGGGGCCCTTGTATTTTAGTGCTGAGTAACGCTTGTCGTTCAGAAGCTTTACACGGGAATGCAGCGCCTTGTTGTGGGCGTCCCAAGCAGCGATGGGGTCGGGCAGATCAGCGCGGGTACATTTGAATATTGCATCCCACAATTTCTGCATGGCCGCTTCTTCGCTGAGCATAGGGAACATGTTGCGGGCGTGGGATGGAGTTGCAGCGGAAATGATGCACCAGTTGGTGGCGAACTGGGTGATCAACTCGATAACAGGCTTATAGGCCTTTGATCTTGCACGGTTGGCACGGGAGAGTTTTTCCGGGTCTTGCGCCGAAAGCAAAGCGGGGTCTTCACCAAGGATGGCGAGTCTTGCGCAACTACCATCGCGGAAAGCTTCGGCCATGCCGTTGAACAACCAGACAGGTGCTGCGTCGAAGCTGGCATCATGACCTGCTTCATAGCGTATGAGCGTCGATTTTTCGTCCGTGTACAGAGTAGTAACAAGCGACGCGCCCGCCTTGTAGGCGTGGAAGGTGATGCGGCGCACAAGGTCGACGGCCTCGAGGGGTGCGGTCAGCAAGAGTTGCTGACCAGCTTTCAGACCAAGTCCGGACTTGATGGTGAGTTCGGCGTAACGGTCCAGCAGAGTTTCGTGGGTTGTCATGCTTTGATGAGGTCCGAAGGTTGCGGCATCGAGATGATGTTGTAGCCCGAGTCGACGTAGTGGATTTCGCCCGTGACGCCGCTTGACAGTGGCGAGAGCAGATAGAGCCCGGCACCACCCACTTCTTCCGTCGTGATCGTGCGGCGCAAGGGCGCGTGGGCTTGCTGGTAATTATACATGGCGCGCGCATCCCCAATGCCAGCCCCTGCGAGCGTGCGCATGGGGCCTGCGGAGATGGCGTTGACGCGGATGGCTTTCGGGCCGAAATCGCCCGCAAGATATCTGACAGATGATTCAAGTGCCGCCTTTGCAACACCCATGACGTTGTAGTTCGGCATGACGCGGGTGGAGCCGCCATAGGTGAGGGTCACCAAGGCACCACCATCGGGCATGATGTCGGCGGCGCGTTTTGCAATTTCCGTGAAGGAGAAACAGGAAATGATCATGGTACGGACGAAATTCTCGCGCGTTGTGTCGGCGTAACGGCCCTTCAGTTCATTCTTGTCGGAGAAGGCAATGGCATGGACGAGAAAATCGATCTTGCCCCATTTTTGTTTCAGCTCTGCGAAGACGTTATCCACGGACATCAGGTCTTCCACATCACAGGGGATCGTCAGGTTTGACCCCACTGACGCGGCCAGAGGCTCAAGCCGTTTGCCAAAGGCTTCACCCTGATAGGTGAAGGCGAGTTCCGCTTCTTGTGCATGCAGGGATTTTGCAATGGCCCAGGCAATGGAATGGTCATTCGCCACGCCCATCACAAGACCGCGCTTGCCCTTCATCAGACCATCAACCATTATTTATTGTACCTCTGCATCACCAAAGTGGCATTGGTGCCACCGAAACCAAATGAGTTGGACATCACCGTATCCACTTTTGCGTTGTCCACGCGCTTGCGAAGAATGGGCACATCGGCAAAGGCCGGATCCAGTTCCTGAATATGGGCGCTTTCGCAGAGGAAGTTGTTGTTCATCATCAGCATGCAATAGATGGCTTCCTGCACACCGGTGGCACCCAGCGAGTGACCGGTCAGGGATTTCGTTGACGAAATTGGCGGGATTTTGCTGCCGAAGACTTCGCGCACCGCTTCAATTTCCTTGGCATCACCGACGGGTGTGGAGGTGCCGTGAGGGTTGATGTAGTCGATCTCGTCTTTCACCTTCGCCATGGCCTGGCGCATGCAGCGCACCGCACCCTCGCCTGACGGTGCCACCATGTCGTAACCATCGGATGTGGCACCGTAGCCCACAAGTTCTGCATAGATTTTAGTACCCCGAGCCTTGGCGTGTTCCAATTCTTCGAGCACTACGACGCCAGCACCTCCTGCAATGACAAAGCCGTCGCGGTTTTTATCGTAGGCGCGGGATGCCGTGCTGTCGTTATATTTCGAGGACATGGCACCCATGGCGTCGAACAGCACCGACAGCGTCCAGTCCAGTTCCTCACCACCGCCAGCAAACATGACATCCTGCTTATTCCATTGAATCATTTCTGCTGCGTTGCCGATGCAATGGGCTGACGTGGCGCAGGCTGACGAGATTGTGTAGTTCACGCCGCGAATGCCGAAGGGTGTGGCAAGCGTTGCTGAATGGGCAGACGACATGGAGGGCGGCACGGCAAAGGGGCCGACGCGCCTGGGGCCTTTTTCACGGGTGGTATCTGCTGCTGCCACAATCACTTTTGTGGAGGGGCCCCCAG
Organism: Hyphomicrobiales bacterium; assembly: GCA_031398425.1. Classification (GTDB taxonomy): domain Bacteria; phylum Pseudomonadota; class Alphaproteobacteria; order Rhizobiales; family Aestuariivirgaceae; genus Aestuariivirga. The sequence continues at coordinate 1,374 of JANNNG010000020.1, read as the reverse complement.
AGCCCATGATAATGCCGGTGCGTTCGTTCTTGACGTCAGATTCTTCCAGGCCCGCATCGACGATGGCTTGCTGCATAGCCACATAATTCCACGCCGCACCATCGGCCATGAAGCGGCGGACGCGGCGGTCCACAGTATCGAGATCATAATGGGGTTGGCCATGCACCTGACAGCGGAAACCGAGTTCCTTGTATTTGTCGGCTGCTACAATCCCGGATTTGGCCTCGCGCAAGGACGCAGTGACCTCCTGGGTATTGTTGCCGATTGACGAGATGATGCCCATCCCGGTGATAACGACACGACGCATCTGATACTCCCTTGATCGCTTAAGCCCCAGGCCCGAACAGCCCGACCTTCATGTCGGTCACCTGATACACCACTTCGCCGTCCGCTTTCATGATGCCGTTGGCCACGGCCAGTTTCAGTTTGCGCAGAATGAGGCGAGTGACTTCGACTTCGTAGGTCACGGTCTTGATCTTTGGCGTCACCATGCCTGTGAACTTGACTTCGCCCACGCCAAGGGCGCGACCCTTGCCAGGTTCGCCCAGCCAGCCGAGGAAAAAACCGGTCAACTGCCACAGCGCATCAAGGCCAAGGCAGCCTGGCATCACAGGGTCGCCATGGAAATGGCAGAGGAAAAACCAGAGATTGGGCTTCACGTCCAGTTCCGCCGTTACCGATCCGAGTTTTGCCGCACCGCCATCTTTCTGAATGTGGGTAATGCGGTCGAACATCAACATGGGTGGCAACGGCAATTGGGCATTACCTGGTCCAAAGAGTTCACCGCGACCACAGGTGATCAAGTCTTCGTAGCTGTAGGATGGCATTGGTGTGAACATTGGTTTTCCGGCTTCGCCCCTCTCAAGATTTGAACGGTGTTAGCATGTGACTTGCTCAGAATGCAAAGCGAGGCGACTTACTTTTCGCCGCATTGCACAGAATAGTGACAAGCTGCTATAGGACTTGCATGTCATTGGAATCCACCCTTGTCGAAAAGCTTCGTCTGGCTGGGCTTCGGCCCACGCAACAGCGGCTGGCACTGGCCGAATTGCTGTTTGGCAAGGGGGATCGGCATGTGTGTGCCGAGGACCTCTATGCGGAGGCTTTGCAGGCTTCGGTTCCGGTTTCTCTCGCAACGGTTTACAATACGCTGAACCAGTTTCGTTCCGCAGGTTTGTTGCGCGAATTGGCCATTGAGGGCGACCGGAGTTACTATGACACCAACACGTCCGATCATTTTCATTTCTTTGACACAGAAAAGCAGACGCTGATGGACATTGACATGGGTGGTGTCACGGTCTCAGGCATTCCAGCCGTGCCTAAGGGCAAGGTGATTGACCGGGTTGATGTCATCGTGCGCTTGCGCGACCAGCA
>JANNNG010000244.1:0-17681 GCA_031398425.1 Hyphomicrobiales bacterium | reverse complement strand
TGGGCATCAGCCTATCCTCAAATCATCATCTTCCTCGCCCGCTTGCGGGAGAGGTGGCACGCGAAGCGTGACGGAGAGGGAAATCGCACTCGCGGCCCTGGTGTATTATGATCTGGCACAGATCATTGATGTCGTCCTCATCAACATATCGGAAAATACGACCTACCGGGTGGACACCGCAGATGGAAAAACCTTTGCACTTCGTATTCACCGTGACGGTTATCACACGCGTGCGGCCATTGCGTCTGAACTTGCGTGGCTGATCGATCTGCGAGTCGAAGGTGTCGTGACGACTCCCCGCCCCATTAAAGGGCGTCATGGTGAATTCATTCAAGTGGTGCAATCCCGGAACGTTGTTCTTTTCGAATGGGAGCAGGGACGCGAGCCGGGAATTTGTGAAGATCTTGCACTACCATTTGAAGCTTTGGGAGAAGCAGCGGCGCGGATGCATTTACATGTGATGCAGTGGCCAAAGCCAGCCTGGTTCACGCGGCATACATGGAATTTTGAATCAGCTTTGGGGGAAGACAAGCCGCATTGGGGGCGTTGGCGCGACGGGCTTGGCGTAACGCCGGAAATGGTGGCCGTGTTTCAGCGCACGGTTGATGTCATAGGCCGGAAATTATCTGTGTACGGACAAACGATTGATCGATTTGGGCTGGTGCATGGGGATTTGCGGTTGGCGAATTTGCTGGTCGATGGTCCGGAGGTCAAGATCATCGACTTTGATGACTGCGGGTTCAGCTGGTTCATGTATGACGCGGCAACGCCTGTGAGTTTTTATGAGCATGAGCGCCACGTGCCGGACCTGATTGAGCGTTGGAAGACCGGCTATCGCCGGGTGCGGGCCTTGTCGCGCGAGGATGAAGCGGAGATACCGACATTCATCATGTTGCGGCGGTTGCTGCTGGTGGCATGGATTGGCACGCGCCGCAAAACGGACTTGGCGAAGTCCATGGGTGTTGCATATTCCGAGGGAACCGTGGGATTGTGTGAGACTTATCTGCGTGACGTCACGCCAGGCTGACAACTTCCTGCAAGGTATCCACCGCCACTCCATCAATCGCTTGCATCAGCAATTGTGCCGCCCTGAAACCTGCGTGATGAAAGTCTTCGGGAATCGAAATGATATCGGGCATGGCGATGGTCATGAGGTTGCTTGACTGCTTTGAGGCAGCGTCAAAATCCACGCCGATGAGCAAGCCCTCGCGTTGCAGTCCTGCGGCTAGAGCAAAGGTTGACGTCGTGGCGGAGCCGATGATGCCGTCTGGGCGTTGTGGATGATGAGCCAATTGACGACCAAAGGCTTCGATCTCGGTCAGTGGGGTATCTGTATTGCAGCTGTTGATAGGGAAGGATTGGAGACCATATTCTTTCATGCCGCGCTCAAACCCCAGATTGGTGTGGCGGAAATAACTCAGGTCCGGTGGTGGAGCCAGCAGTGCCACGCGCTTCCGCCCCCGTGCAGCAAGGCGGCGCATGGCCTCGTAGGCGAAGGACTCATTGTCGAAATCGTGGAACGCGTGGGCGATGGCCATGTCGGTGCGGCCATGGGTGGCAAAGGGAACGTTGTTGTCGTGCAAATAGCGGATGCGTGCATCCTGTGGCTGGGTGCGCGAGATAATGATGCCGTCGGCGGATGCTGTTTCGACGATGTAGCGAATCGGTGCCATGGGGTCGTGCAGGTCATAGGGCGTGATGACGAGGTGATAGCCCGTGTTGGCCAGGGCATCGCTGACACCATAGACAAATTGTGAGAAGAAGCCCGAGCCTTCATCTTGTGGATTGAGCACGACTGTGATGACGTTGGTTTTGCCGGTGCGCAAACGGACGCCCGCGCGGTTCGGGCGGTATCCTGCCTGCTGGGCTGCCAGTTGCACGCGCTTTCGCGTATCCTCGGCAATCACAGGGCTGTTGCGCAGCGCCTGGCTCACCGTGGAAACGCCAAGCCCCGTGATCTCAGCCAGAGATCGCAGGGTCGGGCGCTGGTCGGCGGATTTGTCCATACGGTCAAGTTACCGACTTTGTGAATCGTTTCAAGTCTTGAAAAAACTTTGTGCAGTGCAGCAATTCGGGTCCTGAAGTAATTTATCGTGAAACGTTGCAAATTTTGAAAAACGAGTCTAGCGTTCAGCTACCCAAATAAGACAAGGGAGGAAACTGTCATGGGACTAAAGAAATTTATCGCCGGAATCGCGTTGTCCGCTTCAATGCTCAGCGCCGGTGCTGCTTACGCTGCTGACCTGGAAGTCACCCATTGGTGGACATCCGGTGGCGAAGCTGCGGCTGTTGCTGAATTTGCCAAGGCCGTGGACGCCTCGGGCGACAAATGGGTTGACGGTGCCATCGCCGGTTCCGGCGATGTAGCTCGTCCCATCATCATTTCGCGTATTCTGGGTGGTAACCCCATGGGCGCCACACAGCTCAACCCCGGCAAAGACGCTGATGAATTGATCGCTGCTGGTCTTCTCGAAGACATCACCGATGTTGCGACAGCTGGTGAATGGGCCAAGATCTTGCGCCCGGCTTCACAGCTTGAATCGTGCACCAAGGACGGCAAAGTCTATTGCGTTCCCGTAAACTTGCACTCGGCCCAGTGGCTTTGGACCAACCGTAAAGTCTATGAGGATGCAGGCATTGCACCTCCACAAAACTGGAATGAAATGGTGGCCGCCGGGCCTGCATTGCAAGCCAAAGGCATTCAACCTTTGTCACTCGCTCAAGGTTGGCCCGTTGGGTTGCTGGTTGAGAACGTGATTGTCGCAATCTCTGGTGTCGAAAACTTCGTGAAGGTCTATAAAGACCGTGACCTTGCCATCGCCACCGGACCGGAATTTGCGAAAGTGTTCGAAGCACTTGCAACGGCTCGCCAATTCGCACCAGCAGACAAAATGGTTCCGCAGTGGAATGAGGCAGTAGCGCTCGTTATTCAGGGCAAGGCCGGTGCCAACGTGATGGGTGACTGGGCTGGCGGCGAATTTGCCGTGGCCAACCTCGTGGCCGGCAAGGACTATGACTGTTTGCCAGGTCTGGGTGTAACGCCAGTTCTAAACACCGGTGGTGACGTGTTCTACTTCCCGAAGAACAAGGATCCAGCAGTGACAGCGGCCCAGAAGAAGATGGCTGCAACATTGGTGACCAAGGAAGTGCAAGTTGCCTTCAACCTGAAGAAGGGTTCATTGCCAATGCGTGCTGACGTTGACCTGGGTGCCGCAAACGACTGCATGAAGAAGGGTCTGGAAATTCTTGACAAGTCAACTGCCGTGTTCCCGAACAATGTGCAGATGATTGACCGTGACTCACTCAACCAGATCAACGACGTGGTTACGGCATTCATGGCTGATCCAGCGATGACTGCTGCTGATGCACAAGCCAAGTTCGCTGAAATCATCAAGAACGCTCCGAAGTAAGTTTGAAGCCTGAACGACAATTGCGGCACGTCTCACCCTTCTTGGATGGGGCGTGCTGCGTGGTCCGTTTCTCAAATTATCCGCGTGACGCGCCCCGTATCTTGGTAAATGTGAATTCGCCAGGCGATGTGTGCACGGTGGAGCCCGCTTCGAAAGTAACGTCAGGACATGGCAACAATTTCTTTAAATCCACGCTACGTTTTCACCCGGGACCGCGTACCATCCGTCATCGTTTATTCAATTCTCACAGCCCTTGCTTCCGTCCTCGGCCTCGTTGCATTTGGCATGTTCGAGCGAGCTGGCTGGTTCATCGATATCAAGAACCATATCGGCGGATTTGCCCTGTTTTCTGATATCCTGGTTTTCACACTGAAACTGTTGGCGCTGGTCGCAATTGTTTATGCCGCAGCCCATTTTGGCAAGCGCGCACTGCAAGACAGTTTTGAAACGACGGTTGTTTCCCGCCGCACCCGCGACACGACTTTTTCAATATCTGCAAGCGCTGCATTTCTTCTGGGATTCGGCTGGACCACCTGGACGGTGTTCAGCGGCGTTGCCGGTGCCACATTCTTTATCGTGCTCGCAGGTATTGCGCTCGCACTTCTCGACATTCCATTTCGCAAATTGCGTTACAAACTGATTTATCTTGCAGTGATTTTCGTACTGTTTTCAATCGTCATGTACATCTCTGGCTCAGCGGCATTTGCCGGATCATCATTGCCATCTGTTCTCGGTCTATTGTCAGTCGTCATACCACTCAGTCTGGTGCCATGGTTCGCACCTTACGAAAATCAGCAATCAAAATTCGGCTCCTTGGCCATGATCGCGATTGCCTTGTTTGTTTTTGTGGGCGGTACGCTGTGGGTCATTTTATTCTCTTTCACCTCCGTGAAAGTCGTGCCGCTGTTCACGCCTGTGCAATGGTGGGAGAAGTTTGACGGCGGTGCCAACTATGCGCGTTTATTCAACACCAGCCGCTGGATGGACTGCCCGGCACTGAGCGAGATTGGCACATCTGCATGGCAGTTGAAATGTTCAGGTTCGTTCCCCAATGTTGTCACCTATGCCTTGTGCTTCATAACGGTCGTCATGACATTGGGTTTCTTGATCGCTGTGTTGATGGATCAGAAAATCCGCGCTGAGGGCGTGTTCCGAACGATTTATCTTTATCCGTTTGCGCTTTCATTCATCGTGACAGGTCACGTCTGGGCGTGGATATTCTCGCCTGAATATGGCTTGCAAAAGGCTGTACGCGGCATGGGTTGGGAAAGCTTTTCGTTCGGCTGGATTGCAGACCAGAAGATGGTCATGTATGCCATCGTAATCGCAGGCGTTTGGCAGGGTACGGGTTTTGTCATGGCATTGATGCTGGCAGGCCTTCGCGGCATTGACGAAGAAATCTGGAAAGCTGCGCGCATTGACGGCATTCCAACATGGCGCACCTATTTGCAGATTGTGCTTCCTATGATGAAACCAGTGTTGGTCACAACATTTGTGTTCGTGGCATCAGGTGCCATCCGCATTTACGATTTGGTGCTGGCGACAACAGATGGCGGCCCCGGCGTGTCGTCTGACGTGCCTTCACGTTATATTTATCAGAATTTCAGTGCCAACCTTGGCCAGTCGCTTGCTGCATCCACCATCATGCTGCTGTCGATGGCCGTCATCCTGATCCCGTGGATCCGGATGGAATTTGGCAGGAAGGGACAATAGCCCATGTCAAATGTCACAAACACGTTTGATGGTCCATCCGGCCCCAAGCCTAAAAAATTCATAACCCTGCCGCGCGCAGTCGTCTACGGCGTTCTGATCCTGTGCAGCTTGTTTTTCCTGTTCCCACTTTACATCATGGTCATCACATCGCTGAAAGACCTGGATGCGATCCGTGATGGAAACTTGTTCACGCCTTCCGACGCGCCGACAATTGCGCCGTGGATCAAAGCCTGGAGTCAGGCCTGCACAGGGCTCTATTGCGAGGGCATCAAGCCCGGCTTCATCAACTCGCTGAAGATCACGGTTCCCTCGGTGATCGTGTCGATCACGGTGGCCTGCATCACCGGTTACTCGCTGGCGAATTGGCCGTTCAAGTATTCGGAAACATTTTTCACCATTCTGTTGCTGGCCAGTTTCATTCCGTATGTGGTGATGTTGTACCCCATCGTGATCATCACGCGCTGGCTTGGCATATTCTCCACATTGCCTGCGGTGGTTTTGGTGCATACGATTTTTGGTTTGCCGTTGCTGACGCTGTTGTTTCGCAACTACTTCGCGTCACTGCCGCAGGAATTGTTCAAGGCGGCACGTGTGGATGGTGCTGGGTACTGGCGCATTCTGTTTCAGGTGTTCCTGCCCATGTCGGTGCCCATTATGACGGTGGCCGTCATCCTGCAAGTTACCGGCATCTGGAATGACTTCCTGTTTGGTGTGATTTATGCCGGCCCCACGAATTATCCGATGACGGTGCAACTCAACAACATCGTCAACACGGGGCAGGGTGTAAAGGAATACAATGTCGACATGGCGGCGACGATTCTAACAGGGCTTGTGCCGCTTGCCATCTATTTCTTCTCCGGCAAGTATTTCGTGCGCGGCATTGCTGCTGGCGCGGTGAAGGGTTGATGTAATGAACATGCATGCGAAAATTGATAATCCATCTGTGTCGGTGCGGGGGCTGGCGCAAAGTTTTGGCGCGTTGCAGGTGTTGAAGTCGCTCGACCTTGATATTGCCGATGGTGAGTTCATTGTGTTGCTGGGGCCCTCAGGCTGTGGCAAATCAACGTTGTTGAACTGCATTGCGGGGCTGCTGGAGCCGACGCACGGGCAGGTGTTCATCAAGGGCAAGAACGTGACCTGGGAAGAGCCCAAGGACCGCGGCATTGGCATGGTGTTCCAGTCCTATGCGCTTTATCCCCAAATGACTGTGGAGAAGAACCTTTCGTTTGGGTTGCGCGTGTCTGGCATGGACAAGGCAGAGATCGAAAGACGCGTGGCGCGGGCATCGGAGATTCTGCAAATTCAGCCCTTGCTGGAGCGCAAGCCATCACAACTCTCAGGCGGGCAACGTCAACGTGTTGCCATCGGTCGTGCGCTGGTGCGGGATGTTGACGTTTTTCTTTTTGATGAACCTCTGTCGAACCTCGATGCGAAACTGCGAGCGGAGTTGCGCGTCGAAATCAAGCGTCTGCACCAGAAGCTGGGTAACACCATGATCTATGTGACGCATGACCAGATAGAAGCCTTGACATTGGCGGACCGGGTGGCGGTGATGCGCGGTGGCACCATTCAGCAGCTGGATGCGCCGCAAACGATCTATAACAAGCCGAACAACTTGTATGTCGCAGGGTTCATCGGATCACCTTCCATGAATTTCCTGAAAGGTGGCATCGAAGGTGCGGGTGCCAAGGCCAAGTTCGTCATCGGCCATATTTCAGTGCCGCTCAAATCCTACAGGGCCGATGCCGAATTGACGGCGCGTGCGGCTGTGCTGGGTGTTCGACCAGAACACATCCGCATCAATGGACCCGCAGAAGACGGTGCCACAGACAACATTCCTGCCACCGTTGATATTGTCGAGCCGATGGGGGCGGATACGCTGATCTGGCTCAATGTCGAGGGACAGAACATGTCGGCGCGGGTTGAATCGAACGAACATTATGAGCCGGGTCAGAAAGTGAAAGTGCGCTTTCGGATGAATCTGGCTTCGGTGTTTGACGAAGCGACGACCAATCGGATTTGAGTGCCACAGCGTGCCGTTGATACTCTTGATTCACAATATTCTTTCATCACCACACTGAGGAGGCCAACATGCCAAAGCGACTATCATTCCAACTTTACTCCGCACGAAATTTTCAGCCGTGGGAGCTGATTGTCGAGCATATTGCGAAATGCGGTTACAAGGAGGTCGAGGGCTTTGGTGGTGCTGAGTATGGGGCCAAGGGCACGGTGTATGACGATCCGGCCGCATTCCGTGCACTGCTCGACAAACATGGCCTGACCATGCCCACAGCGCATCTCATGCCGCTTGGCCTGTTTGAAACAGACATGAAGCGCGTGTTGCAAATTGGCAAGACCTTGGGCGTCAAGAATTTCTATTGCCCCTTTGTTGGTCCAGATGAACGCAAGCTGACTGCCGCCTTCTGGAAGAAGTTCGGCAAGCGCTGCGGCGAGATTGCCAAGCGCATGCGTGATGAGGGCTATGGTTTTGGTTGGCACAATCATGATTTTGAATTCAAGAAGCTCCCGGATGGGTCCTTCCCCATCGACCGCATTTTTGAAGGTGGTCCTCTGGTGGATTGGGAAATGGATATCGGCTGGACGATCTTTGCCAAGCAGAATCCAGTGAAGTGGATCAAGAAATATGGCGAACGCATCACATCGGTGCACGTGAAGGAGAATGCCCACAAGGGCGAGAACCTCGACCAGATGGGACAGACGGACCTTGGCAAGGGAACGGGACACTGGCCGGAGATTTTCAAGGCGCTGCGGGAACACTCACGCTGCGTCAGCTTCGTGATGGAGCATGACAATCCCAAGGACTACAAGCCCTGGGCGAAGAATTCGTTTAATTATGTGAGCAAGATTTGAGGCATATCATGGACAAAACACTGGGCGTCGGCATCATTGGCTGTGGGAATATTTCCTGGGCTTATCTGAAACTGTCGAAGCTGTTCAAGGATATTGACGTCAGGGCAGTGGCGGACATCAACATGGCGGCTGCGAAGGCGCGGGCAGATGAGTTCGGCGTACGTGCGCATACCGTCAAGGACTTGTTGAAGCAGGATGACATCGACATTGTCGTGAACCTCACGGTGCCCAACACGCACTACAAGGTGTCAAAGCAAATTCTGGATGCGGGCAAACATGTCTATTCGGAAAAGCCCCTGACGTTGTCCTACAAGGACGCCTTGGCGCTGCAGAAACATGCGGCGAAGAAAAAGCTGCGCGTGTGTTCTGCACCTGACACGTTCCTGGGATCATCACACCAGCAGGCGCGGGCTGCGATTGATGCGGGCGAGATTGGCAAGATCGTTTCGGGCACATGTCACTTCATGGGGCCGGGCATGGAAATGTGGCACCCCAATCCGGATTTCTTTTTTCAGCCTGGTGGTGGCCCGGTGCTGGACATGGGACCTTATTATATCACCAACTTGATCAATCTCGTTGGGCCGGTCAAACGGGTTGCGGCATTGCTGGGCACGGGGCGCAAGGAACGTATGATCAACAGTCAGCCCAATAATCCACGCAACGGTGAAAAGCTGAAGGTGAAGACGCCGACGACCTATCATGCGCTGCTGGAATTTGTGAATGGCGCTTGCATCACGGTTTCGCTGTCGTGGGATGTGTGGGCACACAAGCATCAGAACATGGAGCTTTATGGCCAATCGGGTGCGATGTTCGTGCCGGATCCGAATTTTTTTGGCGGTGATGTTATGGTGGCGGGGGGTGACCAGACGCCGAAGACGATGACAGCGTGGGATCATCCCTTTGGCAAAAACAACTGGGGCCATGCCAACAGCCAGACGAATGTGATCTGGGCGAACTATCGCTGCGCGGGTCTGGCTGACATGGCCCGGGCCATCAAGACGAAAAAATTGCCGCGCTGTGACATTTCATTGGTTGCGCATGTTGTTGAAGTGATGACTGCGATGATGGATTCGGGAACCGCCAAGAAGGTTGTGACGTTAAAGTCTACGTGCAAGCGCCCGGCACCGCTGGGACCTGATGAAGCGCGTTCTTTGATGAAGTGAGATTGCAAAGCCCCACCCTCGGCCCCTCCCCGCAAAGCAGGGTGGGGTGAAGATTTTCACCCCTCCCCAATCTTTGCGGAGGGGCAGGGGGTGGGGAATTTGAGTGAGGAGCGACAATGAAATACAATCGCTGTGGCCGTAGTGGTCTGCTGCTTCCGGCGATTTCGTTGGGGCTTTGGCATAATTTCGGTGCGGAAAGTGATCCGGAGAATCGGCGGGCGCTGTGCCGCCGAGCCTTTGATCTTGGCGTCACGCATTTTGATCTTGCCAACAATTATGGACCGCCTCCTGGATCGGCTGAGGTGGCCTTTGGTGAAATCCTGCGCACGGATCTTGTCGCGCACAGGGATGAGATCGTTGTGTCGACCAAGGCTGGTTATCACATGTGGAACGGTCCCTATGGTGAATGGGGATCTCGCAAATACATGCTGGCGTCGCTGGATCAGTCCTTGAAACGATTGGGTCTGCCCTACGTCGACATTTTTTACTCGCATCGTTATGATCCGGTGACACCGCTTGAGGAAACCATGGGTGCGTTGCACACGGCCGTGCAGTCGGGACGTGCGCTTTATGTTGGCATTTCGAATTATCCTGCGGATGCCACGCGGCGGGCGGCGCAGATCTTGCGAAGCCTGGGCACGCCTTGTCTCATTCACCAGCCACGCTACAACATGTTGCAACGTGAACCGGAGCGCGAAGGTGTGTTTGATGCCCTGGCCCATGAAGGCATGGGGTCGATCGTCTACTCGCCCTTGGCGCAAGGCTTGCTCACGGACAAATACCTGAACGGCATTCCAGAGGACAGCCGCGCGACCTTCGGACATTTCCTGAAGAAAGAAAACATTACGTCGGACGTGGTGCGCCGTTCCTCCGTGTTGAATCGGCTGGCGCACCAGCGTGGTCAAAGCCTGGCACAGATGGCTTTTGCCTGGGTTCTGCGCAAGGCTGAAGTGACGTCTGCGCTGATGGGGGCCAGCCGCGTGGGTCAGATTGACGATGCGGTGGCCTCGCTGTCGAAGCCGGATTTTTCGGTGGATGAACTGCGAGAGATTGACGCAGCGCTGAGATAGGGTTGCAAACTCCGACTGTTGTGATGCTGCCCCGGCTCTGGCAAACTTGTCTCGTGTTGGATGCAGACAAAATTCGGGCGTTGCCCTGTTGGAACGGTGCGATTGAAATTGTGCCTCTCAGCGGTGGCTTGAGCAATGCCAATTATCGCGTGGACGATGCCAATGGTGCGCATGTTGTGCGGTTAGGCGTGGACTTTCCATTTCATCACGTCTCGCGCGAAAGCGAAGTCATGGTGGCGATGGCTGCCCATGCAGCGGGATTTGCGCCTGCGGTTGAATTTGCTGAACCCGGCGTCATGGTGACCGCGTTCCTGCAAGCGCAGACATTCACGGCGATGGACGTGAAGGTGAACGCCGCGCGGATTGGAAAGCTGCTGCGAGCGTTTCATGCGATCATGCCGCGTTTCGTATCTGGTCCCGGCCACATGTTCTGGCCGTTTCATGTGATCCGCAACTATGTGCGGGTGCTGGGTCGGGAGCACGAGACCGTGTTGATCGACGCGCAGGAGTTTGAGAAAGCGCAAGTACCGCTGCCCATCATTTTCGGTCACCATGATCTGCTGCCAGCGAACTTTCTGGATGACGGGACAAAGCTGTGGCTGATTGATTTTGAGTATGCTGGGTTTGGCACCGCCATGTTTGATCTAGCTGGTGTTTCTTCCAATGGATTGATGCACCACGATGAAAAAGCGTTGCTGTTGCATGCCTATTTTGGTGGTGTGCCAGATGCGGATGTGATGCGGGCCTTTGCAGCGATGGAATGTGCCTCGCTGCTGCGCGAGACACTGTGGGCCATGGTGTCGGGCCTTTTTCTTGCCGCACCCGGCGTTGACTATCAGGTCTATACTGTCGAGAATCGTGCGCGATATGCAGCGGCCCTTGACGCCTACCAATTGCAGTTTGGAAAAATCTCCGCATGACACTTCCGACCAGAGCCCAGATTGTCGTCATCGGTGGCGGCATTGTCGGTTGTTCCACGGCTTATCATCTGGCACGTGACCACAAGGCGGATGTTGTGGTGTTGGAGCAGGGCCGCATCACTTCGGGCACAACGTGGCATGCGGCGGGGCTTGTGGGGCAGTTGCGGTCATCGGCGTCGATCACGCGGGTGCTTAAATATTCTGTTGATCTCTACAAGAACCTGCAAGCGGAAACCGGTCTTGAAACCGGTTGGAAAATGACGGGCTGCTTGCGGCTTGCAACGTGCGAAGATCGCTGGACGGAATACAAGCGCCTTGCCACGACGGCCAAGAGTTTCGGGCTGGAGATGCATCTTGTTTCCCCAGCCGAAGTGAAGGCGATGTGGCCGCTCATGGAAACGTCGGATCTTGTGGGTGCAAGCTGGTTACCGAGTGATGGTCAGGCCAGTCCTTCTGACATCACACAATCGCTGGCCAAAGGGGCCCGAAAGCATCGCGTGAAATTTCACGAGGGTGTGCGTGTTCTGGGTTTTGACATGGCGGAGGGTCGCATCAAGGCTGTCAAGACAAACAAGGGCAAGATCATTTGTGAGAAGGTGGTGAATTGTGCGGGCGTGTGGGCGAGGCAGGTGGGGGCCATGGCGGGGATCACCGTGCCGCTGCAGGCCGTCAAGCACCAATACATCATCACGGAGAAAATTCCAGGATTGAGCAGCGACGCACCCACGGTGCGCGACCCCGACCATCGCATCTACTTCAAAGAAGAGGTGGGTGGGCTTGTCATGGGTGGCTACGAGCCTGATCCGATATCATGGACAACCGATGATCTTCCGCATGATTGGGAATTCCGGCTTTTCGATGATGATTTTGATCATTTCGAACAACACATGAGCCAGGCCATTGCACGGGTGCCTGCGCTGGAAAATGCCGGCGTCAAGAAGATGATCAACGGGCCGGAGAGTTTCACGCCCGATGGAAACTTCATTCTCGGCCGTGCCAACGAATGCGAGAACATGTTTGTGGGTGCGGGTTTCAATGCGTTTGGCATTGCCGCAGGCGGTGGTGCCGGTTGGGTTCTCGCAGATTGGGTGATGAAGGGCGAGGCACCGCTGGATTTATGGGTCGTCGATATAAGGCGTTTCTCTGGTTTGCATGGGGATCGCTCATGGGTCAACAGTCGTACGCTTGAGGCCTATGGCAAGCACTATGCCGTCGCCTATCCGCATGAGGAGTATGAGTCTGGGCGGCCCCGTTTGACGTCACCACTCTATGGCCGTCTGAAAAAACAGGGTGCGGTGTTTGGCTCCAAGCTGGGCTGGGAGAGGGCAAACTGGTTTGCCCGCAAGGGTGAAATTCCGGCAGATCAATACAGCATGGGGCGACAGAACTGGTTTGATACTGTTGGGGAAGAACATGTTCACGTGCGCGAGCAAGTGGGCGTGTTCGATCAAACGAGTTTTGCGAAATACGAGATGCGTGGGCGCGATGCGGCTGCAGCGCTCGAATGGATTTGTGCAAATCGTGTGGCGCGAGACATTGGGAAGCTTACCTATACCCAGCTGTTGAATTCTCGCGGCGGTATTGAAGCAGACCTCACCGTGGCGCGGGTTGCTGACGACCAGTTTTATATCGTGACGGGCACAGGCTTTCGCACCCATGATCTAGGCTGGATTGAAGATCATTTGCCGAAGTCTGGGGATGTTGCCATTGAGGATGTGACAGAACAGTTTGCAACACTGTCCTTGATGGGCCCACGATCACGCGATGTGCTGGCGGTGGCGACCAATGCCGATGTGAGCAGTGCCGCCTTGCCATTTGGGGTAGTGCGCCAGATTGAAATTGCAGGTCACATGCTCATGGCCTTGCGTGTCACATATGTGGGCGAACTCGGGTGGGAATTGCACTTGCCGATCGGCGCTGCGGGGGACGTTTATGATTGCCTGATGGGGTTGGGTGCGCCCTTTGGCATCAGGCCCGTGGGCTATCGCGCCTTGGAATCCTTGCGGCTTGAGAAAGGCTATCGAGCATGGGGATCAGACATCACACCCAACGATACGCCGTTTGAAGCGGGCCTTGGATGGGCTGTGAAGTTGCGTTCCGGCGTGCCATTTCTGGGACGCGATGCGTTGGAACAGGTGGCTGTATCACCGTTAAAGAAAACATTTGTGGGCTTCAGTGTTGACGATGCGGATGCAGTGCTTGTGGGGCGCGAGACAATCTTGCGCAATGGCGAATTTGCAGGTTATCTGACGAGTGGAGGGTTTGGTTACACGGTTGGGAATTCCTTGGGCTATGGCTATGTGCGCCATGGCGATGGCATCACGTCGGATTATCTTTTATCTGGCCGCTATGAACTGGTGATAGCGAACGATGCGAAGGCGGCGCGCATTTGCCTTGAGCCATTCGTTGATCCTTCGAATTTGCGCGTGAAAGCCTGAAGACCCTCTCCGTTTCGCTGCGCTCGACACCTCGCCCGCTTGCGGGAGAGGTGGCACGCGGAACGCGTGACGGAGAGGGACTATCCCTCTGCACTTTCCGCCAGCAGCTTGGCCACGCTGGCGTAGCTTTTGTCCAGGTGTTCGAGCATGGCTTCGCGGGCCGCTTCCGGTTTTCTGGTGTTCAGTGCACGGATAATGGCGCGGTGTTGTTCCAGTGTGGCGGCGGCCTGGCCAGTGCGGGGCAGCAACATGTGGCGACAACGGTCGAGGTGGGCTTTTGAAATCTCGATCATGTGCCAGAGGCGGGGCAACTCGGCAATGTGTGCGATGGTCCGGTGAAAATTGTCGTCAATAGCGATGGCTTGCACAAACTTGCGTTGTTCAATCGCACGTTCATGCAGCTTCAGAATATCGCTGAGATTTTCTGCGTGGCTATCGTTCATGCGGGGGGCGGCGTGGGCGGCACTTTCCATTTCGAGCGCCCGGCGAATGAGGTAGGCCTGTTCAATTTCCCTGGTGTCGATGCGGGCCGCACGCGTACCGGATTGGGCGACGACATCAACCAGGTGTTCGTCACTCAGCTTCTTTACCGCCTCGCGCACAGGCGTTCGGGAGATTTTGAGTTGTGAGGCAATCGACTTCTCGTCAATTGCATCTCCTGGGCTGATTTCACCCGTGAGGATGAGGTCCCGGATCAAGGGATAGATCTGGTCCCGCATCGGACGACGGCGATCCAGTTTGATACGAGAGAGCAAGGTTTCGGCGGGACTGATGGCGACCATGATGCTCTGCGTCCTTTGTGTCAGCGCACGCGCGTTCCGCCATCAGCATTGAATACAAACAGTCCGCTCTTGGCAAACGATACGCCGATCTTCTCGCCGGATTTTCCGCGATATTCCTTTGCCGCCTTGACCGAAATCAGATCGTTCGCCGTCTTGATGGTGATCAGGGTGTGATCGCCGATCAGCTCATTGGTGAAGATCTCGCCGTTCACGTCTCCCTTGTTGGGTGCCGTGACAGCGCAATCCTCTGGCCGCACTCCGAGAATGGCTTTGGTCAATGTCCCTTTTACCGGCACTTTCACCTTGTGATCCTGTGCGGTGAAGGTGTCGCCTTGCAGGGAACCGTGCACGATGTTCATGGGTGGCGAGCCGATGAATTGTGCGACAAAGAGATTGGCGGGGTTGTTATAGATCTCCGCTGGTGCTGCGAGTTGTTGCAGCACGCCTTTTTCCAGAATAGCCACGCGGTGCGCCAGCGTCATCGCTTCGATCTGGTCGTGTGTCACATAGATCGTGGTGATGCCGAAACTTTCCTGCATGTGCTTGAGTTCTGCGCGCATGTGGCCCCGGAGTTTTGCATCAAGGTTGGACAGTGGTTCGTCCATCAGAAACACGGAGGGGCGGCGAATGATAGCGCGGGCGAGGGCCACGCGCTGGCGCTGTCCGCCTGAGAGTTCGCGGGGGTACCGGTGCAGGAGTTGGTCAAGTTCGACCTGGGCTGCTGCTTCGCGGATCGCCACGTCCATTTCGGCGGGATTTACCTTGCGCACCTTCAATGGAAAGCCAATGTTTTCGCCGACGGTTTTATGTGGGTAAAGTGCGTAGGACTGGAACACCATGGAAATGTCACGGTATTTCGGCAGGATGTTGGTGACGTCGCGATCACCGATCAGCACGCGGCCTTCGGTTGCGGTTTCCAGGCCTGAGAGAATGCGAAGGGCCGTTGTCTTGCCGGAACCGGAGGCTCCGAGAAGGACAAGAAATTCGCCGGGCTTCACGTCAAGGTCAAACTCTTCCAACACGCGCACGGCACCGAAGGACTTTGCGACCTTGTCGAATTTGACGGGAACACCGGGTTTCATTGCAGACATGTTTTAGCCTTTGACAGCGCCAAGCAGGACGCCCTTCGAGATGAAGCGTTGCAGGAAAATGGCCATAATGATTACGGGCACAATCATTACGACGATGATGGCGCACATTTCCCACCAGAGAATGCCGCGTTCGCCAGCGTTCTTGGCGGCGACCATGATGGGCATGGTTTGTGCTTTTGCGGTCGAAAGAAATACGGCGAAGAGATATTCATTCCAGTTGAGAATGAGCGTCAGCAGAGTTGTGGCGGCAAGTCCGGGCCGGGTGAGCGGCAATACGATATCCCAGAAGATGCCGAACTTGGTGGCACCATCGAGCTGCGCCGATTCTTCCAGTTCGATGGGCAGGTTGGCGAAGAAGTCGTGCATCAGCCATACGACGATGGGCAAATTTGCCACGGCATAGACAAGGATCAAGGCGATGTGGGTGTCGATCAGACCTACGGCCTGGAACATCATGTAAACGGGGATCACAACAATGACGGGCGGCAGAATGCGCTGGGAAATGATCCAGAACAGAATGTCCCCATTGCCAAGGTGTGAAGTAAAATGCTTGCTGATGGCGCGGATGAGCAGGAAATAGAGCGCCAGCATGACGGCGGTGATCCATTTCCAGTCGAAGAGCCATTTCGGTGCTTCGATGCCAACTTGTTTGAGTATGACGTCGCCATAGCTGACGAAGACGAGAAGCAGCACGGTCATCAGCACGAAAACCATGATGTTGCCAAACTTGGGTTTGTATTGAATGCGGGCCAGGGCATAGGCGGCCATGGCACCGACGACCATGCAGAGGGCTGTTGATGCAATGGCGATCATCACGGAATTGCCAAAAGCGAGGAAGACTTTGCTGCGGTCATTGAAGAATTGATAATTCCAGCCGTCGAGCACGGGCCAGAAATCAATGAAGGGCAGATAATAGGGGCCTTCGCCGACGAGCTGTGCGTCCTTGAATGATGTGATGACGATCCAGTAGATCGGGAAGATGACAAACAATGACCATATGGTCAGCAGACCGTAGGCGACCACCTTGGCGACGGGGGACATCTTGCCGATCTCTGGCGGTTCAAACAACCGCTCTACCAGGCCGCGCTGGTGCTTTTCGAATTTGTAGCCCTGGTCGCTCATGCTTTTGCTGACCTGAGTTGCTTGATGACGAAGTAATTGAAGAAGGACGAACAGATCACGACCGTGAGGATCAAAAGCAGATAGGCGATGGCGGCTGATGACCCATAGTCGGGTGCGCGCCAGACAAAGAACGAGTGCAGCGACATGGATTCGGTAGCAATGCCAGGGCCACCCGATGTCATAATGTTAGGGAGGTCCACAATCTTGAAACCTTCAATCATGCGGATCAGGAACACGGTTGCGGCAATGGGCAGAACCTGGGGCCAGATAATGTCGCGGAAAATCTGAACGCTCGACGCGCCATCCACCTGGGCCGCTTCCACATGGTCCTTCGGGACGTTTTCAAGAGCGGCCAGCATGCAGATGAAGATAAAGGGAATCCACTGCCAGGAGTCAGCGACGACAATGAACCAGCGGGCGGCCCAGGCGTCGGTGGCCCAGGCCCAGTTTTGCAAACCAATCCAGTCCCACACCGGCTGGAAGGGACCCTTGGTGATATCGAGGATCATCTTGAAGGCGTAGCCAGCACCGATGGGCGTGATCATCAACGGGATGAAGAACAGCACCCGGAAGAAGTTTTTGAAGGCAATGGGCTGTGAGCACAGAAATGCAAGTCCGGTGCCGATGATGAATTGCACCGAGCAACCCACGAGCACATAGAACAGTGTTGTCAGCATTGTGCCCCACTGATTGCCTGACAGCAGGGTGGCGCCCAAAAGGAATCCGAGGAAGACGAACATGCTGGCCGAAATCAAACGTCCGATCATGCCGATCCATGTGGCGCCATTTTTGAGCGAACGGAACAGCCACCACAGGGCGGCTGCGAGGCAAGCGGCGGAAAAAATCCAGCCAAGCGTGCTGATATCCGTGAGGCGACCCAGAAAATGAATCTGCTCGGGGCCGGTAAATTGTTTGGAGAAATTGTCGAAGCCGACAAAGCGGAAAGTCATGCCGCTGCCATCCCTGGCAAACTTCACCCGGCTCAGCGCAAAAAGGATTGAATAAAACGTTGGAAAGATTGCGAAGATCAAGATCAGCGTGACGGCGGGTGCAATGAAAAACGTACGGGAGTGGCGGTCAAACCACTCGCCCCAGGTTTCG
>JANNNG010000212.1:0-2062 GCA_031398425.1 Hyphomicrobiales bacterium | reverse complement strand
CCGTTGTCCAACAATTTTTCCTTGTTGAACATCAACTCTTCGCGGGTTTCAGTGACGAATTCAAAATTCGGGCCTTCGACCATGGCATCAACAGGGCATGCTTCCTGACAGAAGCCGCAATAGATGCACTTGGTCATGTCGATGTCGTAGCGCGTGGTACGGCGGGTACCGTCGTTGCGGCGGGGGCCTGCTTCAATGGTGATGGCCTGCGCCGGGCAAATGGCTTCGCACAGCTTGCAGGCGATGCAGCGTTCTTCGCCATTGGGGTAACGGCGCAAGGCATGTTCCCCACGAAAGCGCGGCGAGAGTTGGCCCTTTTCGTGCGGATAGTTCAGCGTGGCTTTCGGTGCGACCAGATATTTCAGCGCTAGCCAGGTGGCGGACATGAATTCCTTGAGGAACAGCGAGCGTGCGGTGAGGGAAAGGCTCATTTCGGCAACCATCCAAATGTAACGAGAACGCCAGCTGTCAAGACGACCCAGAAAAGGGAAATCGGCAGGAACACTTTCCAGCCCAGACGCATCAGCTGGTCGTAACGGTAGCGGGGGACAATGGCTTTCACCATCGCAAAGCCGAAGAACACAAAGATGGTTTTCAGCATGAACCAGATGACGCCAGGAACCCAGTTCAGAACGGCCACATCAATAATCGGCAACCAACCCCCCAGGAACAGGATCGAGGTCATGGCGCACATCAGAGTGATGGCGGTGTATTCGCCGAGCATGAACAGCATGTAGGGTGTGGACGAGTATTCCACCATGTGACCCGCCACCAGTTCCGATTCCGCTTCCACAAGGTCAAAGGGCGGGCGGTTGGTTTCAGCTAACGCCGAGATGAAGAAGATCACGAACATCGGGAACAGCGGGATGAAGTACCAGTCAAGGAACGAGTTGGGCAGGCCGAGCATGGTGCCGAGGCCAGTCTTTTGCGACAGCACGATGTCAGAGAGATTGAGCGAACCCACGCACAACAACACAGTGATGATGACGAAGCCGATGGAGACTTCGTAACTCACCATTTGCGCGGCAGAGCGCAGAGCGGCCAAGAATGGATATTTCGAATTCGAGGCCCAGCCGCCCATGATCACGCCATAAACGCCGAGAGACGAGAGCGCGAAGAGATAGAGGATTCCAACGTTGATATTGGCGACCATCCAGCCTTCGTTGACAGGTACAACGGCCCAAGCAGCGAGCGCCAATACAGCTGTCACAATCGGGGCCAGAACAAACACGCCCTTGTTGGCGCTGTCGGGGATGATGACTTCTTTCAGGATGAATTTGAGAAGATCGGCAAAAGATTGGAGCACGCCCCATGGACCCACTACGTTTGGCCCCCGGCGCATTTGCACGGCAGCCCAGACCTTGCGGTCGAAGTAAATCAGCATCGACACACTGATCAACACTGCCGTGAGCAGGCCCAGACTTTGGATGACGATCAAACCGATGAAGAGAACAAATTCAGTCATGGTTCACTCCGCCGCCTGAAGTTGACGCGGTCTTTTCAATGCAGAACAATCGGCCATGATGCGCGAGGCGCGCGCAATTGGGTTGGTGAAATAGAAGTCTTTGACGGGAGACATGAATGCATCCTTCGAAGTCGCCCCCTCACCTGCCGCCAGTTCCGACAAGGCCGCAGCATCAGCGGTGTGAATTGTGTCGAGAGCCGCAAGTTGTGGTGCAATGGCATACATAGCGGCGCGGAGGCCAGCGAGATTGCTCCAGCCCAGCGACACGCCGAATTGTTGTGCAAGTGCCGAGATGATCGACCAGTCGTCCCGTGCGTCGCCCGGCGGGAAGGTGGCCCGCGCCGTCATTTGTGGGCGACCTTCGGTGTTGACGTAGGTTGCGGACTTTTCCGTGTAGGCAGCGCCGGGAAGAATTACGTCAGCACGGTTGGCACCGGCATCACCATGGGTGCCGATGTAGACGACGAAAGTTGCGCCCAAGGCGTTGGTGTCGATTTCATCTGCACCTGCCAGGAACAACACATCCATGTTGCCCTTGCCCGCAGCAGTGATCATCTCATTGGCTTTCATGCCGCCGTCACCCGGCAAGGCGCAGAC
>JANNNG010000188.1:0-24863 GCA_031398425.1 Hyphomicrobiales bacterium | reverse complement strand
TCGGGCACTTCCCCAATAAATTGGGGAAGACCAAGCCGCGACTCCTTCCCCAACTCGTTGGGGAAGTGCCCGAAGGGCGATGGGGGCCTTTCTCTTAAAAGTCCGACGTCAGCCCCTTGTTTTCCCAGTCACCGTAGCGCGTGGGCTCCAGTCCCTTGCCGCCATTGACCTCGAGCGGCAAAGCCATCTTGACAGCTTTCCGCCGCTCCTCGGCCTCGGCCAGTGCCCGCTTGGCTTCCACTGTTAGAACTTTCTCCATCCTTGCAAAAACCTCAATGCATCACCAATTCTCGTGGCGCAACACATGGAGCGTTTCATGAACCTGTTCAAGACCGGACTTCTGATGGCCGCCATGACGGCGCTGTTCATGGGCCTTGGCTTTCTTATGGGCCGCGAAACCGGCATGCTGATTGCCCTCGTTGTGGCCGTCGGCATGAACATCTTCACCTATTGGAACGCCGACAAGATGGTGCTGCGCATGAACGGCGCCCGTCAGGTTTCCGAATCAGAATCGCCCGAGTTTCACCGCATGATCCAGCGGCTGGCCAGCAATGCCAATTTGCCCATGCCGAAAGTCTACATCATCGACCAGCCGCAACCCAACGCCTTTGCCACGGGTCGCAACCCGGAGAACGCCGCCGTTGCCGCAACCACGGGTCTGCTCCACCACCTCTCGCCCGATGAAGTGGAGGGAGTCATGGCCCATGAACTCGCCCACATCAAAAATCGCGATACCCTGATCATGGCCTTCACGGCCACCATCGCCGGCGCCGTATCCATGCTCGCGAATTTCGGCTTTCTGTTTGGCTCAAGAGACAGCCGCAACAGCCCGCTCGGCCCCATCGGTGGCATCGCCATGATCATCCTTGCCCCCATGGCAGCGATGCTCGTGCAAATGGCCATCAGTCGCACCCGCGAATATGCCGCCGACCGTGGCGGCGCTGAAATCTCTGGAAAGCCCCTGGCGCTGGCCTCGGCCCTCAATCGCATCGCAACGGCAGCCCACGACATTCCCAATGAAGCCGCCGAGCGCAACCCCGCCATGGCCCATATGTTCATCATCAACCCGCTGTCGGGCCTTAGGGCAGACGCCTTGTTTTCAACACACCCCGCCACGCAAAATCGCATCACTGCGTTGCAAGCCATGGCTCGGGAAATGGGGACGTCGGCACCCTCTTCCGGCCCCTGGAACCAGCCTGCTCAAAAAGGCCCCTGGGGCTGAACTGATTCGGCGCGAGATGCCCGAAGGGTTTCAAGCACCTGCCCGGCCTTAGCACTTCATTAACCAGGCTCCGGTGAAGCTTGGCCTTTCCACAGTCGGGACAAGGAGGCGGAGAGGCAGCATGGCGCTGATCGGGCACCATTTTGTTGAGAGAGGTCTTGCATGGGCAACGCGCCGCTTGCATGCCGCGCCCCCACGCACGCCTTCCCTTGCGCTGCGACCCACGGCAGGTCTTTCTCCCGATCCAACCGCGCTGGCCCGTGCCACCGCCATCTATGGTGGCCAGGTGAGCTTGACGCAGGCAGAATTCATCTCGCTGGAATGGCTGACCTGCTTTGCAAAGTCCGGACGCCAGTTGTTGCTGTGCCACGCCCTTCGCCTGCTTGAGAGCTGGAACCGCTTGCGCAGGTCGAACATCGGCATTGCAGCCGAGGCCGATATTCTGGCAACGCTGGTCTTTGCCGCTGGCCAGTCGGCATCGCTGCTGCCGCATGACCAGCACGACATCCTGTCTGCCACCCTGCAGTCCCAGATCAATCGACTGCTTCACCTGAAAACCTCCGACGCCACCTTGTTGCGGATCAAGGCCATGGCCCTGCTGAATGCTGCGGACGTGTTGCAAAAATCACAGTCTTTGCAAACCGAGGCCATGCAGATACTGGAGCAGGCTTTGCCGCAACTCATTACAACGGACGGCAGCCCCACCCAAGACAATCTGCCGAACTTTGTGGGCTGGTTGCATCCGCTTCTCGCCAACCCACACAGATCATTTGGCACAAAATTGCAGAGTGCCGTGGACCGCGCCAGACCTTTTCTGTCCATGTTTGTTGCGGCCAACGGCAGCTATTGTTTTGATCCCACATTGCAACCGCTTCCGGAAATCGGGGCGACGACTGCCTTGCGACTGGCATCGGTTTCACATGTGGCCCGTCTCGCAGCGGGAAAAACCATCGTCATCACCACACCCCGCCCGCTTGATCACGCCACGCAATTGAACCTTTCCGGTAGCGGTCACGTCATTCTCGATGCAAGCCTGTTCCTGCACGGTTCCCTGGATGATCAAACCGTGACAGCGCTGGACTGCGACAGCAACGATGAGGGACAGTGGTTCAGACAAACAAGCGGCAAGCAGCAACGCACGGTTTTCCTCTGCGCGAAGGGGGATGACATTCGCGTCGAAGACGTGATCACGTCGAAGGCTTCGCCAAGCTGGATGCGCATTGATATCGCAGACCAAGCCAAGGTCTCCATCGCCCGCAATGGCACGCAGGCGACGATAGCACTTGATGGCCGCAATCTCTGGCAACTAACTCTGCGGGGCGCTGACCTGAAACCGTCGGCGCATGGCCATCAATGGCTCGCCAAGGCCACGGACACCCGCATCAACTGGGCCCTGAAACGCTTGAGCCGCACCACTGCGAAGCATGGCAAGGCGGAAGCACCCGATCTCCCCTTCGAACTGGAAATTGCAACCCACACCCGTTAAGAGCCGGGGGGCATGACGCTTCGCACCATCAATCGCGCTCTCATTTCCGTGTCCGACAAGACTGGGCTGGAGGCTGTGGCCAGAACTTTGTCAGCCATGGGTGTTGAACTGCTGTCCACCGGTGGCACGGCAAAAACCCTGCGTGGATTTGGCCTCTCCGTCAAAGATGTGTCGGACGAAACCGGTTTTCCTGAAATCATGGATGGCCGCGTCAAGACGCTTCATCCTGCGATCCACGGTGGACTTCTTTCCATTCGCGACAATGTCGAACATGAAACACAGCGTAATATTCACACTATCGGGCTGATTGATCTTCTCATCGTCAATCTCTACCCGTTCGAAGAAACCTTGGCCCGTGGCGGCACCCGCGCCGAGATCATCGAAAACATCGACGTGGGCGGTCCCGCCATGATCCGCGCTGCGGCCAAGAACCACGATGGGGTTGCAGTCGTTGTGACCCCAAAGGACTATGACACATTGCTTGCGGACATGACGGCCAACAACGGTGGCACCTCACCTGCCCTGCGCCAGCGACTGGCTGCAACGGCTTTTGCTCGCACCGCGTCCTATGATGCGGCCATTGCCCAATGGATGGCGGGCCACGTGGGCGATCCCTTCCCCGCCTTCACAGCCTTTGGTGGCCGCAAGTACCAGGACCTGCGCTACGGCGAAAACCCGCATCAGCAAGCAGCCGTCTACAAATCCACCGATGGTCGCATCGGCATTCTTGATGCCACGAAAATCCAGGGCAAGGAACTCTCCTACAACAACATCAAAGATGCTGATGCCGCCCTCGATGCGGTCGCAGAATTTGGCGAAGATCAACCCGCCTGTGTCATCGTCAAGCACGCCAACCCCTGCGGTGTTGCCGTGGCGTCATCCATCGCCGAAGCCTACCGACAAGCCCTCATCTGCGATCCCGTCAGCGCCTTCGGTGGTATCATTGCCGTGAACAAAAAACTTGATGGCGAAGCAGCGGAAGAAATCGCAAGGATATTCACAGAAGTCATTTTGGCTCCCGGCGCTGATGACGACGCTTTGCGCATTCTCTCTACAAAGAAGAATCTTCGACTGTTGCTGCTGCCGAATTTGCCTGACGCAGGCGCACCAGCAATCCTCATCAAATCCATCGCAGGCGGATTACTCGCGCAAAGTCGCGATTCAGACACTGTCGATGTCGCGGCACTGAAGGTCGTCACCAGGCGAGCCCCCACTGCACAGGAAATGAGTGACTTGCTCTTCGCTTGGAAAGTGGCCAAGCACGTCAAGTCCAACGCCATCATTTTTGCGAGGGATGGCCGCACTACAGGCATCGGAGCCGGCCAGATGTCCCGCATTGATTCAACCCGCATCGCCGTGTCAAAAAGCCTGGATGCCGCCAAGGCACAAGGCCGCAGTGAACCCGACGCGAAAGGCTCAGTCCTCGCCTCCGACGCTTTCTTTCCATTCTCGGATGGCGTGGAGGCCGCAGCCGAAGCCGGTGCCACCGCGATCATCCAACCCGGCGGTGCCCTGAAGGATCAGGATGTGATTGCCGCCGCCGATGCCAGGGGACTGGCCATGGTTTTCACGGGAATACGCCACTTCCGACACTGAGGAATTCCCTCTCCGGCATCGCTTGCGCGATGCCACCTCTCCCGCAAGCGGGCGAGGAGGAAGTTTCTTTTCCTCGCCCGCTTGCGCGAGAGGTGTCGAGCGCAGCGATGACGGAGAGGGACTTCCTACTCAATCACTACGGCAGTTCCCGCCGCCGTCACCATCAACATGGATCCATTCTGCCCGACGGTCTCATAATCAATATCAACTCCGATCACTGCATTGGCCCCCAGCCGTGCCGCCTTGTCTGTCAATTCCGCAATCGCGGTCTGCCGTGCGTCATTCAGAACCTTCTCGTAGGATCCCGAGCGCCCACCCACGATGTCGCGGATCGAAGCAAACAAGTCCCGGAACAGGTTGGCCCCCAGAATAGCTTCACCCGCCACCAGCCCCTTGTAGGACGTGATGCGATGGCCTTCGAGGGTGTTGGTGGTGGTGACGAGCATGATGGTCCACTCCTGTTCAACTGCGCGACAGCATATGGGAACCGTATAGCAGATTTCAATCATGTCGGAAACTGGAGCGGGCGAAGGGATTCGAACCCTCGACCCCGACCTTGGCAAAGTTAGTTTGCATGGATGCCGTCGCTGTCCGAATCTCCGCCATGTTCTGGTTGTATTGGCTCCTTTTGTTTAGGAGTTCAGAATCGCACAGCTCTCGAATTTCGACAATTGGAAATGGACAGTGAACGCCGGTAAGTCGATGAATTAGCCTGTGTAGGACGCAAAATTCCGCATTTCATTGTGAACCGGCACGTCATTTGACCTGGCATAAGCATGGAGTAATGCCCCATCCTCACTGCTGAAATAGCAAAGGATTCGAATTCTTTAGTGGTAAATTGGGTGGGTCCGCTTTGGGCGCCGATAGTGGGTCTGTTGACTTCCCGATTCACAGTTGCACGCCCGTTATTCCACCAAAATCAAACAGATCCACTTTCATCTATTACAGCAAGCGGCAATACAAAAAGCGCAACCTCGTTGAGCGCTGCTTCAACAAGCTCAAGCAATTCCGACAAGTCGCAACGCGATATGATCGCCATGCCTCAGCCTATCTGGCTTTCGCAAAACTCGCCGCCGTGCGATTGTGGCTCAGGTTTTATGAGTCCACAGCCTAGTTTGAATCCTTTGTGAATACAGCAGTGAGGGCGGGTCATTGTTGGATGCTTATGCTGGGTCAAATGGCTTGCCGATTCACACGCTGTCGCTCGACTGGGTGGCGAGGTTGGGCCAGCATCGCTTGGCAAGGTCAGCGGCCAGTTAGAACAGGAAACTGTCCTCTGTTAATGCTGATGCCGTGGCGTTATTCAGGACTATGATCATATCGCTGCTTAAGTTGCCCACGCTGTTAACGTGTAGGATGGTGCTGGTGCCGGACTGGACAGCTCGAATCTGACCTTCCGCTGTGAAGGCCGC
This sequence comes from Hyphomicrobiales bacterium, assembly GCA_031398425.1. GTDB lineage: Bacteria > Pseudomonadota > Alphaproteobacteria > Rhizobiales > Aestuariivirgaceae > Aestuariivirga. The sequence goes on along the minus strand of JANNNG010000188.1, from coordinate 19,147 downwards.
GGCTCCTACAAATATGAAATCTTGCACGCCCGCTAAGCTCTGGAGAGCATCGAAGCAACTGAAATCGACCTTGTCGGTGCCGCGCACAAAGTCGGTGATGATGTCACAGTTACTTGTGCTAGTGGTTGAATCCTGCAGCACTGTAAAGACAAAACGGTCAGCCCCTGCACCGCCCGTCATTGTGTCTCGTCCTGCTCCGCCGGTTAGCACGTCAGCGCCGTTGCCGCCATTGAGCTCGTCGATGCCAGCAGCGCCGTTCAGCGTGTCGTCGCCGTCATTGCCGGTTAACGTGTTGGCACTGCTGTTGCCGGTGATTACGTTGGCGAGCGCGTTTCCGGTTCCATTGAGGTTGACCGCGCCCGTGAGAACAAGGTTCTCGAAATTGGTACCTAGCTTCCACGAAACGCTGCTTAGGACGGTGTCGGTCCCTTGATTGGCACTTTCCGCTACGGTATCGCTGGTGGAATTAACGACATAGGTATCATTGCCTGCACCACCGACGAGTGCATCACCGCCGCTGCCGCCGTCAAGGAGGTCACTGCCCTCGCCCCCATGGAGTGTGTCGTTGCCACCACTACCTCTCAGTAAATCGTCACCGCCGTAGCCTTGCACATAGTTATCGTAAGAGTTTCCGTAGAAATCATCGACCCCACGCGTGCCGTAGTAGTCTGTGTCAGTGGAAAGCCCGGTGTCGAGGCGGCTGTCGAAGTGGATGGTGAGTTTGGGGAAATAAGCTGGTGCCTCAACGTCAACTGATCCGTCGGCGACCAGTGTCGCAGTGGCGGAATTGTAGTAGTTGGTGTTCTGCAATGATACAGTTGTGCCAAACTGGACATGCAGGTTGGGATGCAGGCTGCTACCGTCCCAGCTGCCTGAATCGCCCGACCTTGCGATGATCTGACCGGTTTCCACTCGTGCACCAACAGCCAGGTTGCTGGAGTTGGCAGTGAGGTGGGCGAAGGTCACATAGTAGCCGCCATCGGCAAGGATGGTAATGACATTGCCCAGACCCCGAAAAGCCCCAGTCTGGTCCATCTTCATTGCCACTACAGTGCCACCTTGAACGGCATGCACGTTGGTCTGGTTTGGGGTTAGGAAATCATACGACCACTGTCGCGGAGAGTTTGGCACATGGCTGTCGTCATTGTCATGAGCGCCCTGGGCAATGCTGTTGAGGCCAGCAGCCGGATAGGTGGTGAGGAGCACCGGCATCGTGGGCGGAGGCGTGACCGTGTCGTTGTCACGGATGGTGAAGGTGGTCTTGGCGAGATAAACATTGGCCGCATCCGCCGCATTGGCCTGAAGAATGATGCCAAATGTCTCGTTGCCTTCAATCGCGGTATCATCCGTGATGCGCAGGCTGACTGTGGCAGTGTTCTGCCCGGCACCAAACGAAACACTGCGGTTCAGCAGCCCAGTGTAGTCGCCGCTGTTGGCAAAGCCTTGGTCCGGCGTGGTACTGACGTAAAGCGTTTGCGCAGAGGAGGCATTGGTGCGCGTAATCGTGAAGGTAACGGTCCCGGCATTCTCATCCATTACAGGTGTGGCGGTGGTGATGTCGTAGGAGTTCGAGACCGGCGCATCATTATCCTTGATGGTGAATATCGTCTTGGCCAGGTAGACATTGGCGGGATCTGATGCCAGCGCCTGGACGATGATGCCAAAACTCTCGTTGCTTTCAACCGTGGTGTCGTTGTTAACTTTGAGACTCACTGTTGCGGTCGACTGGCCCGCAGCGAAGAAGATAGGGACGTTCAGAAGACCGACGTAATCACTGCTGTTGGCAAAGCCCTGATCCGGTGTGGTGCTGACATAGAGCGTTTCAGCTGAAGTAGTAACACTGCGGACGATCGTGAAAACAATAGTGCCGACGTCCTCGTCAACATTAAGAGCAGATGCTGTGATGATCGTTGACATGATATCTCCTAGTGAGTTCTATGACGAACTTTTTCGCAAGAACTGTGCCAGCGCACAAGAAGGCCATATATATCTTCCGCCTGGGAGCTACGAACCAATGTATCGGCCCTCCGTCCTTGCAAGCAAATCCGCTTGAAGAAGAAATTCGCCAAACGTAACTTCGCCATCAGTGGCTCGGCATGACCGCCAGAAGTTCGTCGACCACCTCACGGATTACGGCATCCAAAGGTTGTTCAGAATTCACAATACGGCCATGGTCAATAGGCATTACAAGCTTTTGGTAGCCTTGGCAGAGCGCGGTCGTGGCTTCAACAGTGATTTCTCGTTTGCGTGCCTGAATCACCTCTGGCCTGCCGGTAAGAAGGATGATGAGGTCTGGCTTCGGGTTGACCCATTCCACGAAGTGAAGCGCCCAGCGCGGGCCACCGTAGCGATAGCGAACCGGGTCCACGAGAATGTCGAGGAAATGCCGGTCGCTGAGGACCAAGGTGGCACGCGCCTTTGCGAGGCGCAGGGTCACATGAGAAATGAGTGCATGCAATGCCCAGTAGCCAGCGCGCAGCAGCGATGTGACCCAACCGCGCGGACGCAGCGAATGCGGCTTTGAGGTATCCTTCTTTGGCAAGGTGCGGCGGAAAAGATTGGCAATGGGTGGAGCGAAGCCCTTGACCTCGTGTCTGATGAAAAGCGGCTCGAGGGCTGCTGCCATGCCTACGATCGTCGTTGACTTGCCAGCACCATCAGGACCGATGAACACGATATGCACGCCAGGCGGGTTGATCAGGCGGCCAACCCGCTCGGCAAATGCTTTTAGGGCATAAAGTGCAGGTGCCCATGGTCGTACGCGGCGATCATGGCGCATGTGATGGCGGCGCAGGTCAACTGCCAGCGAAGGCAGCATGGTCCATGAAGCATGCTCAGCGGCCGATGCGAAATCGCGGGCCATTTGCTCAGGCCAGGCCACTTGCAGCGCGGCCTTCACACAAACCGGATCTTCAGCGAAGGCGAGGGTAAGGTTCTCAACCGCGCGCGGCCCATGGGATTGCCTGAGCGCTATGCGCAAGGCTTGAATAATGAAAGCCATACCCGGCGTTGGAATCCAGAAATTGAGGCGCTGGCGGCGCGCCGCCAATATGGCTTTGCCCGAAGCGATCAGGACGCCGTCCAGCGTGGCATCGTGTGCGAAGTCGATGTTAACGAATTCGGGGAGCCCCTCAGTCTTCAGGCACTGTAGCGTGAAGTAAAATCCACGTTGCAGAACGACACGCGCCGAAAGGAAGGCTACCTGTGCATTGAGCAAAGTGCGCAGCGCTTGTGCAGCAATGCCTCGGTCAACAATGATATCGATATCGCGGCCCCAGCTTTGCGGAAGCGCTTGGTAACCATGGCTCAGGCAGAAGGGAATGGACTGGCGATTGAGCAAGTCAAATAGCCGCGAAACAGTGAGCGCAGATGCAGATTTGGTTTGATCGGCTTGCATCAGCTTCGCAGGAAACATCATGTTCATCAATTTTGCCCTCTATCCGGCTTAAGCACTGCAGGCGTAAACAAGGTGCGGGATTTGGGCAGCACCGTTATCACAAGTGCCAACCACTCCGCTGCCGTGCCAAACAGTTCTGTGATCACAACCGCGATCGCCGCTTCCGTGAGGCCACCACGGATCATGGCCAGCGTCACAAGAAGGAAACCGAAAAGTGACACGGCGATGTTGAGATAGGCGATGATGCGGCCCTTTTCGGCAGCAATGAGCGCAGTCATGGCGGGCCCTCCAAGCGCGGCGATAACCGAGGCGGCTGCAAGGAGGTTCAGGATTTCGGCGCCAGCACGGTATTCCTTGCCAGGGAATAGCAGCCCCATAATGGCTTCGCCCTGAAAATAGATGCAAGCGGCGAAGAGACCCATGATGGCGGTGAGGAACAAGGCACTCATCGCCGCACTCCGGCAGAGAGCGACGGGCCCCTTGTCCTTAAGGGTACGCACGAAGAGAGGGGTAAGGCCATTGTAGTAGCCGAACAGCACCGGATTCGACAATGCGATGATACTGACGCAGGCTGAGTAAAGGCCGGTAACAGCGGGGCCGCCCATGACCAGCGTGATCCAGTGTGTCGCATAACTCCGAGCCTGCATGGCAATCTGGCCGACAAGTAGCCATTTCCCGAAGGCAACGCTTTTGGTCACAGTCGCGCGAAAGCCCTCTTTTGAGAATCGGAATTCGCGGTGCGTGACGTAAAACCAACCTGCAACGGGCAAAACACTGCCGGCGGCGAGCGCCATGATTGCCGTTGCCGCAGTCAATATCCCGAAGTGGCCGAGCAAAAGAAAACCTAAACCAGCAAGGGACATCGTGGCAGCATCGACGGCAAGTGCTCGCTCGATCTGGAGATGCGCAAGACTGTAACGCCGCACGAACTCGCGCAAAAGGATTGGTGGAATAGCAACCGCCATGGCCAAGACAATGGTTAATGCACCGGCCGACACGCCCAAGAGGTCGAGGATAGCCACCGAGAAGAAGACGGCAACGGATAATCCTATCGCAAACAGTACAGCAAAAGCGAGTGATCCGCCGGCGCGTTCGGGGGTGTTGGTGCCTGACTGGTGAAGCTGCACGGTAAATGGGCGCGTGACGAGCGCATCCTGCGCCGCCGTGGCGAGGAATATTATCGACAGCGTGACGGCATAGTAACCAACGTCTGTAACGCTGGCCCAACGCGTCACCCCTAGGAGCATAAGAAAGTTTGCGCCACTGACCACAAGTTGGTCTGCAATGCTCAGCACTTGCCGCGGCAAGGACTTGATTCCGGAAAGTGGCATTTGCAGATTCACAGTTGTTTATACTCTCTACATTACATCTTTGCCGCAAGAACTGTGCCAATTGTCTTGAGACACGTCAGAATAAGTGATGTTTGCAGCAGGGAATGGTACGAAATCGTGAAGACGCAGTCGCTTTTGGAAGGAGTACTTAATGCTTTCTGATTCCCGGAACCCCATTCTCGTGGTTGGCGATGATACGCGGATTTTCCTGTCCATCGTACGCGCGTTGGGTCGTGCCGGAAAAGTTGTGAATGCATTCCCGTTCAGCCCAAAGGCGGCATCACTGTCTTCGCGCTACATCAAAACGATTCATCAGTCGCCAGACTATTCGGAGAATCCCTTGGCCTGGCAGAACGCTCTGTTCACTTTGCTGCAAGGCCAGTGTTTTGAACTCGTCATTCCGTGCGCCGATCCTGCTATCATGGCCCTCGACGATTTCCGGAATAGACTGCAGAATCAGAAACTTGCGATTCCTTCCAGCGAAAACATCTCGGTCTTCTTTGACAAAGAGCAGACACATCAAATGTGCGATGAATTGGATGTGGCACATACGGCTTTCAAGCGCCTAGCTGAAACAGATACGAGTGACAGCCTGATCAGCCGCTTTGGACTTCCGCTGGTAATGAAGCCACGTCGCTCCTTCTGGACAGACAAACTGAAAGCGCGAGAAGACGTTGTGATCGCGGTTTCCCGCGAAGAGGTGAGAGAAACGCTCGAATCCATTCCAGACAGGTCACGCTTTCTTGTCGAGAGTTATTTCACTGGTGACGGTACAGGGGTTTCTATTCTGTGCCGAAATGGCAAAGTTCTTCAGGCTTTCCAACATCGCCGCCTGCGCGAAGGCTGGGGCGGCTGCAGCTCCTACCGGATTAGCGAAAAAGTCAACGAAGAGTTGGGCAAGGCCGTGGAGAAGATTAGCGCCCGGACCGACCTGACGGGCGTATGCATGTTTGAGTTCAGGGTTAACAGATCCACTGGTGCTTGGATCCTTGTAGAGGTGAATGCCCGCTTCTGGGGATCAATGCAGCTGCCACTGGCCATCGGCATGGACTTTCCAAACTGGCTCCACGAACTCATGGTTCACGACCGCGTGCCGCCAACATTCCACTATGCTGACAGCGTGCGTAGTCGCAACGTCCTGCTTGATGCCAATAACCTCCTAAAACAGCTCATTCGTCAGGGCAGGCATGGCATTTTTAATTGGACGCTTGATGTGGTCGATTTCTGTGTCCAGCCGCTCCGCTGGATCACGGGTAAGGAGAAGCCAGACACAATTGACATTGATGATCCAATCCCGGCGCTGAAGGAATTTCTTTCTGTCTTTCAGAGGACTGCCAGAGGACGAAATAAAGGGAAGTCGTTGTGAGTTCTGAAATTGGCTGAAATGACGGCTGCTTGGCACGCGAATGGCGTAGGCGGACGGCTTTAGCCGGTCGAGGGTATCTCAGAAGTTCCGCTGGAGTGTTCAGTCGACAAACTGCAGACCCAGTTCCTGGGGAGAACGCCATTTGACTTCGCAGAGCCGCTTTTCCTTCAGACCGGTGATCTGCATCTCGAAATGCTTCGGCAGGCTCACTGTGCTGGCGACGCGCACCCGGCAGCCGATTTCCGACATATCCCTGATCTGGCAGTCCACTACACAGGACTGGTTGTTATAGATGATCTTGCCGCTCCGCAGCGTGCGATGCCGTGTGTGATCGCGCTTTTCGGAACCGGCCTCTGGTGCAAGGGCTTGCTTTAGGAGGTCCTCATGAACAGAACGCAGCACCCGGACAAGTGCATCCACGGGCAGGGACGTGAGCGTCCACAGCGCGTCGTCCTCAAGAGCCTCCATCTCACTGGGAGAAACTTGACGGTTTGCTGTCTGCTGCGATGCCATTATCCATTGGCTTATCACGGAACAGCTTATGAATTCCTAACCTTGCACCGGATGCTTCTGAGTGTGCCGTCTTTCGCAAACTGAAATGAACTAAGAGCCTATCCGTACATAATATTTCTGCGGGTTTTTCCGCGACAGCGGCGCAGTGCGATTGTAGCGGCGGCGAGGTGATGCAGGGCGAGGGCGTTCGCGGTTTTCTTTTCATAGCGAACCTTGAGTATGCGGAAATTGTTAAACCAGCTGTGTGACACTTCAACAATCCAGCGGCGTGGCTTGAAGCGCTTGTTCTTCTTGGCCTTGATCTCTTCGCCGCGCGAACGCACATGTGGAATATAGCCATGGCCACGGATGATGGCCCGGGCAGTGTCGCCGACATAGCCTGCATCGGCATACATGTTCTCTATAACGGCTTTGGCGATGTCGGGTTGGTGAGCGATCTTGCTGTTCAGCACCGCCGCCAGTTGGCCGACATCGTGGCGTTTTGCACCAACCAGCGTGATGCCAAGTGGTACGTCTTTCTCATCTACCAGAAGATGCCGTCCGGTGCCGTTTTTTCCCCCGGTCTGTGCGGTTTCTGCCCACACCATCTTCGCCCATCGGGGCCTTGATCTTGGCACCATCAATGGCCTGCCAGCGCCAGCCTATACCTTTATGCTCGTCGTAAAGTGCAACGCCTTGTTCCCACAGTGACTTGAAAAATCCAGCTTCACGCCACTCCTGAAAATATTTGTGCACAGAACTGCTGGCTCCGTATGACTTTGGCAGTGCCTTCCACTGAATGCCGGTGCGTCGCACAAACACAATACCTTCGAACACAAGCCGTGGCTCCAGCGGCTTGCGGCCACCTTCGGCTTTTCTCGCGTATTTCTTCTTGCGGCTTCGCCGCCTGCGCTCAGGAACCAACGGCGCGGCAATCGCCCAAAGATCGTCCGACACTTCCCACGACTGCACACGTTTCTTGGCTTCCGGCATGATTCTCTCCAATCACGCTATCTCCAATGAAGATGGTAAAAACATTATTCTCGGATAGGTTCTAAGTTTACAGTAACGAACAACGGATTGCGTTTGGACTCTGCAAGTTGCGAATTTTGGCTAAAAAGAGATCGCTTCCGTCTATGGATCGGATCAGCCCAACACACCTGGACATCGTTCTTTGGTCGTCCGTGAACAATTCGATTTTCACGCCTGAACCGTTTTTGTGAGGTATCCTGTATCTTCCTTTGCGAAAAGAGCACTACTCGAGCTGGAATTGACCTGCACGCTACATTTCGGTGCGTCAACTGAGGGGCCCGTGAACATCAAGCGTCCGCGCTTGTTGTTGAAGATCAGTGCCGAACTTGCCGAGGCGCTAAGGGAGTGAATGCAGAAGGCCGGTGTATTCTCATAGACGGCGGAAGCGTCGACCATGACGTCCCTGGAACCGATACCGACCAGAGACATAAAAGTATTAGAAGACTGGAAACTTGCGGTGCCGTGCAGTTGCGTGCTGCCCTTATCGAATTTGAAAATCGGTTTGGAAACCTCGAACTCCAAATTCTTGGTGTTGGTCGCTTAGATCGCGTGCGCGGCTGCAATCCGCTTCGTGTCATTGCCCTCGGTGCGCGCCCCGGCCAAGGCCGCTGTGTCTATTGCGGCTTGGAGCGCTGTCTGACGGTTGGATGTGTTGACAAAGTCGATGGCCGCACCTGCCGCACCAAGAACTGCGGTAAGAGACAGCGCCATCATGACAAGCATGTTGCCGGACGTGTTTACCAAGAGGGAAGATTAGTTCTTTGCCTTGGACATTTTAACTGCACTCCTCACAGGGTGATCCAATATGCGATAAATGTATAAACAGGCCGTCAAAGGGTGTGCATACGATACAGATTTTTTAAGGTTTTAATTTAAGCGAAATCGGTGGCTGAATTGCGGAATCCCCTATCCTATTTGAAGGTTGCCATGTTGGCATTGTGCTTGCAGGTGGGGGTATCAGCACTGTCTACATCGCGCGCACACTCAAGACATGTCGCAAAACAGGAATAGTCATGCTCATTTCTGGCCTGAAAGAAAGGATAGCTTAATATGAACTATCGCAATTCCGACCTTCAGGCGTTTACTGCAGCTGGTGAGCCGCGTCTTCCGCAAAAGCACGATAACCCCAAGCCCCTCCGCAGGTTCTTCAAGTGATTAACCAACCCGCAGATGCTGATAAGGTTCGCTATGACGTAGAGGTAAAGTTCACCACGATTGCAGAAATCGCCGAGGCCAAAGCATTCGTGCATAACAGCCAGTGGTTTCTACCCTTCCAGAATCCAGACTGGTGTCGGGCCTGGCAGGACTTCCTCGGCCCGATGCGCCACGCAAGCCCAGTCACTGCTGTTGTCCGCCAAGATGGAGCAATTGTAGCTGTTCTACCCATGTCGCTTAAGCGCACACGGTTGCTCCAAACGCTCACATGGCACGCTGAAAGCCTAGGCGACTATGGCTCTCCTGTCTTGTCAGGTGATGGCGTCTCAATCCTCCCCGGCTGCAACATCGCAGCGCTCCTTACCGATGTCGCAAGCAAAATCGGCGGTGTCGATGTCATCTGCCTGTCGAAGCAGCCATCGACGCTTTTCGGTCGTGCCAATTCTTTCGTGTTGCCGGGCTCGGTCCAGCATCATGTTGGCGCCCATGCAATTAATTTCCAGCCGGGTGAATGTTGGGATGACTTCCTTCGTCGCACCCGAAGCTCCTCAACTCGCCAACAATTGCGCAAGAAGCAACGCAACCTCGCCAAGTTGGGGACCGTCGAATTCCGCGTAGCAACAACTCAAGAGGAAGCATCCGTTTACATACGCCATTGCCTCGATGCTAAGTCGAAGCAACTCGCCAAACTCGGCCACTTCGACCCGTTCACCTCCCCAGCCAATCGTGCCTTGATCGAAGACTACTTCACCCGAAATGTCGCTGATTCCACTTGGGCTCTGGCACTCACGCTGAATGGCAAACCGGTTTCCTCCGCCTTCGGCTTCGCGGGTGCTCAGCAATGGCTTCTATACCAGATGGCCATGGATGGGGGCGGAACGGCACAAACATCTCCGGGCACCCAAATGCTCATGTGCATAATGCAGCACTGCATCGTCAAAAAGATTACGCGACTAGATCTTGCCATGGGGGATGAAGGTTACAAACAGGAATGGTGCGACGAGCATCAGACACTTTTCAACTCTTTCCTATGTTTGAGCGGCAAGGGCCTTTTTGCTGGTCAGGTGATGCGACAATTGTCCATCGCATCGAGGAAGATTGCAAGCCATGAGCAACTCTACAACTTAGCTAAGTCGGCAAAGCGCAACGTTCAGAAACTACTGGCACGAGGATAAACCATGAAGACATACGCCGTTCCAGCTACTGTGAAAGTTTATGCCGCTACAACAGACCGGCGTTCAGTCGGTAGCAAGTTTGAAATCGCAATCCTCGCTCTGCCTGAAATGCTAGGCGAGATTTCTGCCTGGCAGGATCTCAGCAGCCGCGCAGCAGAAGACAACGTCTACTACTCGCCGCAGTATGCTCTGGCCTTGCTCGACAGTGTTTCGAAGCATGAAGAAGTGATGTTCGTCACTGCCCGTGATGGCGAGAAATTAATGGCCTTGCTTCCGGTGGTTCGGACGCGCCGTGTCTTTGGCTCTTGCCGCGTCTGGACCACGGACTATACATTCAGCGCCAATCCACTTCTTGATGCAAAGTGTCTAGCCACTGCAGCTGATGCCCTTGTCGAAGGTCTCGCACTATTGAACACTTCGGTTTGGAAAATTCCCACGGTCAACATTGCAGGGCCAGCCGCGTTGGCGCTCATCGCTGCTCTGGAACGCCGCGGCGTACCCTGGACGTCGCACGCTGCCTTCGACCGTGCCTCGCTTTCGAGCACCCTCTCTTTCGAGGCTTGGATGGCAACGCTCGTCTGCTCCAAACGACGCCGCGAACTGGCGCGCAATCGCCGCCGTCTTGAGGAGCTGGGCAAGGTAACGCACGAAGTTCATACCTCCGGCGAAGGACTGCGCCGAGGTGTGGAAGCCTTCCTCGCGCTTGAAGCAGCGGGCTGGAAGGGTGCACGCAAAACGGCTCTCGCCTGTGCATCCGAGACCCATGACTTCGCCATTAGAGCCTTTTCTCCCGATCATCCAATGAGCGGCAGCCGCGTGGACATATTTCTATTGAACGGTATTCCTATTGCTGCCGGGGTCATCGTCTTTTCAGGGGAGACGGGTTTTACGGTAAAGGGAGCATATGACGAGGACTATGCGCGCTACAGCGCCGGGCTATTGCTCGAGGTGGAAGTGCTTAAGAGCTTCCTTGAAGAGAAGTGGGCCAAACGGCTCGATGCCGCCACAACGGGCGATCATGTGATTGATCGCTTCTGGCCTGACCGCGTTCAGGTCGCGGATATTGTCTTCTCTATGGCACCTGTAGGCGGGACGGTACAACTCTATCTGTACAAAGGGATGCTAAACTTGCAAGATAAGCTTAAGGCCGCCGCCAAGCGTCTGTTGAAGCGCTGAAGCCACGGCCCCTTTTACAAGATCTCTTATTGTACGATGGTATGTTAGGAGTTAGCCGAGATTAGTTGTTCAGTGTCGACATTTGGTGGTGCAATTTTGACCGTCGAATGGATGCACAGGTGTCGCGCATTCGAGAGTGGATGCGCTATTTACAACATGGAGCACCGGCCGACCAAAATCAGGCATCCTTTGACCAATAGCCAAGTCGAACGCATGAACAGAATGATCAAGTAAACGGCTGTTCATCGCTACCATTCTGACAATTAGGTTCAACTGCGCCAGCATCTTGCTGACTTTATAAATGCATACAAGATCGCACGCCGCATTAAGGCCCTCAAAGGCGTAACGCCTTCTGAGTTGATCTCCAAATGCTAGACAAATCAGCCTGAAATATCCAAGCTAAACCAATTCCATCAAATGTCGGTGCTGAACATCTAGCGGGCAAAATTGCATGCTTAAACACATCTTGAAGATTGAAACTTGATCATTCGTGGTTGCGGTAGACTAAACTGGCAGCAAAGAACCCCCAAGTGATGCCAGTGAGCCAGTAGAGATGACGCCAGTTTTCAGTATCTATCTGTACGCCTTGAAAGGTGACCGCGAAGAGGCAGGCAAATACTGGAATGGCAAAAAGCTGGAAGGGCGTGCGGGTAAAGACAGTGCGGATGCCGACATAGATATTTGCGATCACCAGGGAAAGGAATGCAACGCCGCCAGTCCACCCACCAGACGCGAAGGCGTTGAGGAAGGTGTTGTGGGGGTCTAGTCCATAAATTTCACGAAACTGAAGCGGGCCAAACCCAAATGGAAGTTGAAACAATTTGGGAATGGAATTGATTTGGTTGCCAAAGCGGCCAGTTTCGCCCGCGTCATAATTCTTCATCAGTGTGAAGCGGTCGAGGAAGAGGTCGCGTGTCGCGGGGATGGACAACAGGATCACCAGCATGATGGCAAGAAATGCGAGACCGATGATGGCGGAGAAAGCGATTCGCCCCCGTAGTTCACGCGATGGCGTCAGCATGTAGGTGAAGCAGATGGTCATTGCGGAGGCTGTAAGGGCATTGATCCATGCGCCGCGTGAGAAGGCGAGGAAGAGCGAAGCAAAGATTATCAAGAAACTGATGACGGGAATGGGACGGATGCGCAGATGGCCTAAAACAAAGGATTGCAGCATAGTCACCATGGGCAATACCAGCCAAGTGGAAAAAACGTTGGGGTCTTTGAAACCGCCGAGTGCACGACCACCGGCATCCGGGAAGATGGCATAAAGCGGCTGGATCTTGAAATAGCTGACAAGGCCCAATGCTGCACCAATGGTAGCGCCCACCCAGTAGGCCCTGATGATCTGGTGGTACCGTCTCACAGGATCATCTGCGACATAGGCTGCGAAGAATACGCCCGACAGCGTGGTGTAGGCAAGACCAATCAGAAACGATTTGCCGTCCAGCCTGTCATAAGGAATAAGTGTGTAGCTGAAAAGGCACGAGAGGTTGTAGATAAGCAGCAGTAAGAAGAGCGGCATGATCGCAACTGATAACCGCAAGCCGCCATGCAGGCAGAAGATCAAGGCGGAGAGAAAGAAGACATCGCTAGGTGCGGGCTCCTGTTTGACATAGAAGGAACTCGCAAAGATCAACATCACCAGAGCTGAGCGCAATTGCTCGACCGTTGTCCCGCGAAGTAACGGTCGGTGATCGTCGATGGTGATGGACATTGTCGGTAAGCTTTTCGTGATGTTGAGCAATGCCAGAAAGTAAATATTTAAGGTTAACGACCAGTTTTCAATAAAGTGAAGGTCGTGCTCAACACGGGTAAGGACCTTTTTGGGAGCGTAAGATTGCCGGTCTAGGAATAGGCACGAGCCTGCTCAGACTTGTGTTCAAGACAACGGTTCACCAGGGTGAACCAATTCACAACGGGGAAATGTGGCATAAAAATCTGAGATCATGCGAGCCATCGTCTCTGCGGAGAAGCGTTCGCGTAGGCCATTGGAAAGCACCGTTGCTTTGGATCGTGCAAGAGGATCAAGACAGGCTATGGTTATGCTGGCGGCGATGTCTTCTGCTGTCGGCTGGCAAAGATTGTCAACAGGCAGCATTTCGGGGATGCCGCCAACGTTGGTGGCAATGATCGGCACGGAGGCGGAAGTTGTTTCCAGCACCACATACGGAAAGGATTCGTTGCGTGATGGCACAATCATCAGGCGGCCCAAAGCAAGGGCTTGCCGGATGGGTATGCGCCCCGCAAAGCGCACGGCACCTGTGAGGCCCATCCCGTTGGCAAGGGCCTTATAGTGTTCCTGTTCTGCGCCGTCACCGACCACCGTGAGTGTGAGCGGCCGTTTGGACTTGAGGCTGCGGATGGCCTCAAACAATAGGTCGATGCCTTTAAGGTGGCGGACCTCGCCGACGAAGAGCAGATCGGTCGCGTCCAGAGCGGGTTGAACGGTCACAAATTCTTCTGGCCAGAGGCCGTTGTGTGCGACAATAAATGGTTTGCCAGCAATGCCAATCTTGGATTCGAAAATGCGCCGTTCAAAGTCACAGACAAAGATGAAGCCTGATCCCATTCGGCCAAGGATTTTCTCGGTTGTCAGGAAAATGGCACCGTCAGGGCTCTTCCAGTTATAGTGCATGCTGCCGCCATGAGGCGAGTAAAACGAAGGAACGCCGAGCTTGCAACCAACGACACGGGCGATAAGGCCGCCCTTGGCGCCGTGTCCGTGTACGATGTCAAACCGTCCTTCAATTGCAATTTTGCGACAGGCTGAGATAGCGGCGATGTCAGAAGGCGCGGGCAGACGCGCGATTGGGGCAGCGGTGATACCACTTGCGCAGTAAGGTTTTGTTGCTTCAAGGAGTTCTGATGCGCCACTACCGCCCGTTGATGAATCGCAGAACAAGCCGATCGTGTGGCCAAGGGCGGACTGTCCGCGTGCGAGATCGCGGACGTGGCGGAAGAGACCACCCACGGGGCTACGGAAGACGTGGAGAATGCGCAAGCGGCGTGCTCCGGATCATAGCCAGCGTTTGCGGACAAATACAATGTCGCCAAGGTAGATCTGCGTGGTCACAGGAACATTGAAAGTCTTGGTGCCCATAGCATTGCGGCGGGTAATGAGTACGTGGCCATAGTTAGCGCGTTGGGTATATCCGCTGGCTGTCGCGATAGCCTGTTGCACGGTTAGGCCGCCCTGATAAGGGAAAGAACCCGCCGTCGTGACTTCGCCCATGATGAAAAAGGGCCGCAGGTTCACGGGCTGTACCGACACCTTGGGATCGCGGAGATAACCCGCATGGAGTTTCTGGACGATAAGTCGTTCAATGTCAGCTGATGTGAGACCGGCCACAGGCACGGATTGCACATATGGCAAAGATAGTACACCTGCCGGATCTACCAAATATTCACCCGACAGTTCTATTTCTCCTGCGACACGAATGCTTAGACGGTCACTTGCGCCAACGCGGTAACCAGAGGCAAACTCATAGGCTGCTGCGTAGCCTTGCGTGGCGAATGGCGGCAGGGCTCCTTCTTCGTTGTAGTGAGGCAATTTAGATATGGACGAGACGGCTTCTGGTCCCTCTATGAGGTTGCCTTCAGCGGTGATTCCTGTACCTTCTGGAGGCGACTTCGGCCCATCAGTTTCCCACATGCTAGTACAGGCCTGCAAGAATAAGGCTACGGCGACACATGAGGAAATACGCATCGAGACACCACTTGAAACCAACAAACGCCGGATAAGGGGCGAATGCGAACGACAATTCTAGAGCATGGGCCTTTATGGTGAATAATCACTGAAGGGTCTGTCCGGCTTGTTGTTAAGTGAATAGAAACCATAAAAGTCGAATGTTGGAGAATGAGGCGCTTCAATCTCCTCGTCACGTTAGTCTTTACCTGAGTCTTGCTGGGCCCTTAGATGCATCAACAACCAATTCAAACAGCCGGTCTCAGCATCGCGGTTGTGCTGCGCTCCATGGTCAGACGCCACGTGTTGATCGGCGTGTGCCTGCTGCTGGGGTTCTTGGCTGGTGTAGGCATCATTGTCGTCAATGCACCTCAGTTTGCCAGCGAAGCTCATATCATGGTGTCCAACCTTTCGACGCCCTTTGAGAAGCCAACCAATGTGCAGGAGCAACGGGGTGACCTGATTGATGACCGCTTTGTGTTGTCACAGGTGTCCGTTCTGAAGTCGGAAGACTTGGCGAAACGGGTGATTGCGCAGCTTGAACTGGAAGGAAAGGGCGAGTTCGATCCACTGCGCAACGGCATAGGGATGGTCAAGAAGGTGATGGTGGGTTTGGGCTTTAGTTCCGACCCAAGTCTTACTGACAAAAACCAACGGGCCGTTGCGCGCCTTGTCAAGAACCTTACCGTCTATCAGGTTCCACTGTCCAACGTCATCGTGGTGCGCTTTTCTGCATCAGACGGCAAGATGGCGTCTGAGGTGGCAAATAATTTGGCAGATACATTCGTTTTGTCAACCCGTGAAAGCCAATCCGGTCCCAATGACAGGGCACGGGAGTGGCTGTCTGGGCAGATTTCCGTATTGCGAAACAAGGTATCGGAGTCCGAAGCTGCAGTTGAGCGCTTCCGTGCCGACGCTGGTTTGCTAAAAGGGCAGACGGCGACGCTGGGTTCTCAAGAAATTTCCGAACTCAATACTCAAATCACGCTCGCTCAGGCGGCTAGCACCGAAGCTGCTGCAAAGGCCGATGAAATCCGTTCCCTTCTGGAGCGCAAGGGCTCCGTGGATGCCTCTGCTGAGGTTTTGAGTTCACAGATCATCCAGCGGTTGCGCGAACAACAATTGGCAGTGAAACGAAAGATTTCGGAGCTGTCCGCAACATATTTATCTAATCACCCCAAGATTGTGGGGGCAAACCGCGAGCTAGCCGACATAAAGCTTCAAGTGCGCCAAGAGGCGTTGAAGATCGTCGATTCATTGCAGGGACAGGCCAAGGTGGCTGAGGCCCGCGCCAACAGCCTTCGCCGCAACCTGGAAGACATGAAATCTCGAGAAGGTGGCGCGTTGCAAAGTGACGTTAGATTGAAAGAACTTGAACGTGAAGCGATGGCCAACCGCACCCTGTTGGAAAGCATGTTAGCCCGCTTTGCAGACGTCAATGCGCGGCAAGATTTGAGTGTGCAGCCAGGATATGCTCGCGTGATCCAAACAGCGTCAGTTGCGCAGGAGCCCTATTTCCCCAAAGTTGGACCAACCATTTTGCTGAACATGTTTGCGGGACTCGGCCTCGGTCTTGGCCTAGCCTTCCTGCTTGAAGTGCTTCGCCAAACTGACCTTGCTAATGATGCGGTTGCACGCCAGCTTCAAGCGCACCAGGATCGTGCTTATCCCCCAAGGATACAGGGCCTTGCCACTGAGAACGTTCAAGATATCGACATCGCGCGTTTGGAGGCCGACATGGCGGCGATCCTGCG
Organism: Hyphomicrobiales bacterium; assembly: GCA_031398425.1. Taxonomy (GTDB): domain Bacteria; phylum Pseudomonadota; class Alphaproteobacteria; order Rhizobiales; family Aestuariivirgaceae; genus Aestuariivirga. Next base: position 2,584 of record JANNNG010000188.1, on the reverse strand, counting down.
CAATGCGATAAAGCCTCCGCCCGAAGATCCTGTGTCACATATGTTGGCTTCAATTCCTGCCGCGCCACACTTGATCAAGGCTTTTGAGCAGCTTGAAAATACTGAGAATATTCCTGAACTCGCCCAGCCGATCGCCCGTTTAGCAACAGGAGTGGTTGAGATTGCCGCCTGCGGTGGTTCAAAGTCCTTCGCCGTCACCAGCATTGGCGGCACCTATGACGCGGCTTTTGTCTGTGTGGCTCTCGCGCGGTCGCTTGCTGCCCAGAAGGTCAAGACTGTCATTATCGACTTGTTTGCGTCATATCCATCCGCGGTTGATCTTATGGCACAGCCGGATGGTCCTGGGTTGGTGGAACTGGTGCAAGGAATGGCCGATGTGGCCAAGGTGATCGTGCGCGACAACAAGTCAAATGTGCACATGATCCGCTACGGACAATCGGCAGATGCCGCCACGCGGGATGCGCTAGCCACCAAGATGCCTGCCGTGCTCGCCGCGCTTACGCAGGTTTATGATATCATACTTGTCAACGCCTCTGAAGCAGGACCTTTGACGCCCGAACTGATAAAAGGTGTTGGCTCGGTGATTTTTCTGGCGTCATCCAACCGGCAGAAGGACGCTGCTGCAGCTGCGCGCACATTGTCTGCTCGTGGGATAAAGCAGGCGATATATGTCAATATTGAGGACCATGAGCAGCGTGGCACCGTGCTCCGGCGAGCCAGTTAAATGTAAACTTTTCCCACTTGGCAGTTGAACCTCAAAATGCATTGACCGTCACTCCGGTATGACCACAGTGAGACGGTTGCTCTGATGATGTTGTCGTCCACACTGGGCTGGGGAACAGACATACTGTTGAGCGAACATGTTCACTCACCTCAGGCTGAGAATCCTGTCGGGTGCGCCATCTTTTCAATAACTTAGCTGATTTATCTGGATGGCAAAAACTGAAAAGTAGCTACCTAGCAGCCACGGACTTGTAGTTCACGCAAATTCACTCAACAGATTGGGTGCAACCAAAAGCATTTGTCCCTAATGGTTTCTCGGCTTTGCTATAAGGGCAGACGCCGCCTGTTAAAGCCAGACTTGCATATGGCCACCATTTGGCTTCATATTAAAGCCAGACTTTAACAAGAATCGTCTTTATGGCCATATTAAACCCAAAAGGTAGCAAAACGCCTCCGCGAGTTGTTGGAAGGTCTGGGACCTATATCCAGCAACTGTCTGGCTACAAGGCCTTCATTCCAGCTCCGCTTCCACCAGTTCCCGCCGTTGATATATCCGGACAAGTCCAGCAACTCCTCTCAGAGGCTGATCTGGCTCTGGGCCGCTTGGACGGATCAATCCAAATCCTGCCCAATCCCGATCTCTTTGTTTACATGTACGTGCGCAAGGAAGCCGTACTTTCGAGTCAGATCGAAGGCACACAAAGTTCTTTGCAAGATTTGCTTGCAGCTGAGGCTAAAATCTTGTCCCCCGACAGGCCGCAAGATGTCGGCGAAGTGGTCAACTACGTTGCAGCAATGAACCTCGGCATTGAGCGGTTGAAAGACTTGCCTGTTTCCATGCGTCTCATTCGTGAAATTCATGAGCGCTTGATGCGAAGTGTTCGCGGTTCACATTTGACGCCCGGGGAACTTCGCACGACCCAGAACTGGATAGGCCCGGGTGGTTGCACATTGAACGAAGCGACGTTTGTGCCGCCTCCACCTCATGCAGTTCCCGAAGCACTTGGTCAGCTCGAGAACTTTTTGCACGATGACGGCCCGATGCCTCTCTTGATACGCATCGGCCTTGCCCATGCGCAGTTTGAAACCATCCACCCGTTCTTGGATGGCAACGGGCGTGTTGGTCGTTTGCTCATCACGTTCCTGCTTTGCGAGAAAATGGTTTTGCAAAAACCTGTTCTCTATCTCTCGCACTATTTCAAAAAGCATAGGCTCCAATACTATGAATTGTTGCAAGCGACGCGCGACACTGGCGACTGGGAAAGCTGGATTGCATTTTTCCTGAAAGGTGTTATCGAAGTCAGCGCCCAAGCGGCAGAAACAGCACGACGCATATTAGCTTTGCGTGAAGACAATCGCACTGCGATTGCCGATCACTTGGGCCGTGGTGCAGGCAACGGCCACCGTGTACTGGAAGCGCTCTACAAACATCCAATTGTTTCGGTGAATGATGTTCGTGAATTGATCGGCACAACATATCCCGCCGCCAATCAACTCGTAGACCGTTTGAAACAGCTTGGCATTTTGGTTGAGATCACAGGTCAAAGCCGTAACCGACAGTTCGAATATGCACCCTATATTCGGCTGTTCAACGCGGAGTCGGCGCGCAAAAGTCAAAACCGAAAGCACTAGGGCCTGTCCTCAATTAGGGGATTCGCAAATCAGTTGAAGCGTGATTCAAAGGGAGCCTTCTTGTGGAGAGTTTCGCGATGAAACGATATGGTTTGCGTGATGATCAATTTGCACGGATAGAACTGTTGCTGCCGGGACGACCGGGTTCGGTTGGGCGCAATAGTAAAAAGGGTAATCGACTGTTTGTCGAAGCAGTGATCTGGAAGTTCAGGTCTGGTGCGCCGTGGCG
>JANNNG010000134.1:0-3286 GCA_031398425.1 Hyphomicrobiales bacterium | reverse complement strand
GCATTCCATTTACGACCAACCCCAGCATCATCGCCCTGGCCTTTGTGTTTTCCGGCCTGATCGGCGTGGTTTTCGGCTATTTCCCGGCACGGCGCGCGGCGCGCCTCGATCCCATCGAAGCGCTCCGGCACGAGTAATTGCGCTCCCTCAAAGCTGCGCGAGAAGTTCCAGGGTTGGATAGGAGTCGGCGGGCATTCCCAATTCGATCTGCACTGCCTTGACGGCAGCACGGGTTCCGGCGCCAATCTTCCCATCCAGCTTGCCCACGTCGTGGCCCCTTGCCTCCAGCTTTTTCTGGAGCGATACGATTTGCTGATAGGTGAGATGCGTCACCTCGGCGTTTCCACGGCTCACCTTCGGCGCCCCGGCGATGCGGGTTGCGAGATAAGAAGCGGTGGTAGAATAGACCAGAGACTCATTCCATTTGAGATAGGCCGTGGTAAAATTCTCATAGACAAGAAAGGCCGGGCCATCCTTGCCCATGGGCAACAGCAGGGAAGCCGGGAAATTGTCGGCCTTCACGGGCTTTCCGCTGGCCATCTTCACGCCCCACTTGGCCCATTGCGAGCGGGGATGCTGGATGGCGATATCGGCTTCTTCCCATGGCATGTCGCTTGGCACGCGGACTTCCTGCATCCAGGGCTGGCCGGGCTGCCAGCCATGCTTGCGCAGGAGATTGGCGGATGAGGCCAAAACGTCGGGAATGCTGCCGCGCAGATCGCGCCTGCCGTCGCCATCGAAATCAACGGCACTTTCATTGTAGTCATAGGGAAGAAACTGGGTCTGGCCGATTTCACCGGCCCAGGCACCACGCATTTCTTCATAAGTCAGATCACCGCCGTCCAGTAATTGCAGGATGGCAATCAGCTGCGGGCGGAACTTTTCCGGGCGGCGGCAATCCCATGCGAGAGTGGCGATCGACTGTACAGTTGGACTGTCGCCCATGAAGCCGCCGAAATCGGTTTCAAGTGCCCAGAAGGCGGCGATAACCGGGGCGGGCACACCATATTGCGCCTGTACCTGGTCGAACAGCGGCTTGTATTTTGCAACAACGGCTTGGCCTTTCTTGACGCGAGCTTGGGTGGCCATGCGGTTTTGAAAGACGAGAAAGCTGTCTGCGAACACATTCTGCGCCCGGTCTTTCTTGATGATGCCGGGGTCGTAGCGAAGTTCATTGAGGATGGCGACGGATTGCGGCGATACGCCTGCAGCGTCGGCCTCGCGTTTCATTTCCTTGATGAAAGCATTGAAGCCCTTGCCGGTGTTGCCGCAGGTTGCAGCTTCGGCCGACGCTGTGACAACAAGCAGGGATGCGGCCAAAGCCGCTGATTTCAATGACATGTTGGAACTCCACCGATTCGCCGTTGATCAGAAGTCTGCGCTTAAACGGCTGTTGCGGCAAATTTGCGGGAGGTTTGCGACTGGCATCGCCATTTTTGTGAACGAAGTGTTAAAGCACGAAGGGCTGCACCTTTTGGGAGCAGCCCTTCGCTTAAGCGCCTGTCACAGCGGATCCCTACTCGAACGCGAATCGACGGACCGGGGGCGATGCCACCGACTCACAAGCACGAATCCAGTCTTTGCCAGAGCCCAAGGCTACAGCATGATCCCACCATCGTTTTCCCCCGGTGTGGGATTAATTGGTTGTCCTTATACTAAGGTTGCAGATAATTGCAATTGTGAGGTGAAAAAACATCACTCAAATAGGTGAGATCACGCGCTTTAATGCGTTGACAAGGCTGGAAAATGCCGCCGATTGGCCTTTGACTGCGAGCACTGCGCAGGAATCGAGGATCAAACCATCATCAAGAATGCGCAGGTGATTGGCGGAGAGCGTTAATCCGGTTGTGGTGATGTCGACAATCAACTCTGCCGTGTTGGCAGCGGGTGCCCCCTCGGTGGCACCCAGACTTTCAACGATGCGATAGCCTGTAACACCCTTTTCGGCGAAGAAGCGGCGTGTGAGATTGCTGTATTTGGTGGCCACGCGCAGGCGGCGACCGTGACTTTGGTAAAACTGTTCGGCGACGTCATCAAGATCGGCCATGGAGGCTACATCCAGCCAGCACTCTGGCACGGCAACGATAACCTTGGCGGGGCCAAAGCCGAGGCGCACTGCAACACTGACGGATTCATCCGTATGCGGAATGGTTTCGCGCAGGAGATCTTCGCCGGTGATGCCTGCATCAATCTTGCCATCACGGAGATGAACAGCGATTTCCGACGCAGAGAGGAAGGCGATGCCGATGCCGTCAAGATTTTGCAGCTTGCCGCGATAGCCACGTTCTGAGCCAGTGCGGTCAATGGCGTGACCTGCCTTAGCGAAAAGGTCGGACGTTGCTTCCATCAGGCGGCCTTTCGAAGGAATGCCAATGGTGATCATGACATTACCGTTTTCACGCGCTCGGTATGAATGGCAAAGCCAACAGCGGGAATGCGCTGGTTTGCGCCGAGGTCTTGCAGCAGACCATCATAACGGCCACCCCCCGCCACTGTCAGTGGCTGGTTGCGCAAGTCCACATCAATCTGAAATACAAGGCCCGTATAGTATTCAAGATCGCGGCCAAAGTTGGCGTCGAAATGAAAGCGTCTGACGTTGAGGCCCTGCTCCTCCAGCGCGTCAATGCGCTTTTCAAACCATTCCCGCGCACCATCAAATTCTGGGGAACGACCTAGCATTTCAAGCTGCTTCGACACTTCGGTGACCGGACCCTCAATGGCGAGATAGCGTTCGATGGTTTGAACCAGAGCCACATCCATGGGTGGTTCGGACCGGTCTGCGAGTTTTTCTGCAAGACGTGCGGCAATGTCTTCCTCACTCCGCGCGGTAACGATGGGCAACTGCAACGTTTCCAACTGTGCAGCAACGGATTGACCTTTTGCATAGGCATCGACATTGCTGGAAATGCTGGTGCGACGCGCTGTTGATGATGTTGTGAAGTTTTCCATCAGTGTACGGAACGCCTGTGGGCGCCAGAACTGGTGGCGCAAGCGTCTGCGCCAGCGTTCAGGAAGTGGCATGTCGTCGAGAAGTGTATTGAAGAGACCGAGGTCTCCCAATGTGACTTTCAGTTTGGACAGGCCTGCGGCCTCGAGACCCGACAGGGCAAGCTTGATGACTCGGGCCTCTGCTTCCTCAGGGCTTTTGCCACCGTACCATTCAATGCCAGCCTGGTTGAATTCCTGAGGGGACAGGAGTTCATCGGGAAAGCGGAAGGCGGTGCCGAGATAGCAGTAGCGCGTTTCGGCTTCCGGCTTTGCTGCATGCGAGAGGTGATAGCGGCAG
>JANNNG010000117.1:0-17417 GCA_031398425.1 Hyphomicrobiales bacterium | reverse complement strand
TGCGCAGACGAGGTGAAGACCCGCTAGAAAGTTTCTGGCGGTTTTCTTGTAGCGTGTTGCGATGCCCCGAAAGTGCTTGATGTTATTGAAGAACCTTTCGACAAGATTGCGTTCAGCATAGAGCGCATAGTCACAATCGCGCCTTGCGGTTTGATTTTGGTGGAATCACGACAGTGATACCACGCACCTCAAGGCTTTGGATGAAGCTGTCTGCGTCGTAGCCTTTGTCGGCCAACTTCGCACCAGGCGTGATGTTCGCTGTGAGTGGTTCAGCTTGGCTGATGTCGTGGACCTGACCTTTGGTCAGCGAAACTTTCAAAGGATTGCCAAGTGCGTCGACAACGACATGGATCTTTGTCGTCAGCCCGCCGCGTGAACGGCCTATGGCTTGATCGCAGCCGTCTTTTTTTGAGCGCCTGCTCTGTGCTGATGAGCTCTCACAATGGTCGCGTCTATCATGACGTACTCATTATCGGGATCATCTGCCAAGGCTTTGAAAAGATTCTCCCAAACGCCACTCTCGGACCAGCGCGAAAACCGTGTGTGGATGTTTTTCCAAGCCCCGAACCGTTCCGGCACATCACGCCACGGCGCACCAGACCTGAACTTCCAGATCACTGCTTCGACAAACAGTCGATTACCCTTTTCACTATTGCGGCCAACCGAACCTGGTCGCCCCGGTAACAACATTTCGATCCGTGCAAATTGATCATCACGCAAACCATATCGTTTCATCGCGAAACCCTCCACAAGAAGGCTCCCTATGAATCACGCTTCAACTGATTTGCGAATCCCCTAATTGAGGACAGGCCCTAGAAGTTTCCAGAAATCACGCTGCACCGCGAGTAACTCATCTTCAATCTCGGGGAAGGGGCCAATTACCTCAATCTGTTTCTGGCCAGAAGCAACCACGCTGCGCGAAGGGACGTTCAAAGTCGGGTTCACCGGGTGATTTCCGCTCAACTCCAAAATCTTTGTTTCCTCGTAGCCGTAAACCAACCGGCCAATATTTGCCCAATAAAGCGTGCCTGTGCACATCGCGCATGGCTCGCCTGTTGTAACCAACGTACATGTCCAAAGAAATGCCGACGGATAGACATCCGCCGCGCGCCGCGCAATTTCCGTCTCGGCATGGCGCACCGTGTTGATATTACCCTGGCGCATGAGAACCTGGTTGTCAGGACCAACAAGCACCGCGCCGAACGGGTGGTGACCGTGTGCGACCGCCTCGCGGGCAACGGCGTCGGCAGTACGCAGGTGAGCAAGCATTTGGTCGCGGATCATGAGTTCAACCATTCTCTGGCCGATAAGCGGCGCCACATGCCAAATGCTGCGCGTAAAGGACGCTAGTTGCAATAGACTGTCCTGCTTTGGGCATAACCTGCGCACCGCTGGAACCTCACTGGAACCAAATGCAAAAATTCCCCGCAAAATGACGATGCTGGTTGCTAATTGGTTGCTACAACTTGCCGCATCGATGGCAGATTATAGCTAAGTGATTGATAAGACTGGTGCCGCTTAGGTGACTCGAACACCTGACCCCATCATTACGAATGATGTGCTCTACCACCTGAGCTAAAGCGGCGATACCATTGGGCGCGGGATAACTGTTTTTTCCCGGCAGTTCAACCGATTTCAGGTTTGTTCATCATCGCGGTCAGCTACTCCGGGGTCATCAGCGCGGGGCTGGGCCACTGTCGTGGCTGATGCGGGCGATCGGGTTTGCAGCAAGGGTGTTGCAAGATCGGCGATCGGCCCAAAACTGAGCCGCCCTTGCGGTGCGTCAAAGGGGATTTTCCATTCGCAAGCCACGATTTCCCCTGTGACGGGTGACACTGGCACCCAGTGATTGCTGGCAACACCATCCGATACCCACATGGGATCGCGAGTGGCGTGGATGGCCCGGGACAGCCAGTCCTTGACGCGGCCCTTGTCGTCGCTTGCATCTTCGATCTGCGCCATCAATGTGCAGACGCGAGCCTGGGGCTGAACAGCAATATGATCGGCCAAGGCTTCGCGGGCCACATCAAACCGGCGCGCTGTGATGGCGGCACTGGCAATGGCGACTGCATTCTCGATATTGTCCGAGGGCTTGCCTGCCGTGTCGCGTACCCGCTCAAACGCGGCCTCGGCATTGCCCGGCGCTTCGACCCTGGTGATGAGGTCTGCGAGATCGGGATGGGGATGTTGCGCCCACGCGGCCTTCAACACCTTCATGGCACGCCGTGTGCTGCCGGAGGCAATATGACTGCGGGCGACAATGGCTGCGGCGGGGACCAGCTTTGCATCAAGATCAATGGCGCTGGTAGCCAAATCCATGGCGCGTGCGGGTTCCTTGTCCTCGAGGGCCAAGGCTTCTGCCGTCAGCATGGCCGCGCGCTTGCGTGCTGCTTCCTGTTTGGAAAGCAGACCGTTGCGGCCCTGCTGGTCGAGGGTTACGGCCGCTGCTCCCCAGGATTTTCGTGCTGTCTGCACCTGCAGCACTGCTGTTGATGCCCATGGCAGGCGGGGGTTCAGCGCCAGAGCCTTTTCCGCGTGCTTTAATGCGGCAACCAGATCGCCGCTGTTGCGCGCTTCAGAAAACAGTCCGCGCAAACCGAAGAGTTCGGTATCCGGGGATTTTGCCATGTCCTCGAAAATGCGGCGCACGTCATCCTTGTTGCCTTTGAGCTGGGCTGCCTGTGCTGCAAGGATATTGACGAGTGGTTCATCAGACAGGGCATTGCCTGCTGTGGCGGCGTGACGCGATGCTGCCTGCGCATCACCCGCACCCGCAGCGATGATGCCCTTGGACAAGGCTTCGTAACCTTTGCGGTGCTTGCGGAAACGGAAGTATTCACGTGCGGCCGTCGGGCTGCGTAACAGGCGGCGGAGAAGACTCCACAGAAATGACAGGGCCACCAGTGTGATGAGCCCGGCAACAATTGCAACGGCCACCGACAAGTTGACTTCGCGTCCCAGCCAATTGATGGCAATCCTGCCCGGTCTGTCAGCCAGCCAGACAAAGCCCAGTGCCAGCAGCACCAGCAACACGACGCGCCACAACAGTGTGATCATGCCATCAACCCTTGGCCGCAATCACGCGCAACACGGCCTCTTCAACCGATTTCAATGCGGCTTCGAGTGCAAGCCGCCCGTTTGCCCGGTCAATCCATTGCTGCACACCACCGGGCTTGACGCCCTCAATACCTGAAAGCTGAGCAATGGATTGCGGAACATCACCGCTTTCGGCCAGAGCTGCTGCGGCGGATGCCGCTGACGGCCAGTCCACATCACCCTCGATGCGAATAGTGATCAAGCCTGAGAGACTGTCGTAAATGCCTGACCACCAGCTTTGGCTTTCGGGCACCGGGCCGGGTATGATGGGTTTCGGCAAATAGCCAATGAGGCCGCGGAGTTCTGCGGCCAGACCTTGTGCATTCGGAAGCCCGAGTGCGGCGTGGCGTTGCAGCAGGTCAAGCCCCGATGCTGCGGGCACCATGCGGTTGAGGTTTCCATATTCTTCGAGGTAACCTGTGCCTGCCGCAATCTTTGCCTTGAGATCAGACAGGCCCTGTGACAGGGCGGCGCGATTGTCTGGTGCCTCGGCGGGTTTTGCCTTGAGACTGGCCACATCATTTTCGAGTGTTTCCATACGCTGCTGAAGTGCCGCTATCGCCGTGTTGTCAACGGGTGCTGGTGTGCCATCGGCTGATACAACGGGCCGCGCCGCCAGTTTGGCCACGGCTGTTTTGGTTTCCCCCAGCGCTTGCTCCAGCGCACTCACTTTATCACTGACCTGGATTTGAGATTTTTCCGCGGCTTCTGCAAAGCTCGACATCTCGGCATCGCGTGCTTCCATGCCATCAATGTCGGACTTCAACTGGGCCGCCAACTTTTCAACACTGGTTAGTTGTCCGCGAAGGGTTGTGTTGCTGCCTTCCAGAACTGCAATCTTGTCAGCCATGGCCAGCACCTGATTGCTGGGCAGATAAACGCTGAGCATGTCTTTATAAAGCCAGCCGCCTGCTGCAAATGCCGCAAGCAGTGCGACAGTCGCCAGCAGCCAGTTGCGCTTGCGGCTTGGCCTGATTGAAGCTGTCGCAGTGCTGTTGGTTGCTGACCTCTCCACATCCTCAACTACCTGATCGGCATCAAGATCGATGATCGTGTCTGACTTGTTTTCTGTTTCGTGTGTCATTGCCGCCCGTGCCTAGTCTGCTTCGTTCACCTGATCAAGCAGTGTCAACATGCCGTTCTCATCAGGGGTTCGGCTGATGCGTTTGACCCAACCTTGCGGCAGGTTTGCGGCAACATTGGCGGAGAGACAAAAATGCGTGAGGGCCTTGGCGCGATCTTCGCACCTGGCTTGTTTCACCTGTGTGGCCCAAAGCTTGGTGGTGCGCGGAGAATAAAGCAGGACGCCGTCAACGCCTGCGAGCTGCTGCGCAAGGTCAGGCAAGGCACAAGGAGCAGCATCATAAACAATTACGCGGGTCACCGTGAAGCCTTCCGCTTTCAATTTGCCTTCAAGATCGCCCGTAGTTTCCGAACCGGAGAGATAGAGAATGGGGCCGTTCTCCGGCTGCAAACTCCTGCACATCACGCGCACCAGCCCTTCCACATTGCCGCCCTTGTCATGCACATGGTCAAAACCCTGGCGACGTGCTTCCAGCGCCGACTGCGGGCCAATGGCAAAAAATGGCACATGATGATGGGGCGAAAGATCAGCCTTTGCTGCTAGCCCGTTGGCGCTGGACACACAGAGCGCCTGGAATGGCCCTTGCGGAATTGACACGCTATCACGCGCCTGAATTTGCAGCAGGGGCAAGATCACCGCTTCATGGCCAAGACCTTCAAGTTTTTCGGCCAGGGGTTGCGCGTCGTCCAAGGGCCGTGTCACCAGGAGTTTCATGTGTAGAGCAACTTCTCTCCGCCCATCTCTTTCACTTTTTCACCAGCTTCAATGCCCATGGCCACGGCGTCTTTGCTGGTTCCGGCTACAGCATGTTCGAAACAATCGCGTCCATCAAGGGTCAAAGCATGGCCCCGAAATGTGACGGATGTGCCTTCGACTTTTGCGTGGCCCGCAATGGGCGTGCGACAGGAGCCTTCGAGGGTAGCAAGGAAGGCGCGTTCACATTGAATGGCAATGCCAGTTTGCTTGTGATGAATAGCGTCCACCAAGGTTTTGGTGCTTTTGTTTGAAGCACGGATCTCAATCGCAATCGCTCCTTGCGCCACGGCGGGCAACATCTGGTCCATGTCCATGATCGCGCTGATGTGATGCGAAAGGCCCAGACGATTGAGCCCTGCCACTGCGAGGAAGGTCGCGGCTGCAACGCCTTGCTCAAGTTTGCGAAGGCGCGTCTGCACGTTGCCACGAAACGGCGCTGACTGAAGGTCCGGCCGCAGGCGCAACGCTTGAGCATTGCGCCGCACGGATGATGATCCGAGTATGGCACCGCGCGGCATATCCATTAGCGTGTTGGAACTGACACTGACAAACGCATCGCGCGGATCTTCCCGTTCCAGCACCGCGCCGAACGCCAGACCTTCCGGCACGATTGCCGGCATGTCCTTCATGGAATGAACGGCAAGATCAATTGTGCCTGCGAACAGTGCGTCTTCAATCTCTTTCGTGAACAGACCTTTGCCGCCAATTTCAGCCAGCGGTCGATCCTGCACCCGGTCGCCAATGACCGAAATCACCACGATCTCGAACTGGTCTTCAGCCATGGCATGGGCCTGCATCAAACGGGCGCGTGTTTCATGGGCCTGTGCCAGCGCCAGAGGCGATCCACGGGTTCCAATTCGTATCGGCGTCATTTGCAAAGTCCGTCCGGCGGGTGTTACAGCGGCACCAGTATTGAGTGAACCTGCACCCTAGCGAAGTTATGAGCCGTTCGACAACCATTTTAGGCATCGAGACCTCCTGCGACGAAACCGCAGCAAGCGTAGTGCGCCGCCATGGCGATGGCCGGGGTGAGATTTTGTCCAATGTGGTGCTGAGCCAGGTCAAGGACCACGCGCCCTATGGCGGCGTGGTGCCGGAGGTGGCAGCGCGCGCCCACATCCATCATCTGGATCGCATCGTCGCGAAAGCCATGGCTGATGCGAAGTTGGGATACGCCGATCTCAGCGCCATTTCCGCCACGGCTGGCCCTGGATTGTCAGGCGGGTTGATCGTGGGCCTCACCATGGCCAAAGGCATCGCCTTTGCGCGGGGCTTGCCCTTCCTTGCGATCAACCATCTTGAGGGCCATGCACTGACACCGCGCCTGTTGGGCCATTTGGCATTCCCCTATCTGTTGTTGCTGATCTCCGGTGGTCACACGCAATTCCAATTGGTGCGGGGCGTGGGTGATTACAAACGTCTGGGCACCACGATTGACGATGCGTTGGGCGAAGCGTTCGACAAAACGGCAAAACTGTTGGGGCTGGGTTATCCCGGCGGACCGCTGGTTGAGAATTATGCCACACGCGGCAATGCCAACCGCTTTGATTTGCCAAGACCCTTGAGGGGCAGAGCGGGCTGCGACTTTTCTTTCTCCGGGTTAAAAACTGCAGTGCGGGAAACCGCTGAAGACCTGGGAACCCTGACGGAGCAAGACAAGGCAGATCTCTGCGCCAGTTTTCAAAAAGCCGTAGCGGAGACGGTGCAGGATCGTTTGCGCAGGGCTTTTGCGATGTTTTGCGGGGAAGTAAGGCCCCCATCGCCCTTTGGGCACTTCCCCAACAAGTTAAGGAAGACTCGCGGTGATTTCTCCCCCAACTTGTTGGGGGAGTACCCCGAAGGGGGAAGGGGGGCTTTGCCACACTCGCCTACACTCGTCGTCGGAGGCGGTGTTGCTGCCAACAAGGCGTTGCGGGCGATGCTGGAAGCAACCTCAATGGCGCACGGCTTCACACTATCTGTGCCACCATTTCATCTGTGTACTGACAATGCCGCCATGATCGCCTGGGCTGCTGCTGAGCGTTTGGCGCTTGGATTATCGGACGAACAGAATGCGCCTGTTCGCCCGCGCTGGCCGTTGGACACGGTATCAGCCCCTGCTTACGGTTCCGGTCGTCTGGGAGCCAAGGCATGAGCCGCATCACGGTCCTGGGTGATGGTGCCTGGGGCAGGGCGCTTGCGGGTCTGGCGCGGGAGTGCGGACATGATGTGTCGGTCTGGTCGCGCCAAAACCCTGACACGAAATTTCTCAAGACATCTGATGGCATCATCGTCGCAATCCCTGCGCAAGCGGTGGCATCAGTTTTAGCAACACTCGGCATCGAGCCGGCACAAGCCCTGATCATCACAGCCAAGGGCATTGACCGCAGCAGCAACGCCTTCATGGTTGAGATAGTCCGCCGCATCAGTGACAAGCACCATGGCCTTATTCTGTCTGGTCCAAGCTTTGCTGAAGATGTTGCAGCCAGACTGCCAACCGCAGTCACCCTCGCGTCATCCAACATCGCTGTCGCCCGCTTGTGGGCCAAGGCCCTCACACGCCCGCATTTTCGCATTTATGCCTCGAATGATTCGCTTGGCGTTTGCATTGGTGGATCGCTGAAAAACATCCTTGCCATTGCCGCTGGTATTTCTGATGGCAAACAACTCGGCGCCAGTGCACGCGCGGCCCTGATCACACGCGGCTTTTCAGAAATCATGCGGCTTGGCAAAAGCCTGGGTGCAAGACTTGAAACCCTGATGGGACTCTCTGGGCTTGGTGATCTGCTTTTGACCTGTTCCAGCCCGCAATCGCGCAACTACACCTTCGGCAAACGCCTGGGCGAAGGCCAATCAGTTGCACAAGCCCTTGCCGCATCGAACGGTGTGGTGGAAGGTGTGTATTCTGCCCATGCCGCCCTGCAACTTGCCATTCAACACACTGTCAGCATGCCGATCACGCAGGCTGTCAACGCCATTGTTGAACATAACGCCAAACCCGACGACATGATTGAAGCCTTGCTTGCGCGGCCTGTTGGCCCTGAATTTTGATAGGAGAATGACATGCTCTATGCCCTGATTTGTACGGACAAACCCGACAGCCTTGATCTGCGCATGCAAATGCGCCCCGCCCACTTGTCATTTCTCGACAAGCTGGGCGCGAACATGAAAGCCGCTGGTCCCTTTGTTGGTGATGATGACAAACCTGTGGGCAGTCTCGTCATCATCAACGCAGAGAACAAATCCGAAGCGCAGACAATCGCCGAACAAGACCCCTATGCCATCGCAGGTCTTTTTGCGTCAGTGGAGATCAGGCCCTGGAAATGGCTGATCAAGAATCCGGAGTCGGCATAATGGCCTATTGGCTGTTCAAATCCGAACCTGACGTATTTTCTTTTGCACACCTGCAGGCCAAGGGCAAAGTGGGCGAGGAGTGGACTGGCATTCGCAACTATCAGGCCCGCAACAACATGCGGGCGATGAAGCTGGGTGACAGGGGCTTTTACTACCATTCCAACATCGGCAAGGCCATCGTCGGCATCGCTGAAGTCTGCAAACTCATCCACCCCGATTCAACTGCCGACATTCCCGCCTGGGAGTGCGTTGATATCCGCGCCGTCGCAGCCATGCCGAAAACGCTGACACTGGATGACATCAAACTGGTGCCGGAGTTGCAGGAGATGGTGCTGGTGAAGAATTCAAGATTGTCGGTGCAGCCAGTGGCGGAGGCGGAGTGGAAGCTGATTTGTCGTTTGTGCGGGTTGAAGGTTTGATCGCGTTGAAACACCCCCTCCCGGCTTCGCCGTACTCCCCCGGCCAAGAGGCCGAGGGAGAAAATTCACTTTTCTCCCTCATCGCTCTTGCGATGGGGGAGTACCCCGAAGGGGGGAGGGGGTGTTGATGCAAGTCTCCGACCCTCCCACTTTCATCCTTGCCAACACCACGCTCCTCCCCGTCCCCCTCGTCCCTGAAATTCACCTTCACCTTGCCCATGAAGCCGTTCCACTCTGGCAGAAGACGGAGGAAGAATTGGGTGAAATTGGCTTACCCCCACCGTTCTGGGCTTTCGCTTGGGCAGGCGGACAGGCTTTGGCGCGATACGTGTTGGATCATCCTGCAAATGCAAGAGACAAATCCGTCATCGACATCGCCTCAGGTTCGGGCCTGGTTGCCATCGCAGCAATGAAGGCGGGAGCAAAGTGCGTATTGGCAGCCGACATCGATCACTTCGCTGCATCAGCCATCGGCCTTAATGCAAAAGCCAACGACGTCACGCTGACAATAACCGCAATCGATCTTTTGACCGAACCGCCACCATACGTGGACACCATTCTCGTGGGCGATCTGTTCTACGAAAAATCAACCGCCGAACGAGTCTTCAACTGGCTGACACGCGCCAAGGCCAACGGCACACTTATTCTCATCGGCGACCCGGGTCGAAACTATCTGCCCAAAGAAAAACTGACCAAGCTCGCGGAATTCAACGTGCCGGTTACCCGCGATCTTGAGGACGCCGAAATCAAGCGGACTGCAGTGTGGGCGCTTTTGTAGCCTGCCCTGAATTGTTCAAGTAAAGCGCCAGCATCAGAATTGCCAGCGACACCCACAGCCACACATCTTGCGTGCCACCAAAGAAGATCCCCGCGATCAACACAGCCGCAGGTGTTGCAATGTAAGTGGCCTGCACCGTGTAAACCGCGCCCTTGTCGCGGATCAGAATGAAATAGGCGATACGCTCTACCACCCACATCGCAATCAAGGCGCCGAGTACCCAATAGTGCCATAGCAAAGGTTGGCCCGCCGCACCGAAGGGTGCAAACCACAATAGAAACGGCAATATGAAAACTCCCGACCACACACTTTCTACGGCTCCCAGTTGAAGCGTATCAGCCCCGACAGGAAACGCCCTTGCGGCGTAGGAGTTGTAAAAACAATAGAACAGCGGCACGACAAGGGCTGCGATATGCCACCACGAAATGTTCCCGCTCTGCATGCCCTCACGCGAGACGATCAGGATCAGTGTCGACAGAAACCCGGTTGCAATCGCCAGCAAACGTCGAGGTGTGGCAATTTCCCAGCCTGTGACAAGCGCCAGCAGATAATTGAAGAACGGCGACGTCGTGATGATGATTGACAGTTCCGTTGGTGCCACATGTTCAACAAGAAGCAGATTGAAACCGAATGGCACGTTGAGCAAGACGCCACACACCATGCCATAGCGATGCACCGTCCAGGGAATGTGCGCACGTCCCCGCCACGCCGCCATGCCCCACATGATCACACCAACCCCAAGACCCGCAATGCAAATGGTGTGAGTGATGGGCATGCCGATGTTGAAGAGATGGCGATAGACAGATTGCGACACGCCCCAGAACAATCCGAGGCTCAGAAACCAGAAGAGATGGCGCGGTGAAGTCAAAGTCCCTCTCCGTCACGCGTTCCGCGTGCCACCTCTCCCGCAAGCGGGCGAGGATAAGTTTCCTCGCCCGCTTGCGGGAGAGGAGGCATCGCGAAGCGATGACGGAGAGGGTAAGTGAGCATCGCCGTGGGCCTTAGACAGGAGTCTTATTGCAGGCTATAGCAAGTCCCATCACGACGTGTGTCAAAAACACGACTGCCTTGGGAGAAGATCAGCCATGTCTGAAAAAGTCTATGCCGTGCCATCCGCCTGGAAAAAGAAGGCTTGGGTTGATGCTGCTGGCTATAAGGCCAAGTACGCCGACTCCGTCAAGAACCCGGAAAAATTCTGGGCCAAGCAAGCCAAGCGCCTGGACTGGTTCAAGGCCCCCACCCGTATCAAGAACACTTCCTTTGACCACGAAAACGTGTCGATCAAATGGTATGAAAACGGCGTTCTTAACGTTTCCTACAATTGCATTGACCGCCATCTGAAGAAAAGAGCGAACCAGACCGCCATCATCTGGGAAGGTGACAACCCCTACGACGACAAGAAAATCACCTACCGGGAATTGCATGACCACGTCTGCCGTCTCGCCAACGTGATGAAGTCGCACGGCGTCAAGAAGGGCGACCGTGTCACGCTCTATATGCCAATGATTCCGGAAGCGGCCTATGCCATGCTGGCCTGCACGCGCATCGGTGCTGTGCATTCCATCGTCTTCGGCGGTTTCTCTCCGGAGAGCCTCGCAGGCCGCATTGAAGATTGCCAATCCCATTTCATCATCACGGCCGATGAAGGTCTGCGCGGCGGTAAAAAGATTCCGCTGAAGGCCAACACCGACGCTGCCCTCGCCAAGACTGGTTCCACAGCCAAGGTTCTGGTTGTCCGCCGTACGGGTGGGCAGGTGACATGGGAAAAGGGCAGGGATTTCTGGTACCACGAGGAGGTGGCAAAAGTTTCCGCCACTTGCAAGCCTGAGAAAATGAAAGCCGAAGACCCGCTGTTCATTCTGTACACCTCAGGCTCCACCGGAAAACCCAAAGGTGTCTTGCACACCACAGGCGGTTATCTCGTCTTTGTTTCCATGACGCATCAGTATGTTTTCGACTATCACGACGGCGACATTTACTGGTGCACGGCAGATGTGGGCTGGGTCACGGGCCACAGCTATATCGTCTATGGTCCACTGGCTAATGGTGCCACGACGCTGATGTTTGAAGGCGTTCCCAATTACCCCAATGCATCACGCTTTTGGGAAGTGATCGACAAGCATCAGGTCAATATTTTCTACACTGCGCCCACTGCCATTCGCGCATTGATGCAAGGTGGAGATGCGCCCGTCACGCGTACGTCACGCAAGTCCCTGCGGCTGCTCGGCTCCGTTGGCGAACCCATCAACCCCGAAGCCTGGGAATGGTACCACCGCGTCGTTGGTGATCATCGTTGCCCCATCGTTGATACCTGGTGGCAAACTGAAACCGGTGGCATTCTGATCTCGGCTTTGCCCGGTGCGACCAAGCTTAAACCCGGTTCCGCCACGCGCCCTTTCTTCGGTTGCCAGCCCGCCCTTGTTGATGACAAAGGCCAAATCCTCGAAGGGGCCGCATCCGGGAATCTCGTCATCCTGGATTCATGGCCGGGTCAGATGCGCACCGTCTACGGTGATCATGACCGATTCGTGCAAACCTATTTCTCCGCCTACAAAGGCATGTACTTTACAGGTGACGGCTGCCGCCGCGACGAGGATGGCTATTACTGGATCACGGGCCGCGTTGATGATGTGCTGAATGTCTCGGGGCACCGCTTGGGCACAGCCGAGGTGGAGTCAGCATTGGTGTCGCACCCGCAAGTCAGTGAAGCCGCCGTTGTTGGTTACCCGCATGACATCAAGGGTCAGGGCATCTACTGCTATGTGACGTTGATGACGGGCGAAAATCCATCAGATGATCTTCGCAAGGAACTCGTGAACCACGTGCGCAAGGAAATCGGGCCGTTGGCATCGCCTGACAGGATTCAGTTTGCTCCGGGTCTGCCAAAAACAAGGTCCGGCAAAATCCTGCGCCGTATCTTGCGCAAGATTGCGGAAGACGATTTCGGGGCCTTGGGTGATACGTCGACACTTGCGGACCCCGCAGTCGTCGAGGATTTGATTGCAAACCGGCAAAACAAAAAATCATAACAAAGTCCCCACCCCCACCCCCAGCCCCTCCCCAAAGATTGGGGAGGGGCGAAGAACAGCTCCCTCCCAAATTTTTGGGGAGGAGTGAAGAACAACTTACCCCTCCCAAATTTTTGGGGAGGGGCCGGGGGTGGGGTGCTTTCAGATTTCATTCACACACCAACCCGAAATCACTGGCCAACACACACAGCGTTTCCATCCGCTCCCTGTACATGCCATCGATGCAATCCCCATCGGTGCCGCAAAAATTGCGGCGTTTGAGAAAATCGGCCTGGCCGGCTTTGAGTTGCTTCAGCCCATCCTGAGGCAATTGTTGGCGGATCTTGAAAAAGCGGTCGGCCATCTGTTCATCAAGCGCCTTCAGACTGTCATCGCGGCAAATCGTCAACTCGTCTGCTGCCTTGGCAAAGTTGCAGTTAAAGGCTTGCGACCACGCGGTCCCACTGGTCGTCCACAGCACCAAGACAACGCCGCACACCAAATATTTCATTCTCAACTCAACTCCCTCTTGATCTCGAAGGCTATTCCAGTTTCAAATGCTCTGCAACGCCACAAATCCGCCGCGCTCGCGTCACATGGAAGCAACTCATGAACCGCCGCTCCCTGCTTCTGGGCCTTGCCGCCACCACGCTTTCTCCCGCAATGGCCAACGCCGCCAAGAAGCGAAAGCGCGTGCCCTATCTGGGTGCCGAGGGAGTTTACTTTGAAACGCCGGAAAGCCCTGGAACAATCATCATCAATACTTATGAACGCGCCCTCTATCACGTTCAGGGCGATGATTCCGCCATTCGCTATGGCGTTGCCGTGGGCAAGGCAGGATTCGACTGGGCGGGCATTGCCAAGGTCGGCCGCAAGGTGGAATGGCCGATGTGGACGCCCCCCAGGGAGATGATCCGCCGAAAGCCGGAACTGGCACAATGGGCGGATGGCATGCCCGGTGGTGAGGACAATCCGCTCGGTGCCCGTGCCATTTATCTCTACGCGAAGGGCCGTGACACCCTGTTTCGCATTCACGGCACCAATGAACCCTGGTCCATTGGCACGGCGGCGTCATCCGGCTGCATTCGCATGCTGAACGAGGAAGTGTCGCAACTCTATGACGCCATCGATATCGGCACCAAGGTCATCGTTTTGTAAACTTTTTGTCATCTGCAACCCCCCTTTGCAAACTGGTTGAAATTCGCTAGGCAACTGTCTTGTTTGGGTAAAAGGGGGACGGCATGAACAGGCGTGGGCTTCTGGCTGGGTTGTTTGGCTTGGTGGCAACAACAGCATTGGCGTCTGTGCCCGATGCGGAAGCTGCCTCACAAGTACTGGATTTTACCTACCTTCGAACACCCCGCCGCAAGCGGCGGTTGGCCCGCTACCGTGGCAAAACCAAAACCCGCAAAATTGCGTCGAGCGGAAAGACGCGCAAAATCCGTTCGCACCGCAAGGCCTATGCCGGTGCTCGCATTGTTGATTTTGCCTCTCGTGAACGTCCGGGCACCATTGTCATCCGCACAGGTGAGCGGGCACTGTACCGTGTCATGGGGGGCGGCAAGGCCAAGCGCTATCTTGTTGCCGTGGGCAAGGAAGGCTTCTCCTGGTCGGGCACGGCCCGCATTGGCCGCAAAGCCGTGAACCCGAAATGGACACCGCCTCCTGAAATGATCGAGCGCACACCCAAATACGCCAGGTGGGCGGGCGGCATGCCAGGTGGAATCCCTGAAAATCCGCTGGGTGTACGGGCCTTGTATCTCTATCGCGGCCGCGGCGACACAGGCTTTCGCATCCATGGCACCAATGCGCCGGGGTCCATCGGCTCTGCGGCATCTTCTGGCTGCATTCGCATGTTGAACCACGAGGTCATCGATCTTTACAACATGACGCGCAGTGGCACGAAAGTCATTGTTCTTTAAGCAAGCTGCAACCCATCGCAACCGAATAAGCCCCAAATTAATACTTTTCGCCTTTTGGTAGGCGTCGGGTTTCGCGGCATGATTCGCATCAATCGCCGCCTGGGCATGACTGTTCACAGAGGTTTTGACACATGAAATTGGGTAATATCCTGGTGGCCAAAGGCTTGGTCTCGGCGGCCGATATCAATCGCGCCATCGAACATCAAACCGCCAATGGCGGCCGAATCGGCGACAGCATCATTGCACTTGGCCTGCTCACCAAGGAACAAATCGACAAGGTGCTGGCCGATGCGCCGCAAGCCCCAACCACCCTGGCTGATACGGGCATTGACCCTGTATTCCTGCTCGAACTGGTGATAAAGGGCATGTACTCGGAAAACCTTGAAACCGGATCGCAGATTGCAGAAGCCATCAAGCTGTCCAGCACCATCGTCAACCAGCTTTTGAATGACGCCAAGGAACGCAAACTGGTGGAGTCGCTTGCATCAAACACGGGCGGTGGCTCGATGGCTGAAATGCGCCTCACACTCACGCGTGCGGGGCGTGAATTTGCCATCGACGTCATGAAGCGCGGACAATACTTTGGCCCGGCACCTGTTTCTTTGTCTGATTTCCAGGACCGGATCATGCGCCAGCGCGTGACCAACGAGCACGTGACGCGTCAGCAGCTGGAGGAGGGCTTCAATGGTCTTGTCATGACCGAGCGCTTCATCAGCCGCTTGGGTCCTGCGATCAATTCCGGCAACGCCATTCTGATCTACGGTCCTGCCGGCAACGGCAAGACAACGGTTGCCGAAATCGTCGGCAAGATTTTCCAGAACGTCATCTACGTGCCTTATTGCGTGGACATCGACGGCGAGATCATGAAGGTGTTTGATCCCGCCGTGCACAAACAAGTCGCCGAAGTGCCTGAGCAGGGAGGCACCGGTCTCAGGCGCAGCCGCGTCGATAATCGCTGGGTTCCGTGTTACCGGCCCATGGTGATCACCGGTGGTGAGCTCACGATCGAAATGCTGGATCTCAAATACAATCCGGTCGCCAAGTTCTATGAAGCACCGCTGCATTTGAAGGCTTTGAACGGCACTTTCCTGATCGACGACTTTGGCCGTCAGCGCGCCAAGCCTGAAGACATCCTGAACCGCTGGATCGTGCCGTTGAACAGCAAGGTGGATTATCTCACCACACACACCGGCAAAAGCATTCTCATCCCCTTCGACGAGATTGTCATTTTTTCCACGAACATGCATCCCGAAGACCTGATGGACCCGGCCTTCCAGCGTCGTATCAGTTACAAGCTGGAAACCGTGGAGCCGCCGGAAGACCTGTTCCGACGGGTGTTCGAAGGCATGGCCAAAAAACAAAATCTTGTTCTGACGGAAGACGTTTATCGGCAGGTCATCAACGGTGTCAGGGACAATGAGGCGCCGCTGGCTTACTTTCAACCCAAATTCATTGTCGAACAGGTTCTGGCGTCCTGCAAATTTGAAGGCATCAAACCCCAGTTCACGCCCGACAATGTCACCGACGCGCTGGCCAACCTGTTCATCAAAAAAGCGGATGGAAAAATGTTTGGTGTGAAGCGGAGTTAGGGAAGCCCCATCGCCCTTCGGGCACTTCCCCAACAAGTTGCGGAAGGACTCGCAGCGAGACTGCCCTCAAGTATTTGGGAAGGTGGCGCGGCTTGGTCTTCCCCAACTCGTTGGGGAAGTGTCAGAAGGGCGATGGGGTTATTCTTCACACTCATCATCCTTCACCGGCACGTCTGCCACCAGCCCATATCCACATGAAAATGATCGGCATGATCGGTGTTATAGTCCGGCGACAGCGTGGCGTTGAACCATTCACACAAGCCATTGCGTGCTGCGAGCAGGAAGCGGCCTTCCGCAGCGGATCTGCCCCAATCCTGTTTTACCGAAATCACCTTGCCGCTTCGAGTGCGAAACCCTGCGATATCAAATGCGTTTGCCGTGGCATGCTCACTCATGCTTGATCGCCCGCGAATGGTACGGCAGCTGAAAGAGCCAAAATGCAGCACTTCGGCAATCTCCTCACCCAGAATCCGCCGTGCCTCCGGCTGCATGACATGCCGCTCCCACATGTAAAGCCTTGCGGCAATGGCACAGCGCATGTCCTCAGGCTTTACCCGCGCAGTTGAAAACCCTGTTACTGCAATCGCCCCGGACACTTCACAGGAGCTGCCCCGGTTTTTCGCAGGCTTCAGCACTGCTGAAAGCCCGGCTCGTTGTAACACAAGCGCACAATCGGCAGGCTGCAAATCCACCAACCGCATTTGCAAGTCTGTCAGAAAACCGGGCGTCGCTGTCACATCGGGCAAGGCCAGCGGGTCATAGGCCCGCGGCCATTCAAATATCCCCAGCCTTGAAGCCGGATAGGACAGAACCGCACAAGCTGCGGCCAATAGCATCAGACGCCTGATCACCAGCCCAAACGTAGATTTCACTGTGACTGCGACCTTTGCCCGATTTGCTTTGTTGCACTGCAAACGCTAAGAGAAAACATCACCTTAAGGGGCACATGAAAAATGGCTGATTCAAGACCGGTCAACAGGCCGCTGTCGCCACACCTGCAAGTTTACCGTCCAATGCTCACGATGATGATGTCGATCATGCATCGCATCACCGGTGTGGCGCTGTTTGCCGGATCAGTCCTTTTTGTCTGGTGGCTGAGTGCTGCTGCCCATTCCGATGGTTATTTCGCCTTCGTGCAAGCCTTCTTCGCCAGCTGGTTTGGTCGGCTGATCCTGTTCGGTTTCACGTGGGCGCTGATTCACCACATGCTGGGAGGCCTGCGCCATTTTCTCTGGGATGTGGGCAAGGGGTTTGAACTTCCAACCGTCGAAATTCTTGCCCGTCTCAACCTGGTGGGCTCCATCGTTCTCACGATCCTGCTCTGGGTCGTCGCTTATGGAGTGAAGCCATGAGCGAGTTCAAGACGCCATTGAAAAAAGCCCGTGGCCTGGGCAGTGCCAAATCCGGCACCGAACATTTCTGGCAACAACGC
>JANNNG010000108.1:0-7956 GCA_031398425.1 Hyphomicrobiales bacterium | reverse complement strand
AGGCCGCCGCCCTGCACGACGGTCAGGCGCACCAGCTCGCCACAGCGCTTGGCCACTTCGTCAAGGATCGGCTGCACAACGCCCGGCAGGCTGGTGCTGCGCAGGTACTGCTGGCCGAGCAGGGCCAGCTTGAGCGTCAGGCGGTAGCGCTCGGTGTCGCTGTCCTGCTCGATCCAACCCAGCGCGACCAGCTCCGCCAGCAGGCGGTGGACCGGGCCCTTGGGCAGGCTCAGCGCACCCGCGACGTCCGCTATCCCGGTGCCGCCGAAGTCGTAAACATGCGCGCACCCAATTATTTGTTGGAGAAAGGCATCCGCTCACTCCCCTGTGTGGGCGACGGCAGGCAATCCGGCACAAGCGGTTCCCCTTCCATCCTGAACGCAAGCCCCGAAGCCGCCGCCGGCGGTGGCCTCGCCCTCTTGAAAAACGGCGACATGGTGCGCATCGACCTTAACACCGGCGACTGCAACATGCTCGTGAGCGAAGCCGAACTGGCGAAGCGCCGCTTGGATCTGGAAAAGTCGGGTGGCTACAAAGTGCCGGAATCACAAACCCCCTGGCAGGAAATCTTCCGCAAGGAAACCGATCAACTGGCCCAGGGAATGGTGCTGAAAGGTGCCGTGAAATTCCAGCGCGTCGGCAAGGTGCACCCGGTGCCGCGGGATAATCATTGAGACGACCAAGGTGACTACTTATGGTGACTTTCTGGACATGTGGTGCAGGGACCACTGCAAACCACGAAAAACTTCAACGAATGCCATCAAGAAGATTGAAGCCGAATTAAAGTTCGTGTTTCCGCCTCGTTACCGAGAAGCTATGACCTCCTATGGCTCAAGTGGTGTTTCTATTGCGTTGCTTAGTGCAATTGTCGACTTAAATTTGAACTTGAGAGATGTAAGCGAAATCACGCGACCTTTAGAAATTCAGAGCGAGATGAAAGGGTGGCAGAACGCTGGAATGCCACAGCATCTTGTTCCGTTTGCAAGTGATTGCTCTGGCAACCTATTTTGTTTTTCTAGGAATGACAAACCTGATCTTGCGGGAGAAGTTCCAGTTCACTTTTTCGACCACGATTTCGATGAAGTGGAACTTGAAGCAGACTCGTTTGAGGATTGGATAAAAGGTTTTCTGGAAATCTTCAACCAAGAGAACTTTTAGCTAGCCCTCACGCCACCTCCTTCAACGGCACAATCTTTGCCAGCGCCTTGCCAATCTTCCGCCGTGTCAGCGCTGTGTCATGGCTCACCTGCAACCTAAGCCACCATCCTTCTGATAAGCCGAAGAACTTGCACAGGCGCAAATCCGTATCTGCCGTGATGGCGCGCCTGCCTGCTACAATTTCGCCAATGCGCTGTGCCGGCACGCCAATGGATTTAGCGAGGCGATATTTCGTCAGTTCCAGAGGTTTCAAAAACTCCTCTTCCAGCATTTCACCCGGCGAAACGGGGGCAATCATTTTTGGCATGGCACTTTGTCCTCAATGGTAATCAACGATCTCAACATCTTCAGGTCCATCGGATGTCCAGCGAAAGCAGATGCGAAACTGGTCATTGATCCCAACGCTCCATTGCCCCTGCCTGTCACCTATCAGCACTTCAGGCTTGTTACCCATTGGCATGCGCATGTCGTCAAGCAAAGTTGCAAGATCAAGCTGTACGAGCTTTCGCAATGCCTGCCGTTCAATCTGGGCAAAGCGCTTGCTTGCCTCAAGCCGGAATAGCGCTTCTGTGTCTTTCGATCTAAATGATCGGATCCTGAATTCTAATGTCGTGAAACGTTAATAACGTCAAGCGTGAATAAACCGAATTACGAACAGTTGTCATGTTGCGCCGCACATTCAAGTGCCTGCTTCATTCTGCATGTCAGCCATTCCCTTGTCCTCCCTTAACTGTTATAACAGTTCTGTGCATGTTGCATCTGGGGGAACGAAGCTTTTCGTCAACAACGACATAAAACCAAATGGGAGAGAATGAAATGACACGTATGACCAGACGTAGCCTGATGTCCGGCCTTGCCGCCGTTGCCCTTGCCGCCAGTGCCACGTCGGCCCTGGCTGCCGATAAAATCCTGGCTTCGGTGCCGGGGCTCACCTTCCCGTTCTTCGTGCACATGATGAATGCCTTCAAGGCTGAAATTGGCAAGCAGGGTTATGAAGCCATCGAGAGTGATGGCCAGGTGTCATCACCCAAACAGACTGCCGATGTGGAAGCCGCCATTACGCAGGGTGTGAAAGGCATCGTCATCAGCCCCAATGAAGTCGATGCCATGGCACCAGCCCTGCAACAGGCCGTTGAAGCCAAGATTCCCGTGGTCACGGTGGACCGCCGTGTGCCCTCGGTCGAAGGCATTCTCGCGCATATCGGCGCTGACAATGTGAAGGGTGGCGAGGCGCAAGCCAACCTGATCGTTACCATGTTCCCCGATGGTGCTACCATCATCAACCTGCAGGGCCAGTCCGGTGCGTCGCCGGCCATCGACCGCAACAAGGGCCTGCACAATGTGCTTGATGGCATGGCCGACAAATACAAGATCGTGTTCGAACAAACCGCTGGCTTTGACCGCGCCAAGGGCTTGTCTGTCACGGAAGCGGCCCTGTCCGGCATGGCAGAGCCTCCCAAGGTGATCGTAGCCGCCAATGACGACATGGCGCTGGGCGCCATGGAAGCCGTCAAGGGCCGCAACCTCACAGGCATTGCCATCATCGGCTTTGACGCGCTGCCAGAAGCTCTGGCGCAAGTACGCGACGGTGGCCTCACGGCAACCATCGAACAATTCCCCGGCCAGCAGAGTGCGCTCGGCGTGCAAACCCTGGTCGCCTTCCTGAAGGACGGCACCATGCCGAAGGAGAAAGTGTTGCTGCTGACACCTGTGGCCGTCACCAAGGACAATCTCAACATTGCCGAACGTCTGGGCGAAGTGAAGTAACGCACAAGCCCGCAAGTGCCAGCCGGGTCCCCCTCCTTCCGGCTGGCACTTTCGTTTGCAATTCAGGCATTCGCTCATGACCACCAAAGGCCCCCCTCCCCCTTTCGGGGTACTCCCCCAACAAGTTGGGGGAGAGCTACCCGCGAGTCCTTCCCCAACTTGTTGGGGATGTGCCCGAAGGGCGAAGGGGGCCTTTCTCCATACCTGCGATTGCCAAATATGAACTCTGCCAAACCGCTGCTCCGCATGACCGGCATTTCGAAATCCTTCCCTGGTGTGAAAGCGCTGGAGCAGGTGGACTTTGCCGTTGCATCAGCTGAAATCCACGCCTTCCTTGGTGAAAACGGTGCCGGTAAATCTACACTGCTCAAAATTCTTTCAGGCGCCCAGCCACCGGACTCCGGCAGCATCGTATTTGATGGCAAGCCTGTCAGCTTTGCCTCGCCGCACGACGCCCAACGCGCAGGCATCGTCACGATCTATCAGGAATTCACGCTCGCACCCGACATGACAATTGCGGAAAACGTGTTCGTGGGCCGCGAACCGGGATCCCGCTTTTTTGTCAATCACGCCCGCATGGAAAACGAAACGCGCGCCCTTTGCAAACGCATCGGGCTTGACCGTGACCCCGCAACCCGTGTGCGTGACCTGGCGGTGGCCGAACAGCAGATGGTAGAAATTGCCCGTGCGCTTTCCATGAAGTCGCGTCTCATCGTCATGGATGAACCCACGTCAGCCTTGAGCCGCTCCGAAGTTGAAAAGCTCTACGTAATCGTCCGTGCACTGAAAGCTGAAGGCATTTCGACAATTTTTGTCACGCACCGCCTGGAAGAAGTATTCGAGATCTGTGACGCCTACACCGTCTTGCGCGATGGCCGTCATGTCGGTTCTGGTCTCGTGCATGACGCCACAATCGAAGGCATCATCCGTATGATGGTCGGGCGTGAAATCGGCTTGCTGGCGCATCGTCAGGGAACGTCAGCACAACGTGACGTGGCCGTCGAAGTCAAAAATCTCTCTCGCCGCCGCAAGGCCAGCGATGCCAGTGCCATCGAATTGCACGATGTGTCTTTCAAGGTTCACAAGGGTGAAATCCTGGGTATTGCGGGACTCGTCGGCGCAGGTCGCACGGAATCCGCCCGTGCCATCTTCGGTGCTGATCGTCTCGATGCGGGTGAAATTCTCGTGGGTGGCAAGAGCGCCACTATCCGCAACCCTGCTGACGCGATTGCACACGGTATCGGCCTCGTTCCGGAAGATCGCAAGCAACAAGCTTTGTTCCTCGGCCTTGCCATTCGCACCAATCTTTCGATGGCATCCCATGACCGCATCAGTGCCTGGGGCAGTTTCATCAGTACACGGAAAGAGGTCGCACTGGTCGAAGATTATCGCAAAGCCCTCAATATCCGCATGGCAAGTGGCGACCAACTCGTTGGCAATCTCTCCGGCGGCAATCAGCAGAAGGTGGTGCTGGCACGCTGGCTGGCGCTGCGCCCCAGCGTGCTGATCGTTGACGAGCCTACGCGCGGCATCGATGTGGGTGCCAAGGTCGAAGTGCACAACCTTCTCATCGACATGGCCAGGAATGGCATTGCCATCATCGTCATTTCATCGGAATTGTCCGAGGTTTTGGCGCTGGCCGACCGCATTGTGACCATGCGCGAGGGTCGCGTCACGGGCGAAGTGCCAGGCCGTGGTGCGACCCAGGAACAACTCATGACCTTGATGACACTCAGCACGCCCAAGGCAGCATAGGGAAACGACATGGCCACCACTTCAACCGACCAGTCCTTTGATGCCTTTGGCTTCATCGCCCGCTTTGCCCCGTTGATCTTCCTGCTCATTCTCATGGCGGTCTTTGCCATCATGGAACCGCGCTTTTTATCGTCAATCAATCTCTTCAACGTCATGCGACAAGTTTCCATCACGGGTCTCCTCGCCATCGGCATGACCTTTGTGATTTTGACCGCTGGCATTGATCTTTCCATCGGCTCGCTGCTGGCCTTTGCAGGCTTGGTCGCTGCTGCTGTGGCAAAGGGCGGCATGCAGGACCGGTTCACCGTCGGCAATGACGCTGTGGGTTATGGCTGGCAACTCGCAGCACTTGCAGCCATCGCACTGGGTATCGCTGGAGGATACCTGCAAGGCCTCGCAATCACGAAACTGAAAGTCCCACCCTTCGTGGTTACGCTCGGCGGCATGTCGGTGTTCCGAGGAGCCGCATTGCTATTTGCCGCAGGCGGACCCATCAGCGGTTTCGACAAGGCCTTCAGCTGGTGGGGTCAGGGCAAGATCGGCCCGGTGCCCGTACCCGTCCTGATCTTCCTGTTCTGCGCGATCATCGCTCATATCGTGCTCAAATACATGCGCTTTGGCAGGCGCGTCTATGCTGTGGGTGGCAACCCCGAAGCCGCCAGACTATCCGGCCTGAACGTCAACGCCATCATCTGTTCGGTCTACGTCATCATGGGCTTCTTCGCAGGCCTCGGCGCGTTCGTATTGGCTGCAAGATTGAACTCCGCGGAAGCCGTTGCAGGCACAGGCTATGAACTCACGGTGATCGCCAGCGTGGTCATAGGCGGCACCAGCCTGTTCGGCGGAGTAGGCACCATCTTCGGCACGGTGATCGGCACAATATTGATTGGCGTGCTGCTGAACGGGTTAGTGCTGATGAACGTGTCGTCCTACATCCAGCAAATCATCATCGGCGTAATCATCGTGCTGGCCGTGGCGTTTGACACGTTTGCCAAGTCGCGGAGGAGGAAGGCGTAAGCTTCGCCCCACCCCAATCTTCGGAGGAGGCAAAGTCAAAGTGCTGCAATTCGCGCCGTCCGCTCGGGCAAAGCCGCTGCCAATCGGTCCATCACCACATGGTTCAATCCACTTGCGCGCATAATCTTGATCTCATCCGACAATCGGTCAGGAAGTTCGCGCGCCATCTTGCGGATTGCATCAATCAAACTCTCACCGTCAATTTTGGTGGTAACAGCAAATTTGAGCCAGTCAGAAAGACTGATGTCCGTGAGACCATAGCGTTTACCAATCTTCATCGCCATTGAAGCTTTGCGTGGATCAATGTGCGGGTAGGCCAGGATGCTTCCAATGTCATAAAGTGGTGCGAGACGCACCATGCCGTAACGGCCTAACAGCAGTGAATAGTTCTTGGCATGGGCGTCTGTGCCACCAATCAACCAATTGAAGATGAGGGCATGTAGAAAGGTTTCCAAATCATCACTGACGGCGAAAGCAAATCTTGGCGAAGATTTCATATGACCGGTCCTCGACACATTCGTTCTGATAACTTCGATGATATCCTTGGCACCCGGTCCGCCTTGGTTTTGATATTTCAACGCGGGATGAACGCTGAGAGCCTGGCAAAAATCTTCCTGATGGGTTCTTCCCGCTTGTTTCGATATTGAGGTTTCGAAAAGTTTTTTTGCCAGTCGGAAATCTTCTTCTGCCTCTGCTTCCAGTTGGAGCGCAGCTGCAATGTTTACAGGATCGCCGATGGCTCTTGCCCGAACCGCCTTCAAGAGCAATTCCTCAGCATTGGCTTTCCGTTTTTCAGAAGCGTCAGCCAGAATTAATGTGTCATATCTTTCGACAACAATAGCAGGAACATCTTCGAAATATCGAACCCAGGATTTCGCAGTCGAGAGCCCAAGTGCTGACGCAAGCCGCAAACATAGATGTTCATTTTCAGCGTGACCTTGATATTCACGCGTTGTGGGTTTGAGAATGTGCGTCGTCGGCGTTTTCCCCGATGTAACGCCCCATCGCTGACCGTCAAAGAAAAATGCTGTCTTTGGCTGTGCCCCTGCAAGACTGAATTGACCCAGATCATTCGGCATGCGACCCGCACTTGCATCATCCCTTACAATCCTGAGGCGCTCAGCTACTTGGGCCTCAGACAGCCAGTCAGGTTCGAGCAGCTTTGCTGAGAGGGCAAGTCCAAGATTTTCTGGTTTCACAAACTGCACCGCACCGGCACAGTCCTCGCCAACATTCCCAATCAAGTCGAACGCGTTACGCGGTGAGGTTTGAAATTTTTGGGCCCAGCTTGTGAGAACTTGGTCATTGTCAGGCAACAACCCCCAGATAAAGGGTTCAATTGCCGAATGCGGGTGTTCCTTTGCCGTGAGTGGCATCGAAAGAGACAGCGGATAGGAATCTTTAGATGAGCGCCATTTTTCGCTGTAGAAAAATGAAAGTTTCCCTCTGACTTGCCGTGCAATGCCAACTTCAAAGCCTTCAAGGAGAACCACAAGTTCCTTCACGATTGTCGCCTTTGCATTTCTGCAGCGACCGGATTTGTGACGCCGTCATTGTCTGCTTGAACGGACTTGCCCTCATCTTCGGTCCACAGCTCAAGACCAAGTACAGATAGTGTTCGCAGAACCAACCCAAGGCTTGCCCCCGGTTTGCCGTTTTCGATTTCGGACACCCAGAGTCTGCTTGCACCCACGCGCGTTGCAAGTTCGGCCTGCCCAAGCCCGATTGTCTTGCGCCTTGACTTTATCAAGGCGCCGATATCTTTTGGAGTGCGGACAATGACCGAAGTCATGTAAGCTATACCTTGCATTTTGTTTTGCAAGCTATAGCATACATTTTGATAAGTAAGCAATACCTTACATTCACCCAACCCCCACCCGTGCCACGGTGAACGCAGCCACCACGAGAAACACAGCACCCGCTCCACGCCCAATCCACGTCGTCACCCCCGGAAAGTCCGTCAGCGCATCGCGTGATTTCGCTGCCGCCAAAGCCATTCCGCCGTAGACCAGCCCTTGTGTCACAATGGTAATAACCCCCAGCACCATTGCCTGCCCCAACATGCTCCCGAACTTGGCCAACATGAACTGCGGGTAGACGGCCAGCGTGAACATGTAGGCTTTGGGGTTCAGCACACAGGTGATGAAGCCTTGTCCGAATGCCTGACGCATCGACGACGATCCGTTGCTGCCAAGGCTCGAGACCGTGATTGAACTGCGCACCAGCGTCCATCCGATCCAGGCCATATAGGCTGCTCCC
>JANNNG010000299.1:0-8208 GCA_031398425.1 Hyphomicrobiales bacterium | reverse complement strand
GCGCGGCGCAATACTTCCCCGAAATGCCAAGGTCACCCTGACCATCAACGACGCCGAAAAACGCCCCGTCGCTGCCGTGGCAGATCATCTGGAAGTGCGGCAGGTCAAATCAGTGGAGATCGTCGAAGACAAGAAACGTATCGTTAAAATGCTTTTCGACCCAGGACACAGTTTGGCAGAGCGCGTGCTGAACGAACAGTTCCGATACTAGAAAGTCAAGCCGCCCGCAGCATATCCGACTTCAGTTTCTTCGCAATGCGCCGCACCTTGTCATCGGCAAATCGCCCGACATAGTCCATCAGCTTCGCCTGATCACGCACACCCAACGCGCCAAACTGCAACATTAGCGTTTCCAGCAAACGGCGACCAAACCCATCAGCATTCAGTCGCACATCTTCTTCGCGCGCCTGCGCTGCAACTTCGCTGGCACAGGAAATGATGGCATGACAGCCGGCTGGCAACATTGAACGGTTCAAAAGTGATTTCACACCGCCTGCACCTTTTGCCAAGATGAGACCCTTTACACGCTCGGCCTGTCGCCCGGACAAATGCCCAAGCGCCGATGCCACCACATCGATGTCCCCCAGACACGCCGCCCGTACAATCAGCGACGGCGTCAACATATTTTGCGTGGCCAGAAACTGCATGCCAAAACTGCGCTCGGCGACACTCGCCTGTTTCAACACCTGCAACACGGCACCTTCCTCTGCGTCGGCCACGAGGTCACTGGCGTCGTTGGCGGGCATCCAGCCACGCTCAGCCATCATCTGGCGCATGCGCACGGCGGCGCGCTTGGCTTGCGTGATGCGAATGTCGAGGGGCAGATCGGGCCTGGTCAGAAGCCGGTCCACCACATCGCCGGACTGGCCAAGTCGCGTGTAAATCTGATGCAGATCAGACGGGGTCAACGTGACGTGTCTGTTGTTCAGCAATGCTGCGGCCGCGACGGCAGAGCCAGCACGCACCACAAAAGCAACGGCATCCGGTGAAATATCAGGGCGCATGGCCACTGTTTTCTGCCGGGCCTCATCACCGATGCGCAGGATGGCCTGCATGTGCCACGAATTCAGACCGGGCGTTCTGGCCAGAAATGGCACCGCAATCGCATCTTCATCGGCAATCACAGCGAAAATCAGATCCTGGTGCACATTCTCAACAGCAGTCATTTCATCGACAAGCGCCACGCGCACATTGCGGTCCACGTCGATGGCGAGTTTCATCAGTATGGGCACCACCTGGTCGCGTTCCATGGCGGGTGTGTCCGGATCGGCGATCAGTGCCACAAGTTGGCGTGCAAGCGCCTGACGCGCTTCGCTCTGCCCGCACTCCAGCACGGCTTCCAACACAGTTACATCAAGCCCGGCTTGTGTCTCCAAACGCATCCTGATCACCATCTCATCCCAGACCATTAGGACTTTAGAAATCAGGGCTTAACAAACCGTTCACCACGTTCGTCAAGATCAGGCAGCTTGTGCCACCAGAACGCCCGCCTGGGACAATTTGAAATGCAGCAAATCGCGATCAAACGGCAGCAGCATGAATTCCGACGCACCGCTGAGTATGCTGTCGCCCATGGCCGCCATGCTGGTTTCAGAAGCATAAAGAATGACAACAGGTCGACCCGTGTTCTGGTTTTGCCGCTGCACCAGACGCAGGAACTCCTTGGCCTCAGGCAAGGCCGAGGCTTCCAGCATGACCACATCAGGTTTGTTTTCGTGGCAGAACAGGATTGCAGCCTCAAGATCCGAGAGCTGATGGGACACCACGCCAATTTCATCCAAAAGGCAGGAAATGCGTCCACGCTCCAGGGGCAATTTATCGATCAACAAACAGGAAACCATCACGTCCTTCACTTTCACGGGAGGCAACTGACTACCCGTATCGCGAGTCCTGCGCTTGCTTGGTTAACGAGTTCTTAAACCGCTTTTCCACAGCTTCTTCTGAAGCACTAAAGCCATGATATTGATTGAATAAAGTGGGTTATCCACACAGTTGTCCACCATGGCGAAATTGTGGCGTTCGCCCCCTGTTCACGACTCGCAATGCGACTCAGGGAAAGAAGTAAAAAATCGAAGGTTGAACGCGCTTCGCACGAAGGGACCTCATCCGCCCTTTTTTAACGCGCCGTAGCCTTCTTGGGCGACGGCGGGCGGGCACTTCCCCAACAAGTTGGGGAAGGACTCGGGACGACACCACCACCTGTCTTCCCCAACTTGTTGCGGAAGGACTCGGGGCGGTACCACCACCTGTCTTTCCCAACTTGTTGGGGAAGTGCCCGAAGGGCGATGGGGGCCTTTCTATCCACGAGCAACACCACCCTCACGCCCCATCCAAAAACTCCGCCACCAAATCCGCCCGCCCAATAGAAAGCCAAAGCCGCCGCGCCTCGGCAAGGTGGTGCGCGTGGTCCGTGCCTGTCGTTGCATGGGCCAAGCGGCGATGTGCTTGGCCCATAGATTCGGGCTCTGGAATACGCCCATAGATCAGCAGCGCATTCGACCAAAGTGACGCCGCCTCTACACTTTGCTCGCGTTTAACATTGTCTCCGAGTTGCAGGAAGCAATTGGCTTCGCCAAGCATGTCCCCCACGTTTCGATAAAGTGGAATCGCTTCCTCAAACTTCGTGCGCGCTTCATCATGGTCAAATCGCGCGAAGGCAATTTTTCCGAATATGAACATGCAATTGGCCTGGCCCTGAACGTTGTCCGCCTTACGAAAGAGCGGCAGCGCTTCATCAATTTTCGCCCGCGCCCCGTCATGGTCAAAGCAACCAAGAGCAATTTCTCCAAGACTCAAAATGCAATTAGCCTCTCCCAAGACATTCCTCTCCCGGCGAAAGAGCGGCAGCACCTCCTCATATTTCTCCCGTGCCCTGTTAAAGTCAGAGCGCCGAAGGGCAATGTTCCCAATACCTTTAATGCAATTGCCCTCGCCCAAAACCAGCCCTGCCTTTCGATAAAGCTGCAGCGCCTCCTCAAACTTCGCAAGCGCCGTATCAAGGTCTGAGCGAGCAAAGGCAATGTCTCCAAGGCTCTTGATGCATTGCGCCTCTTTTCCGGTGGCTGACCGCTTATGCCAAAATTCAATTCCCCTCGTCACCGCACTCACACTCCCTAATGATGTAAAGCGATGCAGCGTCGCGAGGCCAAACTGCGCTTCGACCAAGTTTTCAGGTATCGCCTCTTCAATTGCCCAAAGCAAGGCGGCATCGAGATTCTCAATCTCGAAGACTTCTCCGTCCGAAAAGTCTTGAAGCGCCCGATTTCCCTTCGCTGCAATCCCCAAAAATCTTCGCAGCAACGAATTCTCTTCCCCGTTCGCCTGCACCGCCTGCAACAACATCGCCTCACGCACAGGCGCCAACATCGACAAGCGCCAATCCGTCAGCTTTGCCACTCGCGCCCGCACTAGCTCCAGCGCAGCTTCATCCGCATCACTACTCAAAATCTCCCGCGCCATCGCCACGGCAAAGCCAGCCGGCAATCGCGCCATCAGCCGCGCCAAGCGTTTCCCCACCCCTGACAAGCGCTCAAACGACAAGCCAACACTGATCTCAAGATTGTTCAATCGGTGGTCGGCCCCATCCTTCTTCACCATTTTGGCGCGCTGCCGCTCCCACTGCGCCAACACATCTCTCACCCCCACCCCATCCGCTTGCGCCGCCATCAGCGTGATGCACAGCGGGTGCCCCGCCATGACCAGCATCAACGCGGGCACATCCGCATCTCCCACAAACCGGTCCCGTGTCGCTCGGTGAAACAACGCCAGACTATCCGCCTCATTCAATTCCTGAATGTCCCCCGTCTCATGGGCCGCACAGGGCAAATTCGGCGTGGCCCCGCGAATGGTAAGCAGCATCTGCAAAGGCGCACATGCGGCAAACCGCGCAATGACGTTCTCGACCTCCGCACGGTTCTTGTCCCAAGGGCTTTCCAGATTGTCGAGAATGAGCAGCGTAGGCCGCACAATCGCCCCCGCTATCTGATCCGCAATCACCTCCGCCCGGGCATTCTGCACTCGCACTCCCAGCTTTGCCGCCGCCGACGTCGCCAAGGCATGGGCATCCCCCGCCGCATCCAGCCGCAGAAAATACCGCTCCTCTCCAAACTGCGCTTTCATCAACGGGTCATAGGCCACAGCCAAAGCCATGGCCGATTTCC
Organism: Hyphomicrobiales bacterium; assembly: GCA_031398425.1. Lineage (GTDB taxonomy): Bacteria > Pseudomonadota > Alphaproteobacteria > Rhizobiales > Aestuariivirgaceae > Aestuariivirga. The sequence goes on along the minus strand of JANNNG010000299.1, from coordinate 4,048 downwards.
CCATGCCCGGCCCGCCGGAAATGATGACAGGCCGATTGTCCGCCCCGACCCAAGCCAGAATCTGTTGCTTCACATCACCCCGGCCAATCATCCGGGGATCAACCTCAAGCCGCGCCTCTGCGATTGCGGGTGCAGGTGCCAGCTCACCCAAAAAAGCCGTCAGATCACCATGGCTCGTGCCATAGACAATCGGTGTCACCGCATCCGGCCACCCCGCCCCGTCTTTATCGAGGCAAAGCACATAGTGACTTTTCCCTAACCCCGACCAGTGTGACTGAAACCATTCCAGCAACGCACCAATATTTTCATCCGCCAAACCATCCTTGCTACAGCCCATGAAAACCAGCGTGCGTGTGTGGGTGGCCAATTGTTGCAGAAACTGCGCTTTGTCATTTTGCCGGATGAGGTTGTAGTCTTCGTTGGAAAACACCACCGAGTTGATGTCGTGCCAAGTCCCATGCAGATGTAGCACATCATCCCGATCCGTGCTCAAAACCAGCGCCGCTTCGTCAGGCTTGGTCCAAGGTACTGCGTCAACATTCAGACCCTTGCGCAACAGGTCGTCATAGTTGGTCGTGGCGATCTTGTTGCCAACGCCATGACAACACCGCAAACTTTCCATGAGTTTGTCATCAACCGTCATGAGCGAAGCAAGCTGCTCACGAAAGAACGCCTCATATCTTTTCTGTCTTTCCAACTCCTTCTTGATCTGATCCGCCGCCAGCAACCATTGTTCAGGAGACAACATGCTCAATTGAACGCCCGTCACGTTATACCAGTCAGCATTTCCCCCACTCTTGGGCTTGGCAAACTCGCGCGCATTCTGGATCAACTTCCCCCACCCCGGTGCCCGTCCATCCGACAGCGCAGCACTCACGCCCGCACCACACACGATGAGCGCCTTGCCGTTCTTCAGAATGTCCCTGAGGTCGTCGATTCCTGCCGTCATGCATCGCAAGGTAAAGGCGAAATCACTGCTTTGTCCAGCAAGGGTGCCGCAAATTCTCCAACGTCGTCTGCCTGATCGTCCTCAGACTATTGTTAGCCGGATTTGCCCTGCCCCACTTCTGGACTGTAGCGAGAACTGCACGAATGACCGCGCGGTGTCAAGCACTATTTTCATATTTAGTGATTTTAATTTGAAATCATGGATTTAACCCGGCCTGCGCATGCGCCAGACCTCATCTACAGTCGCGTATTCTGAATAGCCCAGTCTGGCGATGGGTTTCATCGCGGCAGTGTCGACGCGACCGTTGACAATGAAGCGATCATCGATGTGAACACCGATCACTCTGCCGATCACCATCCAGTCTCCCACGTGGCCGTCATCATCAGGCAATGGTACGGATTGGAAATAGCGGCACTCGAAGCACACCGGACTTTCGGCCACGCGGGGAACATTGATCAACTGGCAAGGCGTCTTTGTCAGTCCGGCCAGTTCGAACTCATCCACCCCCGGTGCAACTGATGCCGAGGAAGCATTCATGGCCTCTCGCAAGGCATAGGTGGCAAGATTGAAGGCAAAGGCACCAGTTGACTCGACATTGCGCAACGTGTCTTTCTGACCCCCAGACCCGAAGGCCACATAGATCGGTCCATCCGAAAATGCATTGAAGAAACTGTAAGGCGCAAGATTGGCGTGGCCCTCTGCCGACAGTGTTGAAATCCAGCCGATGGGCCTCGGCACCATCACGGCCTTGAACGGGTCAATCGGTAATCCATGGTCATTGCGAATGGCGTTGTAAAACATCAGAGGTTCCGGAAAAAATCTGGAAGCTCTGCGATACTGTCGAAAACATGATCAGCGTGATGCTGCAAATCCTCGCGCTTTGCATTGCCCGACAATACACCGATCGCAAGACCCGCACCACCATTGCGGGCTTCTTCCAGATCATGAATATTGTCGCCGACCATAGCTATGTCGCGGGATGTCATGCCTGCAAGTTTCGCAAACAACTGCACCATCTGGCCCGAAGGTTTGGGCACGTCCACACTGTCGGCCCCCAAAATGGCTTTGAAATAGTGATCGACCTTCAGGGCAGAGAGGTGCCGTTTCGCCGACACTTCCCCGTCGTTCGTGGCAACGCCCAGCTGCAGGCCCTGATCCCGCAAGGCATCGAGCACCGGTGGCAATGGCATCAGCGGCGAAAGATGCGCCAAGGCCAGCGGCGCAAAATCGTGATCAAGCCGATGAGTGATGGCTGCCAGTTCAACTGGCGTTGCGTGGGGCCACCAAAGGGCCACCAGCTGCCGCGTGGTGCCACCGGCCAAGGGTGTTCCTGCACGAAACGTGTTCGTCTCAGTATCGAGGCCCGCTGCCGCCATTCTGGCTTCAACCTCGGACGCTGTAAGACCTTGCTCCTGTTTCAGCATGGCCTTGTAGAACGGCACCCAGGTGCCGTTGACATCGATCAAGGTGCCGTCCTTGTCAAACAAGACCGCCTTGATCTCCATCACGCGGTCCAGTGGGTGGTGAGTGCCTTCACGTCCGGCCGTGGCCGGTCTTCCAGCGGCAGCGTCGTTGTGCCGATGTAGACGAGGCCCGCAATCTTTTCGTCGGGCTTCACACCCATCGCGGACTTTGCCCCATCATCATAGACCACCCAGTCTGATTGCCACTGGGCGTCAAAGCCATGGGCCTGGGCCGCCAGCAGCAGATTGAAGCAGACCGCAGCAGACGACATGAGCTGTTCCCACACCGGGATTTTCGCATGTTCGGCAGCAGTTGACACCACGGCGACAACGACCGGCGCTCTGTCAAACAATCCCTTTTGAAAGTTGACATTTTCCGCAGAATAGTCCGGATGCAGTTTGGCAAACCGCTTTGCAAACAACTGGCCGACCTGGCCACGGGCAGCGCCTTCAAACACCACAAAGCGCCATGGGCTAAGCTTGCCGTGGTCGGGCACTCGTGCTGCAATGCGGAGAATATCCTGCAATTGTGCCGCATCCGGACCTGGTCGGCCCATGGCTTTGGCCGAGGCCGATTTGCGGGTTTGCAGAAAATTGAGAAGGGAAGAGCGGTCATTCAGCGTTGTCATGACAGCTATTTGGCGGCCCGCCCGACGCTTGGCAATGCCTTCAATTGCAGCCCAGCCATTAACCACACATTAATCATAATGTTGCGGCTAGCTTTCAAAAGTGTTTTCTGGGCTGACCGGCCGGAGAGCTGGGGGAGAGTTGAACAAGGGGACAATCGTATGGGCGTCAGCACCCGTCCATCGACATCACACCGCCAGCGACGCAACCCGATGGGTGGCGCACTGGCGGTTGTCTTGGTTTTTGGGACCGTTCACACTGCCCATACCGCCGCACCAAAGGTTGATCAGGTTGAAGCCGCAACCACCCAATCCATCGGCGGCGATACTGGTCATGCTGTGTCGATCAGTGTGGTCGAGCCTGGTAAAGAGCGTATTTCACTGGCCGCCCGCCTCACCAGCATGAGCATCAATGTCGCAAAGGACGTGATCTGGCAGGTGCGCAACGACCAGGGTGAACTGGTGCTGGATGCAACGGCCAATGAACTCGAAAGTCCTTTGGCACCCGGTGAATATGTGGTGGAGGCGCAGTATGGTGCAGTGTCACTTCGCGAAACCGTGCGTCTGGTTGAAGGCAATTCCATCGCGGTAAATTTTGTTCTGAACGCGGGAGGGCTTCGCGTTCTGCCGTCTCTCAAAGGGCTGTCATCGGCAGACATTCCATCCAAAATTCTGGTCTATGCCCTGTCAGGGCCGGACAATGGCAAGCTTCTCGCCCATTCCGAGCAAGCGGGCGAACTGATGAAGTTGCCTGCCGGTATGTACCGCGTTGAAAGCCGCATGGGCGAAGGCAATGCCATCGCCGTCACTGACGTGCGCGTGCGCCCTGGCAAGATGAGTGCGATCGAGGTCAATCATCAGGTGGGCGTTGCACGCCTGAATTTTGTTGGTTCTCCGCAGGCGCAGGTGAGTTGGGATGTTCGACCAATAGACGGGGTCAAGATCTCGTCGTTTCTCGGAATTTCACAGAAACTGGCGCTGAAGCCCGGCACCTATCTAGCCGAAGCTCG
>JANNNG010000060.1:0-4162 GCA_031398425.1 Hyphomicrobiales bacterium | reverse complement strand
CCCTTTTTTCAATACCTTGCAGTTGCCGCCGCATTGTGATATCATGGTTGATATCAGGAGTTGATCATGGGACAAATCCTTGTTCGTAATATCAATGATGAGGCGTTGAGGGCGTTGCGCATGAAGGCGCAATTGAAAGGTCAGTCGCTTGAAAATGTGGTGCGCGAATTGATTGAAGCTGAAGGGGCGCCAAACCGCGACACGCTTCTGGATGAGATGCGGCGCATCCGGGCCATGACACCGGGCAGGGTGCCTTCGCTGGCGTCGGCAGACTATCGGGAAGGTCTGGAATGAGGCGGCTGGTGATCGACGCCAACATTGCTGCAAAATGGTATCTTCCGGAAGCTGACAGCGAGGTCGCAGAAAAGCTTTTTGCAGATGGAGTGGAATTTCATGCGCCGCGTTTTCTCGCAACAGAGTTTGCCAATATTTACTGGAAGCACAGTGTTGCAGGCAGAACGTCTATGGAGAGTTGGCGCGTTGCCAGCCAACAAATGAAAAAATCGATTCCATTTTGGCATTCTGACGTGCAGCTTCACCAACAGGCTTTGCAGCTTGCGATCGCCCACACGCACCCGATCTTTAATTGTATTTATCTCGCGCTAGCCATTCAGATTGACGGTGCGGTCGTCACCGCAGACAAGCAGTTTTGCAAACAATTTGCAGAAACGGAATATGGTGTCAGAGTGATTGCTCTGCACACGTTCAGTGAAGCTGGCATCTGATTCCGCATTGCAGCATGAATGTTTTGTGGTTTGGGAGGATTGTGTGAGAAAAGGCCAGTGAAACCGGTCTTTTATTACTTTTCACAAAACTGTTGACGCGCCTCCACTCCTTGGCTAGAAGCCGCGCAACTTCCGGCACTGCAGGCCGTCGTTGCTTTGCGCTTCGAAACGCTGTCACGGAAGGAAAGAAACGATTTTCGAGGTCACGCACTTTGAACCGGGCCGGTTCTCAGTGCCTCTGGTTTTGAACGCTGGAAGGGTCCGGACTGGACTTTCCAAGCGTTATTTGTCGTGTTTGAACCCCAGTCCGACGAATTTTGCAAGGTAGAGATCAGTCGGATGCCGACAATCAACCAACTGCTGCGGGCCGCCCGCACCAAGCCTACTTACCGGAACAAAGTTCCGGCCATGCAGTCATGCCCGCAGAAGCGCGGTGTGTGCACGCGCGTTTATACCACCACGCCAAAGAAGCCGAACTCGGCGCTGCGCAAAGTCGCCAAGGTCCGCCTGACCAATGGCTTTGAAGTGGTGAGCTACATTCCCGGCGAAGGCCATAACCTGCAGGAACACTCCGTTGTCATGATCCGTGGCGGTCGTGTGAAGGATTTGCCGGGCGTTCGCTATCACATCATCCGCGGCGTTCTCGACACGCAAGGCCTGCCAAAGCGCCGCCAGCGCCGGTCGAAATACGGCGCGAAGCGTCCGAAGTAAGAGGGATCAGAGATGTCACGTCGCCATAAAGCTGAAAAGCGCCTGATCAATCCGGACCCGAAGTTCGGTGATCTCATCGTTTCGAAATTCATGAACAACCTCATGGTTGAGGGCAAGAAGTCTGTTGCCGAAGGCATTGTCTACGGCGCACTCGAGAGCATTCAGGTCAAGGGCAAGGCCGATCCGGTTGTCATGTTCCATCAGGCCTTGGACAATGTGGCACCGGCAATCGAAGTTCGTTCGCGCCGCGTCGGTGGTGCGACGTATCAGGTTCCCGTGGAAGTCCGCATGGAACGCCGTCAGGCGCTGGCCATTCGCTGGATCATCACGGCGGCCCGCAACCGGAATGAAAAAACCATGGTGGAGCGTCTCTCCGGCGAACTTCTCGATGCTGCAAACAACCGCGGCACCGCTGTGAAGAAGCGCGAAGACACTCACAAGATGGCCGAAGCCAATCGCGCTTTCAGCCATTACCGCTGGTAAGAGAGATACATTACTATGGCCCGCACTCACGAACTTGCTGACTACCGTAACTTCGGCATCATGGCTCACATTGATGCCGGCAAGACCACGGTGACAGAACGCATCCTGTTCTATTCCGGCAAGAGCCACAAGATCGGCGAAGTGCATGACGGCGCTGCCACTATGGATTTCATGGAGCAAGAACAAGAGCGCGGCATTACCATCACATCCGCTGCTACCACCACGATCTGGAACGGCAAGCGTTGCAACATCATCGACACGCCTGGCCATGTGGATTTCACCATTGAAGTCGAACGTTCGCTCCGCGTGCTGGACGGTGCTGTGTGCGTGCTAGATTCAAACCAGGGTGTGGAACCGCAGACGGAAACCGTTTGGCGCCAAGGCGACAAGTATGCTGTGCCCCGCATCGTGTTCTGCAACAAGATGGACAAGACCGGCGCATCGTTTGAGCAGTGCATCCAGGACATCAAGGAACGTCTGGGCGCACGTCCGGTTCCCATCCAGCTGCCCATCGGCGCTGAAGCCACATTCAAAGGCATCGTTGATCTCGTGCGCATGAAGGCCGTTGTTTGGGACAACGAAGAACTGGGTGCGAAATTCCACGACGAAGACATACCGGCCGACATGTTGGAAGCAGCCACACAAGCCCGCGCTGACATGATCGAAGCCTGTGCTGAACTCGACGATGCGGCCATGGATGACTATCTCAATGGTGTCGAAATGTCGAACGACACCATCAAGCGTCTTCTGCGGAAGGCCGTGTTAAACGCATCTTTCTTCCCGGTGCTGTGCGGTTCTGCCTTCAAGAACAAAGGCGTACAGACTCTTCTTGACGCAGTGGTTGATTACTTGCCATCGCCTCTGGATCGCCCTGCGATCAAGGGCATTGATGTCAAGTCCGGCAACGAAACCACACGTCCATCATCTGACACTGAGCCGCTGGCTCTGCTTGCGTTCAAATTGATGGATGACCAGTATGGTGTTCTGACATTCTGCCGCATCTATTCCGGCACCTTGTCGAAGGGCACATCACTGTTGAATTCGACACGCGACAAGACGGAGCGGGTGGGCCGGATGGTCCTCATGCACGCCAACAACCGCGAAGAAATTTCTGATGCCTACGCTGGCGACATTGTCGCCCTCGTCGGCCTTAAGGACACGCGCACCGGTGACACATTGTGCGATCCGAACAAGGCCGTGATTCTCGAAAAGATGGAGTTCCCTGAACCCGTCATCGAAATGAAGGTTGAGCCGAAGACAAAGGCTGACCAGGAAAAGATGGCCGTGGCCTTGTACAAGCTGGCGTCGGAGGATCCATCCTTCCGCGTTTCAACCGACTCCGAGTCCGGCGAAACCATCATCAAGGGCATGGGCGAACTTCATCTCGACATCAAGGTCGACATTTTGAAGCGCACCCACAAGGTGGAAGTTGCTGTTGGTGCACCTCAGGTCGCCTATCGCGAAGCCATCACCCGCAAGGTGACAAAGGACTACACCCACAAGAAGCAGACCGGTGGTACGGGCCAGTTCGCCCGCGTCATCCTTGAAATCGAACCGGCAGGAGCAGGCGAAGGCAATTCGTTTGAATCGAAGGTGGTCGGTGGTTCGGTGCCAAAGGAGTATATCCCAGGCGTCGAAAAGGGTCTGAATTCGGTGCTGTCGAGCGGACCGTTGATCGGCTTTCCAGTCGTGGACCTCAAGGTGGCGCTGGTTGATGGCGCTTATCATGACGTTGACTCGTCGGCGATTGCTTTTGAAATCGCAACACGTGCTGCGATGCGCGAAGCCTTTGAGCAGGCCGGTGCTGTTTTGCTGGAACCAATGATGAAAGTCGAAGTCACCTCGCCCGAGGATTTCGTGGGCTCGGTCATCGGTGATTTGAACTCGCGTCGCGGTCAGATATTGGGAACCTCGATGCGCGGCAACGCCAACATCATCACGGCACTTGTGCCGCTGGCCAACATGTTTGGCTACATCAACAACCTGCGCTCCATGTCACAAGGGCGCGCGTCCTACACGATGCAGTTCGATCACTACAGCCAGGTTCCTGGCGCGGTGGCCGAAGAAGTCAAAAAGAAATACGCTTAACTTTAGTTTTCAGAACGGAGACCCGTCATGGCCAAAGAGAAATTCAACCGCGACAAGCCCCATTGCAACATCGGCACGATTGGCCACGTTGACCATGGCAAGACCTCGCTGACGGCGGCGATTACAAAGATTCTCGCCGAAACCGGCGGTGCAAC
>JANNNG010000011.1:0-14162 GCA_031398425.1 Hyphomicrobiales bacterium | reverse complement strand
GACCGGCCACGACAATGAATTGCATCTGCGCATCCACGGCGACAAGGGTGCTGTTGAAGTCAAACACTTCGAAGGCTGGACGGAACTGCGCATGTGCCTGGGTGCCAACGTCAACACCATGGCCTGGAACCATGTAAAGCCACAGCCGGTTGAAAGCAATTACAGGAAATTCGTGACCGCCTGTGTCAGTGGAATAAATGGCGACCCGGATTTTAGAAGGGCCGCTGATCTACAAAAAGTATTGGACCAATGCTTTGCCCATGCAGGCGAAGGGGCTGTGTCGGTGTAATTCCCTCTCCGTCTCGCTACGCTCGCCACCTCTCCCGCAAGCGGGCGAGGATATGTTTCTTTTCCTCGCCCGCTTGCGGGAGAGGTGGCAGTCGCGATGCGACTGACGGAGAGGGAATTCAATCCTCCCGTTCCTCATTCCGAAACGCCTCCGGCATCTGAAACCGCCACGCCCAGATCCCGCGCCGTGCCGCCTTTGCCTCGCGCTCGACCTTTACATAATCCAGCGCATGCCTGCGATAGGCCAAGGCCCAACCCAGTCTCACCATCTCACGGTTGATCTCGACAGTCCCATCCCGGCACACCGACACCTGACGGCCATAACGATCTCGGTCCATCACACTGCAACGCACATCCCGCCCCCGGATCAACCTCGACAAGGCATCAAGCGCCATCCGGCCACAGGGCTGCTGACGGCCTCCATCGGAACACGTCTGCCGATACTCCGGCGCATCAATGCCATAGAGCCTGATCTCCACATCACCGGCCTTGAACGAGTCACCATCAACAGCGCGATAGCTGTTGTCAGCATTGCGACCAAGATTAATACCCGTCCATTCCGGCCTGTAGATCTGTATAACGGCAAGGGCGACCAGCAACACCAGAACCGTCACCCACTGCACGGCAACGGACCGCCATCTCATTCTGACTTCCAGCGCGCTGCCGCCACATCATCACTCTCACGCGCATCGACCCAACTCGCCTTGTCCTGACCTTCTTCCAATTTCCAGAACGGTGCTCGCGTTTTCAGAAAATCCATCAGAAACCGGCAGGCATCAAACGCATTGTCGCGATGTTCCGAACAACACACCACCAACACAATATCATCGCCTGGTTCCATGCGACCATAACGATGTACGATCAGCACATCATCAAGCACCCAGCGAGACCGCGCCTCCGCTTCAATATCAGCCAGCGCCTTTTCCGTCATGCCGGGATAATGCTCCAGCGTCAGTGCCGATACATCAGACCCGTCATTGCTATCACGCACGGTACCCACAAAAACCGCCGTGCCGCCAATCTGCTTCTTGCCCGCTTTGATAGCGCTGATTTCATGGCCCACATCAAAGGGGTCTTCTTGTACCCGGATCATGCAGAGAGCTTAGCCCGTGTTGACAGCACCAATCAATTGGCCGGTGCGGTCACAGGTCGCAACGGCGGGGCAATCCCCGCATCAGCCGCAAACAGGGGCTTTGCCCAAGTGCCCTTCACGGCCTGCACCTTGCCTTTCGGCAACAGTACAAGGTCAAAGGCCTGCCGCAGCAGATCAACTTCGCCCTTGGCCTTGAACGTGCCGCCCGGCAGTATGATCTCGGCTTTTGTCAGCGTGGCCACGCCCTCGGCAAGATCGCCATCAATCACCAGTCCAAGATCGCGCGTCACGGTCTTGCCGCCGCTCTTCCACCCCTCCTGTGGCTCAGCAAGCAACGCCGCAAGGTCCACATCGCTGATCGTGCTGGCTTTGCTGGTGAAGCTGAAACCGCCCCTCAGTGTTGATATCCATGCCGCAGGGCTTTCGCCTGTGCCCGATACCTTGAGGATCACATCTGCCAATCCGGAAAGCTGATCAAAGCCGAACAATCCACCCAGCAGCATTTTTGCATCGATGGCCTTGATGTCCATGTCGGCCTTGAGTGTGACGACGCGGCCATCAAGTCCAAGCGCCACATTCAGTCCGCCCGCAGGCAACATCACGCCAAGTGATGTGTTGCCGCCAGCCATGCTCAGCGTCAGGTCTGCCGCCCCCAGTTCGTGGCCGCGCAAAACCAGTTGGTCCGCCTTGACCTTCACGTCGGTATCAATGGCAATGAGGTCACGCGTGTCAAACGGCATATCGCGCCATGGCCGTGAAAGGCCGGTCGTCTTGGACAACACGGCAAGTCGGGTGGCCGAAAGATCACCCGTGAACTTGGCTCGGTCGGGCCCTGCTTGCAAATTCGCCAGGCCCTTGAACTCGGCTGAACCGATTTTTGCGCTGAGATTGCTGAAATTGGCTGAAAGCCCCTCGCTGGCCAGACCCGCAGTCACAGCAACAGCACCGTCTACGCCATTGATTGGCATTCCAATCCAGCGCAACGTCTGTGCGGCATCACGACCCTCAAGTGTCATCTGTCCATCCAGTGCCAATCCATCCTTGAAGCGCACGCGGCCCGAAAACGAGAGCAGGTTGTCCTTGGCCGAAACCAGGATATCGGCAGGACTTCCCAGCGCCATTAGGCGCTCTACACTTTCGGCCTCCGCCGTCACGCGCGTCAACGCACCGTTCTGCATGAAGCTCACATCCAGTGTCGCCGTTTCAGCCAACGTCAGACTGCCATTCACATCGCTGAAGGCAATGGCGCTGCGGCGCGTGGCGTCGCGCAATCGCACCGTGCCTTCACGAATAAACACCTGCCGTGCTGGAAGCATCAACGGCTTTGCGCCGATAGAAATATCAAGGGTCAAGACCGGCGCAGTCAGTGTCAGCACGTCTGCCGTGACAGCGCGACCGAACACTGTTGCAAAGCCGGCATCCAGGCTGAGATCCTGGGCCGTCAGCGAAGTCGTGTTGTCGGCATTGGAAAGCGTCACGCCCTCCAACTGCAACAACATGCCGCCATCAAACCTGATACGTGGGTGCCGCGCCTCAAGCACCAGTCCCTGTTCGCTGGCCAGGTGCTGGGCAAGCTGGCTCAGCATGCGCTGCGGCAACAGCGTCATCCAGAACGCGACCAATGCTGCAAGCAACAGCAGAATGGTTGCCATCAGCAACAGGAACGGAGAAGATTTTGTCATGGGCGTCATTCAGCCCTGCGGTACGGCGGATTGATGGCGAATGAAAATCATCGCGAAACGCCCCGCAAACTTCTCGACAGCACCACGACAGGCACCAGCCCCGCAAGCACAATCAACAGGGCGGGGATGGCCGCAGATTCATACTGCCCCAGTGATGCCAGCGTGAACACGCGCGTGGCCAGAGTGTCAAAGTCAAACGGCCTCAGGATCAGCGTGGCCGGCAATTCCTTCATGGCATCAACAAACACCAAAAGCATGGCCGCGACAATGGAAGGTCTCAGCAGCGGAATGTGAATGCTGCGAAAAATGTATCCCGTGCCGCGTCCCAGCGTGCGGGCCACGTCGTCCATGTTTGTGGGAATTTTTGCCATGCCGTCTTCCACTTGTCCGACGGCGATGATCAGGAAGCGTGTGGTATAGGCAAACACCAGCGCAAAAATTCCGCCCGACAGGACAAGGCCGGGACCGCCGCCCGTCCACGCTGTCAGCACACGGTTCAGCCATTGGTCAAACTGTCCAAACGGCACCAGCACGCCGATGCCCAGCACCGTGCCGGGCAGGGCATAGCCAAGGCTCGCCATGCGCACCGCACCCTTGAGGCCAAAGCGCGGGTGCTTGCGCTGCAGATGCCCCAGCGCCAAGGCCAGCAGCAAGGTAAAGACGCAAGCCAGGCCTGCAAGCAAAACCGAATGCCAGATCGCCAATGCGTTATCGGATGTCAGCACTTCATCCCAACGCCGCACGCCATGTTGCAGCAACAGCAGCACTGGCACGACAAAACCCAATACAATGGGAACCGTCATAAGCAACGTGGCCAGGGCACCACGCCAACCGCGCAGCCTATCGCGTACCAGCACACCGGTGTTCTTGGCATCACGCAAGGTCCGCGCCTTGGCCACGGTTTCAAGATAGACGAGAAGCGCCATGAACAGGATCAAAAGTGAGGCAAGCTGTGCCGCCCCGGCAAGGTCACCCTGGTCCAGCCATGTGCCATAGACCGCAGTGGTCAAGGTGCCGATGCCAAAGAAGGTTGCTGCACCAATGTCGTTGATGCATTCCATGACCACCAGCAACGTGCCGATGAACAAGGCAGCCCGCGCCTGGGGCAGGGCGATTTCCACAAAGGCGCGAAACGGTCCCCGTCCCAGTGTGCGCGCCACATGCAACTGGTTCATGGGTTGCCGCATGAAGGCGGCGCGGCCTGCAAGATAAACGTAAGGGTAAAGCGCAAGCGCCATCACCACCATGGCCCCACCCGTGGAGCGGATTTCGAAAAACCAGTAATCATCGGGCTTGGACCAGCCGAACCAGTCTCGCAAGCGCTGCTGCAAAGGCCCCGCATAAGTCAGCACATCAACATAGACAAAGGAGATGATGTAGCCAGGCAGCGCCAGTGGCAGCAATGCCATCCACTTGAGAAAACGACGCCCGGGAAAACGATAGAGTGTCACAAGCCATGCCATCAGCGTACCAATGACAAGTGCAATGGAACCAGCACCCACACAAAGCTGAACCGTGGTCCAGATCAGGCGCGGCAGATTGGCAGGCCAGGCACTGGTACTGCCCGTGAAAGACAAAAAGAAAATTGCCAGAATGGGCAAGGCCGCCAGTAGCGCAATAAGCCCTGCCAGCAGCAGCGCACGGCGGAAGCCCGCGTCACCATCATCTCGGATAAGAGCCACACTCATGGAGGCCAATACTTCGTAGAATTCGATTGCATCAGCAAAGGCCCCCCTCCCCCCTTCGGGGTACTCCCCCAACAAGTTGGGGAAGAGCTAACTGCGAGTCCTTCCCCAACTTGTTGGGGAAGTGCCCGAAGGGCGATGGGGGCCTTTCCTTCAGCATGCGACAACGCTGTCAATCACCGCCTGCAAAATTACTCCGCCAGCACCCGTGTGCCCGGAAAAACAATCTCGGCCAATGTCCCGTGATTGGGCGCACTCGACATCTGGAATTTCGCCCGGTTGGCTTCGGTCAAGGCCTTGGTCAGGGGCAGGCCAAGCCCTGTACCCTGCCGCTCACGATCCGGCGTTTCAACACGCGTGAAGGGCTGCAACGCATCCTGCAACTGTTCTTCCGTCATGCCGATGCCAGTATCCTTGACGCGCACAGTCAACGAGCCGTCCTGCTCCATCGATGCGGATACAACAACTTGCCCGCCAGCATTGGTATATTTGACCGCATTGGACAACAGGTTGAGCATGATCTGCCGAAGTGCCCGGTGATCTGCCACCACGCGCGGCAGCTTGGCCGGAAAGGCTGTGCGCATCAACACCCGGGCATTGCGCGCATCTTCCTGCAACAGGCGAAGCGCATGTTCGGTGGCATCGGCAATGCTTTCGGCGGTGAAGTTAAGCTCAAGCTTGCCCGCTTCTACCTTCGACAAGTCCAGAAGATCATTGATCAGCGCCAGCAGATGTTCGCCACTGGCGTGAATGTCGTTGGCATAGCTGCGGTATTTTTCATTGCGTATCTCGCCAAAGCGTTCGGTCCGCATCACCTCCGAAAAGCCCATGATGGCATTCAGTGGTGTTCTCAGTTCATGGCTGATGCGCGCCAGAAAATCAGACTTTTGCCGGTTGGCCTGTTCAGCGAGGTCTTTCGCTTCGCGCAATTCGTGTTCCGTGCGCTTCCACGTGGTGATGTCGCGCACGACTGCGCACAAGGCCGCACGGGACTTAGGCGATCGCAGAGCACTCACACTCACAAACAGCGGCACCGCATGACCTTCGCGCGTTTGTGCCACAACTTCGCGGCCATCGTTGAACACGCTGGCCAAGCCGGGTCCTGTGAAGCCAGCGAGATAATCACGCCAGACTTTACGACTTTCGGATTTGAGCAAGGCACCGAAGGGCCTGCCCAGAACCTCGGCCTGGGTTAAACCGAAGATCGCTTCTGCCCCGGCAGAGAATCCCAGGATGCTGCCCTCCTTGTCCAGGGTGATGATGCCGTCGGACGCCACATCGACGATGGCTTTCAATTCTTCGAAGGCAATGGCAGTTTCATTCGGCTGCACTTCTTCAACCGCCACGTCAGGCTCCACCGTTGCAATGGCAGGCGCAGTCTCGACAGCTTTTGGTGCTCCAACAATCACTGCTGAAGGCGGCAGCACGGCAGGCTTCAACGCCACCTCTGTGGGGGCGGCAGTGAAAGCGTCCGTCACCTGCAAGACAAACTGGTCAGCCGGACCGCTTTGCCATGGAATGCGGGCACAAGTAATATCAAAGGCCTCGGTGTTGCCCTTGGCTGTGACGAGGTTCAGAACGGCACCACTGCTGCTTTGAAACAACGCCTCCCACAAACTGGGATGCGCAAACACTGACGCGACTTCATCAAATCCCAGAAGTGCTGCCACGTGCGTGGTGGCAAACAGGGCTTCACCATCCCGGCCCACCAGAATGGCTTTGCCCGTGCGCTCCAGACTATGGCGTATGGCGTCGGGCACAAAGGGAATCTTGCGTGGCTCTGCGGCCACAACAACCGACGCAGGAGGGGTTTCAACAACAGGGGCAGGGGCAGGGGCAGTCTGCGCCTTCACCGCCTCTTCAATACTTTTGCCCAGGTGTTCAAAAGCCTCTGTCACCGTGGGCGGCGGCATCGAAACCGGCACCGCTGCTGCGACCTTGGCATCCAGCGCTGCAATCTGCCGGGACAAGATATCCTGTTCCAGCGCCCGACGCGTGGTCACGTCTTCAATCATAAGCGTCACGGTGCCGTGGGTTCCACGGGCGAACACGCATTTCAAGTCACGCGACTGCACCTGTTCCGTCGTCGTGACCAATGCTGATGCTTGCAGCCGGGCCAGTAATTTCGCCGCCCGCTCTTCCGAGGCCAGGAGCTGCGCCAGCGTTGCATGATCAGCACCCGCAAGCAGGTTTTGCGCAGCCTCGTTGCCATGCAGGAACCGCCCTTCGGCATCCAGCACCAAGAGTGCCACAGGCAGCGACGCCATCACTTGTCCCGCCACCCCATCGGGCGCCTGGGAAATTCTGGGCTTCTCAGGCTCCCGCACCACCAGCACACCAGCCCGGCCATCAGCCAGACTATGGAGCCAGCATTGGCAGGACAGCGGCACCACAGCCCCCACGGACGGAAAATGCAGCAACGCTTTTTCCGAACGACCCCGCTCCAAAGTCCCGACCAGGGCCATGACCCGGGCAACACCCGCTTCCTGCGTATCAAAGGGGCGGTCAATCAGGTCAAACAGCGATGTGGCGTCAAAGGCAACCACCCCGGCCTGATTGGCCCACACAATGCGCGCCCGGGCAGCATCCCACAACCAGGCAGGCGTGCTTGACGCCCGCAGGTCTTCCAGGGTGGGGTGAATGTCGGACATGGTCTCTACGCTTCAAATGCAAACCGCGCCTAGACTCGCAATAAACACGGCTAAGCACCGCTAACTAATCGCTTTCCGCACAGTTCGTCTACCTTTCATTAACCACTGGCCTGTGGGTTTCATGGTGCAATGCAAAATTAATGTTGCATTGCACAATAAACCTGCCTAAATCAGAGGCATCACAATCATTCATGAGGTTTGCCATGCACATCAACGACACCTTTGAAAAGACCAAGACCCAGTTTGCCAGCCTGAACACCAAGGCGGTTGAAATCGCTGAAGAAAATACCAAGGCCGCCTTCGCCTTTGCGCGTGATGCGATGGCCGCCAGGACGCCTGAAGCGCTCTGGAGCCTGCAACAGGCCTATTTGAAGTCCCAGCAGGAAGCCGTCACCAGGCAGGCCGAAAGCTTCGGCAAGTTCTATGCTGACTTGTTGAAGGATGCGGGCTCACCCATGGCAGACGCCATGAAACCTTTCATGCCCAAGGGCGTTTGATCAACACGACAAAGGGCAAGTTTTCCTCCTCCCGAAGCAAAGCTTTGAACTCGAAGGCCCCGCAGCGATGCAGGGCCTTTTTTTGCGGGTTGAAATTCTAACTCCGTGGCGCTAGTGACACCACAACGTGCCGCCATAGCTCAGTTGGTTAGAGCGCTAGATTGTGGATCTAGAGGTCCCCCGTTCGAGCCGGGGTGGTGGTACCATTCAAGCAGTCACGCGTTTGTCATCTTTCAAAGCCGGCCTGAGTATCCTACACTTGATTTGCAACAAGTATCGGCGGCGCAGATCAGGGATGGCATTTCTCTTCGAAGGTGACGAGCGGAGTTACATTGAATATTTTCAGCTGGCAGTGCTTGCAGCCCTCTGGGCGTCTGTGCTTGTCTGGGCCTGGAAGCGACGTCATGTTGGCGATGCGGTGTCGATCATCTTGTGGATTTCGGCAGCAGCGCTGTTTCTGCTGCTTGGCCGCGAGTTCAGCTATGGCAAATATCATGGTGTTCCACGCGATATTCGCAAGATCTTGCGCTACACGTCGTTTGCCCTTGTGGCACTGGGCCTCGGCAGGCTCGCCTATCACACATGGCCTCATCGCGTCACACTGTGGCGGGAATTGAAGACTCTGGCGTCGTCACAAAAGTCGTTCATCGCCTTTATGTTCGTGGTAACTGCCATATCCCAGGTGGTCGACAAGGACTTGCTTTTCACCATTCAGCCACCCCTTCTTGCTCAAGCGCTTGAAGAAGTGATGGAGTCTGTTGTTCACATTGTGTTTGGTTTGTTTCTCTGGCGTGTCCATGCTAGCCAGCCGTTCGAACCGACACCCAAGGCCAACCTAAAACCATGATTGAAAGCCTCGCCCGTGACATCTACGCCGAGTTCAAGGCCAAACCGGAATCGCAGCATATTGCCACCGAGTTTGCCCTGGTCGAACTTGCAAAACTCGTAAGCCGTATCAAGCCGCGCCATGTGCTTGAAATCGGTGCCGGCATTGGAACCATCACAAAGCTGCTGCTTCTGCATCCAGATCGCCCGCAGCGTCTCACGGTGACGGAAGCCCATCCCGTGTGTCTCTCCGAACTGGAAAAAAACCTGCAAGGTCTTTCGCGCGCCGGTTATGAACTCGTGCAGTCCGCTGAACAACTGGACGCAGCGACCGAATATGATCTCGTGATATTTGACGGAACGCTGGATGCCGAGAAGCAATATGCCGTTTTCAGACCGGGCATGTGGTGCTTTGTCGAAGGTTCACGCGGCAAGACAATTGAAGCCTTGAAGCAGCATCTGATGCAACGCGGATTGACCATCACGATAGAACAGAAACGGCCCGGCGGCAAAAAGCTCAAGCTTCTCTCCGCACGTCGCGTCATGGGCATCCCGCTGCCTGCCCTGCGGTTCAAGCCCTTGAAAGGCTGTTCCATCGGCCAAGTCAGTGCACTCAATTGAAGGCCGAGCCTGCCATGCAGACCTGGTTGTCCCGGCAAGACGCCAATGCGGCATGCACCATCATCGCCGAAGTTGCCCAAGCGCATGATGGCTCGCTGGGCATGGCCCACGCCTACATCGACAGCGCCGCCACAGCAGGCGTTGATGCCATAAAATTCCAGACCCACATCGCATCTGAGGAAAGCACTGCCTCCGAACCCTGGCGCGTGAAATTCTCGAAACAGGACGAAACCCGCTTTGACTACTGGAAGCGCATGGAGTTTTCAGCCGAACAATGGGCGGGCCTGAAATCCCACGCGGAAGAAAACAACTTGATCTTTCTGTCCTCAGCCTTCTCCCATGCCGCTGTAGATTTGTTGCGCAATCTGAAAATGACCGCCTGGAAAGTGGCTTCAGGTGAACTCACCAACCTGCCGCTCATTGCCCACATGGCAAGCGATAGCAAACCCGTGATGCTTTCGACCGGCATGAGCCCGCACAGCGAAATCGATGCGGCGGTCAGCGTCGTTAAAAAAACAAGATCACCAACAGCCATCTTCCAATGCACCACGCGATATCCCTCGCCACCAGAAGCCATCGGCCTCAACATTCTTGATGATTTGCGCGAGCGTCACAACTGCGCCGTCGGCCTCTCCGATCATTCCGGCACCATCTACCCGTCGCTTGCAGCCGTGGCCGCCCACAAGGCGCAACTCATCGAAGTGCATCTCACCCTCAGCCGAGCCATGTTCGGACCCGATGTCGTCGCATCAGTCACGCCACAGGAATTGAAGCAACTCGTCGAAGGCGTGCGCTTTACCGAAAACATGGCGGCCAACCCCATCAGCAAGGACGCCATTGATCCGCGCACTGCGCCAATGCGCGAAATCTTTTTCAAGAGCGTCGTGCCTTTGCGCGACATGAACGCAGGAACCAAGCTCACACGCGACATTCTCGGTCTGAAAAAACCAGGCACTGGCATTCCCGCAGCAGAACTTGATATCGTCATTGGCCGCACATTGAAACGCGCCGTCAGCAAGGACGTGCCCCTGCAACAGGACGATCTGCTGTGACGGCAAAACGTAAAGTCTGCGTCGTCATCACCGCACGCCCCAGCTACGCCCGCATCAAGACTGCACTTTCAGCCATTCGCGACCATGCAAAACTCGAACTGCAACTCGTCGTCGCTGCCTCGGCGCTGCTTGACCGCTATGGCAACGCCGCAAAAGTCATTGAACGCGAAGGCTTCAAGATTGACCGCACCGTGCACATGGTGCTCGAAGGTGAAAGCCTTGTCACCTCCGCCAAGACAACGGGCCTGGGCATCGTCGAACTTGCCACTGTCTTCAATGATCTTAAACCCGACATGGTCGTCACGATCGCTGACCGCTATGAAACCATCGCCACATCAATCGCCGCCGCCTACATGAACATTCCGCTCGTGCATGTGCAAGGCGGCGAAGTGACGGGCTCCATCGACGAAAAGACGCGCCACGCCAACACCAAACTCGCCGACATTCATCTCGTCTCCTGCCAGAACGCCCGCGACCGCGTGATCCGCATGGGCGAAGCGCCAGACACGGTGTTCGTCACAGGTTGCCCTTCCATTGATCTGGCGAAACAAGCTCTGTCCGATGACACAGGCAACATCGCCGCACTCGTTCAAAACTATACAGGCGTCGGCGCACCTGTTGACGCCATCAAACCTTATCTCGTGGTCATGCAGCATCCCGTGACCACTGCCCATGATGATGCACGCGCCCATATGCAAACCACACTGGAAGCTGTGCATCAATCGGGCCATCAGGCCCTGTGGTTCTGGCCCAACGTGGATGCAGGCTCCGATGCCACGTCGGGGGCCATCCGCAGCTTTCGTGAACAGCACCCCGCGATGAATGCGCATTTCTACAAAAACATGGCACCCATGGACTTCCTCAGCCTGCTGATCAATTCCCGGGGCATCGTCGGGAACTCATCGGTCGCCATCCGCGAGTGCAGCTATCTCGGCGTCCCGGCCATCAACATCGGTTCGCGTCAGAACCGCCGGGACCGTGGCCGCAACGTGGTCGATGTCGAGCACACACGCGAGGCCATCGCCGCCGCCATCAACACCCTGTGGCATCAAGGCGAACGCCACCGCGATACCATTTATGGTGACGGCAACGCTGGTCTCAACATCGCTGATGTGCTGACCCGCGTTCCCCTCAGCATCCAGAAAACCCTGACTTACTGACGTGGGCAACATCACTGTCATCATACCCGCCCGTGCCGGTTCAAAGGGTATCCCTGGAAAAAACCTGTGGGCCCATGAGGGCATATCACTCCTCGCCCGCGCCATCCGCCTGGGCCGCCACTGCGACCGCGTGGACCGCGTGATCGTGTCGACCGACAGCACGGAAATGCAAAGTATCGCCCTGGCAGAAGGCGCCGAATGCCCGATCCTTCGCCCGGCAGACTTGGCTTCCGACACCGCAACATCAGCAAGCGTCGTGCGCCATGTCATCGACACACTCAATGTCACCTCGGATCACATCCTGCTCCTGCAAGTCACAGCACCGCTTCGCTCCCTCGCTGATTGCAACACATTCCTCGATCACTATCTTGCATCGAAAGCACCAGCCGCAACCAGCCTCGTGAAACTCGACGAACCGCGCCCGGAAAAACTGAAAAAACTCGAGGCTGGAAAAATAAAATCCTATCTCGGCACCGACTACGAGGGTCCCCGTCAAGCCCTGCCACAACCCTACGCCCTCAACGGCGCCTTCTACGCCATCCAGCGCGACGTGTTTCTTCAACAACAGAAATTCCTGCCCGAAGGTACAGTGGGCTACGAAATGCCCTGCGAACGCAGCCACAATCTGGATTCCACCCAAGACCTGAAAATCCTGGAAGCCATGTTGACTGCGGGGTTTTGGCAAATGGAAAATCTGCAAAAAACTTAGAGAGGAAGAGGTCCCTTTCCCTCCGCTCGCATCCAGCACAATCCCCCACCACCCCACGCAATTTTAAGTCAATTTTAAGCCTGATGATTCATGTTCACCTGATCATCGGACAAGCACGTGCTTGGCCGCTGCCTTTGTGAGTGTTGGGGTCAATGCGTTTGTTGCGTGTGTGTGCGTTTCTGCTGCTCGGCGTCTTGGGCAGCTTGGGTCTGCTGTCGTCGTCCGCAGTCGTTCACGCTGAAACGCTGAACTGGAACTATCCCGTCGCCAACACGGCCCTCATCGGCGCATCAAGCACGACAACCGTCAACACCGTCTCCATCACATCATCAGCCACCGCAAATGGCGCGGCGACTTCCAATTCGATGCAGATACAGCCGGCAGGAAGCAGCAACGGTTCTTCCGTCGGCATCATCGCTTCCAACATGGACGCCTCGACCGACAATCTGTCCAGCTTTCAGACTGTGACCGTGCGTTTTTCCGAACCCGTTTACAACGTCAGTTTCCGCGTGCTCGATATCGACGGTGGCCCTGCCTTCAACAATAATCCCGGCTGGAACGACGTTGTTGATTTCAATTCCAGTGCAGGCCCTCCCTCAGCTGTGGTGGCAAACGCCGCATGGGTGACCTACAATGCCGGCACCGGGCGTGCAGAAGCCATCAGCAACCAGAATGCTGTGAGTGGCAACGCCAACCAGAACAATGGCACCATCACCCTGACCTATGCTGGCCCCATCACGTTTTTCTCCGTACGGCATTATTCCGGTCCCATCAACAATCCCGGCGTTGCCGGCGATGAAACCGATCCTGCCGGACAGGTCATATACATTGATGACGTGACTTTCACGCGCTCGGCAAGACTTGCCATTGCGAAGACATCAACAGGCGGCGTTGGCACCTTCAACTTTTCAAACAGCAACGGTCTCACCTTCACAGCCCCCAGCACCTATGTCTATGGCACCACGAATTTTTCCGTCACCACCGTCACGCCAGGTGTTGCCGTGGTCGGGCCGTCGCAGATCCTCGGAGTTGTCAACACCACTGCGGTGATCACGGAAACCGGCCCTGCCGCTTGGGTGGTGTCTACCACCACCGCAAACTGCACGGACTCCAACTCAGCGGTATCAACCAATCCTGCCAGCTTCACAGTGTCTGTTGCCAACAACGCATTGACGCTGCCTGCCACCAATGTAAGGGCGGGCGCTGTTATCACCTGTTCCCTCACCAACGTTGCGGCGGCACCGGCACTGACAATCACAAAAACCGCAAACACCGCAGGCCCCGTCAACGCCACCACCGTGATCGGCTACACCTATCGCATCAGAAACACGGGAAACGTCACCGTCAATAACGTCACCGTCGCCGACGTGCACAACGGCTACGGCATCGACCCCGTGCCAGGCTCCGAAATCCTGTTCAACGACGTGGCGCCAGCAGGCGACTCAACCGACAGCAGTATCAACGCCAGCTGGAACGCGCTCGCCCCTGGCGACACGGTGCAATTCACCAGCAGCTATACGGTAGTGCAGGCGGATATCGACAATCTGCAGTGATGGCGTCGGTCGGCGTGCGGAAAAGGGAAGCGTCCCCTATATACATCCTCGCCCGCTTGCGGGAGAGGTGGCGCGCGGAACGCGTGACGGAGAGGGAATTTTTTTGAAGGCACAAACCGCGACTCTGCGCTTTTTGCTAGGGCTGTTCCAATTTGTAGAAAACTGTGTTATTCAACCATTGCACTTTCGTCAGCAGAACCGAATTTGAATTCCGTCCTCTTGAAATGCGGTCGTGCCTTCGAGCTGTGCCAGAATTATTGGAGGTCGGGTCATGGGCGAAAAACTCAAGTCGATTTCGCGTTCATCTTCTGCCACGGAATCCGCAGTCCCGTCATTTGAACGCATT
>JANNNG010000294.1:0-21712 GCA_031398425.1 Hyphomicrobiales bacterium | reverse complement strand
ACCATCTGGGCGTTGCGGTCGCCATTGACCAAGCCACCCCATTTGATGCTCATCACCAAACGGCTGCCGCGAAGGGTTCCTTCAAGTCTGGCAGGGCCAGTTTTTGAACCGGAATAGGTGCCGACATATTTATTGCCACCTACATTTCTCAATGAAAGCCCCAAGGATTGGCGGAACACGAGGATGCCGCAGCTGCCATCCATCGCAACACTGGTATCGGAACCAGTGATTGCCACACGGCACGTGGCAGATATGTCTCCATATTTGGTCACATAGGCATTGCCTGAACCGGACCAGTTCCCCGACAGATCATTGAAGAACTTGGCAGGCGCTGCTTGCACGGCCGGAATCAACAAGGTGGTGGAGAGCGCTGCGGCAACAAAAACAAGTTTCATGATGATGCTTTCTGGTTAGGACCAGGTTTTCAACGGTTGTGGCGTGGAATGGTTCCACAGCGGCAACTATGGGGACGACCCCGTGATGATCAGATCACCGCAAGAATTTCCCTGCCCGCGTCTCCAACAACTTCACCAACTCTTCCTGCATGTACTCGTAATCATCCGGGATATCGAGACAGATCACGCGTTTGCCGTTGAGATATTTCCGGAACCGTTTTGACAATTTGCTGCGGTGGGCTTTTTCCATAACGAAGACGATGTCGGCCCATTCGATCTGCTCCGGAGTCAATGGTGTTTCAGCGTCGTTGTTAAGGCCCGCGGAATCGGTTTCCAGTTCTGGCCATTTGGCGAAGATGGTTTCTGCTGTAGGACTGCGGAGCTTGTTCTGGCTGCAGATGAAGAGGGCGTTGATCATTGTTCCCACAGATCATGTTACAACGCGCCCAGTTTGACCACCAGATTCGTCATTGCCCGGCCGGCTCAAGCTCCGACTTTTTTGTGCCGTAGGCGGCGAGGCTTATAATGTAGGTTGAAATGGCATGGGCCTGCTCGGGGGTCATTTGCCAATCGGGCATAATGACGTGGTCCGTGGCTACTCCTTCATTCAGGGAATCTTCCAGTTCAAAATCTTCATAGCGGGTTGCGATGTCGCGAAAGGTTGGCGCTGCAGCCAGGGGACTGTTTCCCAGCGGGCCTGTTGCGTGGCAAGAAGCACAGTTCAATTGAACCAGCGCCTTGCCCTTCGCCAGTGTGGCATCTTCGGCGTGGGACACGGAAAACGCAGGCAATCCGATCATCAACAACAGCATGAGGCGCAGCATAACCTATGGACCTTCCAGGGTGTGGAGATAATCGATTATCGCGCCCACGTCTTCCGGCGGGAATCTGAACTCAGGCATGTCGGGGTGGCCGGTGACCAGACCTTCGCCCAAAGCTTCACTCAAGCTTGAGGCACGGTAGATTTTCATGACGGCACGGAATGGCGGGGCTTTGTCATGGGGACTTTGCCCCTCGGCCCCTATGGCATGGCAGCGGGAGCAATTGTCCTGCAGCAAACTTCGCCCGCGGGACACGGAATCGGCAGCCGCTTCAACGGTGACAGCCATGAGGCACATCGAGACAAGATACAGGCGCATGAGCAATCCATAGCAGAAGCCAGACTATACGCATTGATACAGATCAAAGGGGGTAGGGTCTATCAGCCACTGCGCTGTCTTAAGGCACTTCGTGAATCGAATCCGCATCGCACTGGGGTAGAAAACCGCCGGGTGAATTTCATATCAGGGGCCTCGACGAAATCTTCAATTCGGTCTTCGAGAATAGCGAGTATTGACTCACGCACGACAACCCAATCGTTCAATAAAGAATTCGCTGGTACGCGATACACCGAATATCCCGCTGCCATCATATACTCATCCCGAGTCCGATCATGCGAAGCTTTCTCCAAATGTTGATCACCAATGACCTCGATCACAACGCGGCGCTCTCCACAGACAAAGTCTGCAAGGTATGGTCCTATCGGCGTTTGCCTTGTGAACTTCCAGCCGCCGAGCTGCCGGGCTTTCAAAACAGACCACAGCGATTGTTCTGCTGGATTGAGTGATGACCGCAGTTCTCTTGCGCGGATGGCTTCTGGATTTTTGACGCTTCCCATGTTGTCCTCCCCTTTGCAGGATAAGACGAAATGGAAACTGGAATCCGTTGCGCCGAAAGAAAGAATTATTCAGTAGCCTGGCATTACAATCACCGTGGGTTCCACGGGCAGCGTCTTGGCAGATAGCGTCAGCGTTGCACCTTCATTGTAACTTACCTTGAAACTCCTGCGCGCTTCGCCCAGAAAATTCGACAGCGTGTCAGGACCAAAGACGTGCATGGGCAGGATGACCGAGGCCTTCAGGTCTTTGAGCACCGTCATCATGTTGGCGTGGGGCATGGTCATGCGACCGTCGACCGGGACCATGACCACGTCAAGCCTGCCGATCCAGCCCATGTGGCCCGGTGTGAGTTCATGATGCAGGTGGCCGAGATGGCCGATGCACAAGCCTGCGGCTTCGAAGATGAAAATCGAGTTGCCGTCGGCCATTCGGGTGGCTGTGCCGCCACGGATGTCGGTTGTCACATTGCGAATGCGGAGATCACCTACTTCCACATCATGGCGGGCTGGCGTGCCATCATCGGTCCAGCCGCGCAACACGTGGGCAATGGCGGGGTCGGGGTTCAAGGTGTAATGCGTGGAGTGGGCGCGGTTCATGGTCACGACCTGGGGCAGAGATCCTTCGCCGGCGCGACCGTTGTAGTCGGTCGCGACCACAATACCGCCTGCGGTCTCAATTCGAAAAGTGGAGTGACCGACGAAGGTGACCTTTACCTCATCAGCTTGCAAGGCCACGACGTTGAGGCTTGCATGCTGCACTCGCGCCAGCCCTTCGGCCATGGCAAGACAGTCGCTGGCGCGGGCGGGAGCCGATAAAAGAGAAATGGCTGCAAGCACAACCAAACCAATCCGTGTCATGTCGAGGTCCTTTCAGTGTGCCGCATCGCATGTTAGCGCAGAGGCGTTCCAAGGTTAAGTTACAATGTGCCTCCGCGATCCCCACCCCAGGACCCTCCCTGCAAAGGCGGGGAAGGTTGAATTATTGACTGATTGGTTATCATGGAAAGCAGTGCTGCGGTTTGTCGATGATCTGCGCTTAGATGTTGTGCGCCAGCTTTGCCCAACGCTTGCAGCCGCTGGGGGTTCGTTGAAAAGCCGATGAAGTGCACGCCATTGCTGCGACCCGCCTCCACATCATTCAGGTTGTCGCCGATGTAGATGACGTTTGATCCTGGCAGGTTGATGCGGCCCAGCAGGCGCTTCAGAATGATGGACTTGTGTCCTCCTCCGTCAGCACCTTGGGCGTGACGGGAGACAAACGACCACAAACCCACCTGTTGCAATCGGGCTGCGGCGGCATCAAGCAGGTTGGCCGTGGCAATGGCGAGGGTGAAATTGGTTGCAAGCTGCGACAGCAGTTCACTTGCACCTGCGATGACAACGCTTTGCAAATTTGTTTGCAGAGCATTGTTCAGCAAGGCGATGTAGTGGTCAACAACATCTGGCTTCAACGAATGCGGCAAGTTCTTGCGCTCAAGAATTTCTGCAATGATGTCGTCATCGTTGCGAATACGATAGCTGTTCCAGTCGCGGGAGAGATCTTGCGTCGGCACAAAACGCCGTAGTGCATGGAAGAAAATCTCTTCTTCATCCCGCGTCAATTCCAGCAATACACCGTCAACATCAAAGATGACGGCCCAGTCAGTCACGAGCCATGGCTTCCGACATTTCGATGAGGGTGGGACCATCGGCGTTCTGTGCCACAGTGATGGCCTTGGCCAGCGCTTTGAGATTTTCAGGTTTTTCGGCCCTCGCACCATAGGCTTTCGCGAGCAGTTGAAAATCCGGGTTGCGCAGAGTCACGGCATTGGGCTGAATGCCCTTGTTGACCATGTCATCACGAATTTGTCCAAGCGCGTTGTTGTTCCACAGCAGGATGGGCAGGGTCAGTTGGTGTTCCACGGCAGTTGCAAGCTCGTTGCTTGAATACTGAAATCCATAATCGCCAACAAGTGCTGCAACAGCGCGTTCCGGCCTGCCAAATTTTGCACCGATGGCGGCAGGCAGTGCAAAACCCAGGGTGCCAAAGCCCACGGGGTGCAACCAGGTGCGCGGCTTGTGGACCGGAAACATGACGTTTGCCGCATAGGCAATCTGGGTCATGTCGGAGGCAATGATGCTGTTGTCAGGCAAGGCTTTACGGATCGTATCCAACACTGTGTGCAAGACTTGCTGAAGCGGTGTTTCATCCGCTGTAGGCCGGGCGAGGGACTGCGGATTTGATCGCAGTGCAATCAGTTTGTTCAAGGCGGCAAGGGCTTCACCGGCATCGCCAAGGATTGGTACTTCTGCCACGTGAGGCCGGGCAATTGCTGCTGCGTCAATGTCGATGCGGATCAGGTTTTTTTCGATCACAACCTGTGTGTCCCAGAAGTCGGTTTCCGACAGTTCCGTGCCCACGGCCAGTATGCAATCGGCTTTCAGCAACATCTGCTGCACCATCGGATTGCCCAGACAATAGCCCCAGCACAGAGGATGAGCGGCGGGAATGGCACCTTTGCCGGCTGTTGTTGTGATGACTGGGCACCCCAGCTTTTCAGCAATGGCAAGGGCCGCATCACCGGCTTCCAATGCACCGCCACCAAGAATGATGAAGCTTTGCCGAGCGGCGTTCAGTTTTTCCGCCGCCTGCATCAACAATGCAGGTGATGGCGATGGTCTTGCCAGCAGCGGGCGCGCTGCCCAGGTCTGTCCCGCAGGCATGGTGAGCACATCCAGCGGAATTTCCAGATAGGCCGGGCGTGGTCTTGCCGAGGCAAAGTTGGCGAAGGCCTGGGCGATGCCGTCACGCACGTCATTCGCTGTATAAGCCCTGATGGCGACGCTGGTGACGCCTTCAGCTGCGGATCGCTGGTTTCGCATCTCGTGCAGGCGGCCACGCCCCTGGGCGCCGTCGGTGATATCCAGCGCCGTCGAGATGACCAGCATGTTGCTGGAGTCGCTCCACGCTTCACCCATGGGGGTTAAAATGTTGAGAAGTCCTGGACCTGTTATCGTGAAACATACGCCGGGTTTTCCTGTCGCCCGTGCATAGCCATCGGCCATGAAACCCGCACCCTGTTCGTGGCGTGGCAGGATGTGCCGGATGTTCGAACGCGGCAGGGCGCGATACATTTCCACATTGTGCACGCCGGGAATGCCGAACACGGTGTCAACGCCATAGGCTTCAAGCAAGCCCACAAGGGCTTCACCGACTGTCGTGTCTGTCATGTCGTGAACCTGTCCGGTGCGATGGCGTCGACGTCAAGGCCGAGATCAACAATGTTTCTGGGAATGGGCTGATGTCGCGCCATGTCTGCTGCTGTTGCAGAAAGCGCTGGGGAGGATTGAATGCCGTATCCACCTTGTCCCACCAGCCAGAAGAAACCCTCCGTATGCGGATCATATCCCACGACGGGATTGCCATCAGGTGCAAAGGTGCGAAGCCCGCCCCAGCTGTGCTCAAGTCGATCCACATCGAGTGTGGTTGCAGTCATCAGGCGGTCTATGCCTTCCGCAATCGCCATGTCGTCAGCATAGGCGTCGTGCGGTTCAACCGGCGTGGCATCGGCGGAGGAGACAATCAGCTTGCCGCTCTGGGGTTTTGCATACCAGGTTTCACCGACATCAGTCACCATGGGCCAGTGGGCGAAATCCAAGTCCTGTGGCATGGGCACTACGCCAATGGAGCGGCGCCTGGGAATGAGGCCTGCTCGCCTTGCGCCACAGAGCGTTGCGATTGTGTCACCCCAGGCGCCTGCTGCGTTGATGATCACGCGGGCCGAGAGTTCAGTGTCGCCGCATCGGGTCTGCCATTGATCCCCTGATCGTTGGGCTGACTGAAGTGGTGCTGAAAGCTTGATGTGACCGCCGCGTTCCCGGAACAGGCGCAGATAACCCCGGTGAATGAGATCAACGTCGAGGTCACCGGTTTGGGTGTCGAGAAAACAGCGCTGGGGGTAATCTGCTTTCAGTATTGGAAGCATTGCAATGCTTTGTGCCGTGCTGATTTCCGCAAGACCGCTGGCCTTGGAGAGAAGTCGTGCAGTCGCCCCTGACTGCCCTTGGGCTTCCAGAAACAGCGAGCCGCGCGGCGTGAACAATGGGGCATCGGTGAAGCCTTTGGGCGGGTCCATGAAGAAATGGTGGCTGGCGCGGGTCAGGGCCAGCATTGGCGGCGGGCCATAGTTGGGTTCATAGCTTGCAGCAGAACGGCTGGTGGTGTGGTAGCCGGCACGGTCTTCCATGTCGATCAGGACAACGGAATGGGTTTCGGCAAGATGGGCTGCAACCGAGGCTCCGGCAATGCCTGCGCCCACCACGAGAAAATCATATGTCAACATGTCATCGACCATAGCGCGAGGCCGCTGCAAATGTCACGGGAGGTGCACAGCGCATTTGTTGCCAAGGCTGTTGAGACTTTGTAACGCTTGGCCTCGAACAGGAGTGTCCAATGGCTTTCAACCAACCCGTATCCGGACTTGTGACACCGCGTTTTGGCGGTGTGGCGACATTCTTCCGCTTGCCGCACGTCTTGCCAGGTGACGCGACGAACGTCGATATCGGCATCGTGGGCGTGCCCTGGGATGGTGGCACCACCAATCGCCCAGGACCGCGCCATGCACCCCGGCAAATGCGGGACCAATCCTCCATGGTCCGGCGCATGCATCAAACCTCTCACATTGTACCTTATGACCTCGCCAATGTGGCGGACCTTGGCGATACTTCAGTCAATCCGGCAAGTGTGGATGACAGCTTGGCGCGGGTTGAAAATTTCTATGCGGCCCTGGTCGCCAAGGGCATTCGGCCGTTGTCAGCGGGGGGTGATCATTTGTGTTCGCTGCCCATTCTGCGAGCGCTTGGCAAGAAGAAACCGGTGGGCATGATCCACTTTGATGCCCACACGGATTTGTATGACAGTTATTTCGGCGGGTTCCGTTTCACCCATGGCACACCGTTTCGTCGTGCCATCGAGGAGGGAGTGCTCGATCCCAGGCGCACCATCCAGATTGGTCTGCGCGGTTCCATGTATGATCTTGATGATTTCGCGTTTGGCGAGAAGTTGGGCGTGCGCCTGGTGCGCATTGAGGAGGCCATGGAAAAAGGTCCAAGGGCCATCATGGTGGAAGCGCGAGAGATTGTGGGCGATGGTGAAACCTATGTGAGCTTTGACATTGATATGCTCGATCCTGTCTATGCACCGGGCACGGGCACGCCCGAAATCGGCGGTTTCACCACGTTCCAGGCGCAGCAGATGTTGCGGGAATTGCGTGGGATCAACATCATCGGTGCCGATGTGGTTGAAGTGTCGCCACCCTTCGATGCCTCGGGCATGACAGCCTATGCGGGCACTGTGATGATGTTCGAGATTTTATGTTCGATGGCCGAAGCCGTTGCGCAGCGTCGCACTTAAGTGATTGCGATAACGCGTCCGTCGATGGCCCTGCGATATGTCCTGGCATTGAAATTTGTGTTGGGGTTCGGCCTCGCTCTGGCCCTTCCGCCGCTGTCTCAGGTCTGGCTGATATTTGTTTGCCTGTCGCTGCTTTTGCTGATTGACAGCATGCAACCGCCGGGCAGGTTGCGGCATGCGTTTTGGGGTGGCCTTGTTTTCGGTCTTGGTTATTTCAGTTTTGCCCTGCACTGGATCGGCTATGCCTTTCTGGTTGATGCGCAAAGTTATCTCTGGATGATGCCGTTTGCTGTGGGTGGTCTTGCGGGGTTGATGGCAATTTACTGGGGTCTGGCATTTCTCATAACGGAGTGGCTGGTCAGACGTGGGTGGCGACGCTGGTTGGTGATGCCGTCACTGCTGGCCATGGTTGAATGGCTGCGCGGCATCCTGTTTACGGGCTTTCCATGGGATGCGCCGGGCCTGATGGCCGATGGCATGGGTGGTGTGCTGCAACTTGCAAGCCTCGTGGGCATGCCTGGTCTGACGCTGCTTGTGTTGCTGTGGGGGGTTCTGCCGTGCGCGATAGTGTTGTCGTGGCGCCAGGCAAGGCAAAGCGTCTTGCTGCCCCTGCTTGTACTGCTGACATTGCCTGCGAGCTGGTGGTGGGGGCAGGACCGGCTCTCGAGCCTTCCGCGTGCTGCGAACAACGGTCCCCTGATCCGGTTGGTGCAACCCAATATTGCCCAGAGTGACAAGTGGCGCAGCGAGAACGGGGCCAAGGTATTTGATGACCTGATGGCCATGACGGTGGCGGTTTCCCCCGCAGGAGTGATGCCGTCCGTCATTATTTGGCCAGAAGCCACGGTGCCGTTTCTATTGGACGAAAGCGAGCCTGCGCTGCAGCGCATTGCCGAAGGCCTGAAGCCGGGACAAACCTTGCTGACCGGTGCCATCCGTCGACAGGGCTCGGTCGCGAGATCGGATTATTTCACCAGCATTCTCACCATTGATCATCACGGCGTGGTTACGCATCGCTATGACAAGTGGCGTCTGGTGCCCGGGGGTGAATACCTCCCACTGGCCTGGCTGCTGGAGCCTTTGGGGTTTCGCAAGGTTGCCGACTTGCCTGAAGCTTTCAGTGCGGGGCCAGGACCCGTTCAAGCTGATGTTCCGGGTGTCGGTCCGGCGGTGTTGCTGATTTGCTATGAAGCGATTTTTCCGCATCAGCTTGTGCCGACAGGTCAACGCGCACGCTGGATCGTGAATGTGACGAATGACGGCTGGTTCGGACGTTCTATCGGGCCTTACCAGCATTGGGCGCAAACGCGAATGCGGGCCGTCGAACAAGGCTTGCCGATGGCGCGTGCCGCCAACACCGGTGTGTCGGGCATGATCGATGCGTATGGTCGTCATGTCGTCACCACAGAGTTGGGCACTGCTGTTTTCATCGACGCGCAACTCCCTGAAAGCCTGCTGCCAACGCTGTTTGTTCGCGTCGGGGCGGCACCTTTTTTGATCTCCTGCCTGTTTCTGATTCTTGTCGCGGGTTTCGGCCGCGTGAAATTTTAACCATAGGACCCTGGTTGGTGATATTTCCATTTGCCTAAGTCAAATTCCAAGCCTAAAAAGCCAAGCAGTTGAAGAGCAGGTCAGTTCTGTTATTGCCGCAGTTCGGGGGGGACGGGCAGAACTGAAGAACAAGCAGCAGACTGGGGGCAACAGTCTGAGGAAAACATGGCAAGACGAGATCCCAACTACATCGATGTTCACGTCGGTTCGCGAATCCGGATGCGGCGGCAACTCATCAACATGAGCCAGGAACGCTTAGGCGAACTTCTTGGGATTACTTTCCAGCAAGTGCAGAAGTATGAAAAAGGTGCCAACCGCATCAGCGCCAGCCGCATGTTTTACACCAGCAAGACACTTGGCGTGCCCGTACAGTTTTTCTTCGAAGGATTGCCCGGCGGCGAAAGTGATTCGGTGATGAAAGAGTCGGTGCCTTCGGATGAGTTCACCTCTTCGCTCATGACA
The DNA here is from genome assembly GCA_031398425.1 of Hyphomicrobiales bacterium. Taxonomy (GTDB): domain Bacteria; phylum Pseudomonadota; class Alphaproteobacteria; order Rhizobiales; family Aestuariivirgaceae; genus Aestuariivirga. Next base: position 12,255 of record JANNNG010000294.1, on the reverse strand, counting down.
CCAGAAGGCGTGCAACTGGCCAAGGCCTTTCGTGATGCCGACAACACCACGAAGCGGAAGCTGATTGTCGGCCTCGCCAAGCTGATCGTGAATTCGGACGCATAAGTCACCTCCCGACTCTCGACCCGCGTACAGTTTTGATTTAACCTCCAACAGGGGGCACAAAGCGGAGAGCTTTTTGTGCGGGCTGAGAAGATCATTGTCGTCGGGGCAGGGTTGGCTGGGCTTGCGGCGGCGCGGGCTTTGCAGCAGGCGGGCTTCGACGTCACTGTGCTGGAGGCGCGTGACCGGGCTGGCGGGCGCGTGTGGACCAGGGATGGCATTGACCATGGTGCGCATTGGATTCACGGCACCGATGGAAACCCCATCACCTCAATCTGCCGTGAGTTGCAGGTGCCAACGGAATTTGTGGGTGGGGACTCAAGTTATACAGGTGGCTGGGAAGACCTTGCCTTGTTCACGGCGGGGCAGGGCCTGATCCCTGATAGAAAAGACGCCAGCATCAGCCTGATGGACGACGTGCATGATGCCCTTGATGACATGCGCCGTTCCATGCTGCGTGAAGGTCAGGCAGACCTGTCATTGCAAATGGCGACTGAAGCCGTTCTTCAGATGCTCTCGCACCAGGCTGAACTCCGCAGTGATGTCAACTGGCACAGTTTGCTCGTGGCGCGTGATGATGCAGGCGCAGGTGCAGCACAACTCTCCTTCCTGCATTGGGATGAGGGCTATGAGGTTTATGGGCCGGGTGACAGTCTGATTTCGGGGGGCTGCAGCGCCTTGATTGACCGCTTGGCAGCTGAACTTGATATCACACTGCACACGCCGGTTGACCATATCGCCTATACGCCCCAAGGTGTTGTCGTGCGGTCACAGGACAAGGTCTGGGTCGCACAGAAGGTGATCGTGACCCTGCCGCTGGGAGTCCTGAAATCAGGGAGCGTGACGTTTGAACCTCCACTTCCGCCGCGCAAGCAACAGGCGATTGACCAGCTTGGCGTTGGCTTCATGACCAAGCTCATCCTGCATTTTGATTGGCCATTCTGGCCACCCAACCAGTATGTGTTCGGAAATCTTCAGGCCGAGCAAGCGCAATACCCCACCACCATTCTCAACTTGTGGAAAACCCACCGTAAACCGGTACTGGTCATGTTGCTGGGGGGTGAAGCAGGCCAGGCAATTGAAACAGCTTCGCGAGACAAGGTAGCCCAGGTGGTGCGCTCCAGCTTGCGCAATGTTTTTGGTGAAAAGGCCATGGGGCCATCGCGCATCGAGGTGACGACATGGAATGGCGATCCCTTTTCAAAGGGCGCCTATGTCTATGTTCCAACGGGCTGCAGCAGTGAAGAACTGGATGAACTTGCGGCACCTGTGGGCAATACGCTCCTGTTTGCAGGCGAACACACCCTTCGCATCCACTGGGCCACCATGCAGAGCGGCTATCATTCGGGACTTCGCGAAGCCGCACGCATCATCGGCGATGACAGCATCCTGCCGAACCGCCGCTTTACCGAGACACGGCGCTGGCGCGAGCAATTGAAACGCGCTGAACGCCTGTTCAATGCGGCCAGCAAAGCCGTCGATGCAAATGAAGTGCAGGTGCGTGTTGACATGATGCTGCGAAGCCCGGTGTTTGAAAGCATTCCCGCCGGCGATTTGCGCGTGCTCGCCTCCATCTTTTCGCGCCTTGATATTGCTGATGGTCATGTGCTGTGCGAAGCGGGAGACAGGGCCGAGTGTGTCTATGCCGTGATGACGGGTACACTCGAAGTGATCGAACCTGTCGATGGCGCAGTCATTGCCCATAAAACCAAAGGTGACGTGGCCGGAGAATACGGCCTGTTCACGCCCGTGCGCTCAGCGACCTTGCGGGCCTCGGGGGCAACGTCTGTGCTGCAACTCGACTATGCGAAATTCCGTAAATTCCTGAACGTGTTTCCTGATGCGATGATGGTGCTGTTCGGCCAGTCGGTGCGGCAACATGTGGCGTCGGGGCATTTGTAATTCCCTCTCCGTCACGCGTTCCGCGTGCCACCTCTCCCGCAAGCGGGCGAGGAAAAGGTTTTCTTTCCTCGCCCGCTTGCGGGAGAGGTGGATCGCGCGTCAGTGCGAGACGGAGAGGGACTGCAATTTCATCTCCCCAACCACCCGCGCAAACGCTGCCACAAACCTAGTTGTATTACCGGCTCAACAAACCCGCTCAGTACCCGCACAAGTTCTGGTTCACCTGCAATCGCTGCCGCCTCGGCAATGCTCATCCAGCGCCGTTCGCGTGCATTGCGTTCCGGCCAATCTGCAAGTTCGGTTTCAACGCGCAGGGGATAAACCGTGACGCTGAGCACCCGCTCTTTGCCATTGTCGGACAGTTTGACATATCCGTATTGGCTACATGGCGCATGTAACACAACGCCGCGCACACCCGCTTCCTCGTAGGCTTCAATGGCCGCTGCCGCATGGTCGGTTTTGCCCGGCATGGGCCAGCCCTTGGGAATGACCCAGCGCCTGGTGGTGCGGGTGGTGATCATCAGGATTTCAATTTCCGAATTACTCTTACGCCATGGCAGAGCTGCCACTTGATATGTTCGTGCCATGTCCGCGAGAGACCCTTTGTGCCCTGTGCTTTGCCATTTCGTTTATGACAATTTGATGACAATGGCGAGTTGTGTCGGGCAAAAAGTGTTTTGAGCTGACTTTGTTTACGGCTTCCTGAACGTGAGATAGGCAGGTGATCTACCATCGCGAAGGGCCTTGGCTTCGTAACGTGTCTGCGTCCAGTTTTCAAAAGGATGATTGGCATCACCTGTCTCGCGGAAACCGGCATGAGCCGCCACATGGTCACGTGTCCATTCCACATAATCTGGAATGTCACTTGCGAACAGGAACAGCCCATCCGGTTTCAGCAGGCGGTGAAATTGTGCGAGATTTGCCGCGTTGACGAAGCGACGCTTTTTCTGTCGCTCCTTCGGCCATGGGTCAGGGTAAAGAAGATAGAGCCGGTCAAGGCAAGCGTCCGGCAGCGCTTCAAGCAGCACCCGCGCATCGCCGTAGTAGATGTGCACATTGTTGAGTGCTGCGGCTTGCACATGGGCCAGGGACTTGGCGATACCGTTGAGAAATGCTTCCGCGCCGATGATTGAAACATCAGGATGCAGTGCGGCCTGATGAACCATGTGTTCACCGCCACCAAAGCCGATTTCAAGCCACCGGCGCTCACCTGTGCCTGCCAGCGGATCGTTCAGGTCAACAGCGATGGACGGCAGCAGATGTTGCATCAGGTCAGAATGCAGACGGCGCAAGGGTTTCCCTTTGCGCCGTCCATAAAACTGATGTCTGGCCGCCGTGCCGGTCACTTCACCGCAGCTTTGAGCTCTTTCGCAAGGTCGGTCTTCTCCCAGGAGAAGCCGCCGTCCTTGGTGGGTTTGCGCCCGAAATGGCCATAGCTTGACGTGCGGGCATAGATTGGACGGTTCAAGTCGAGGTGCTTGCGGATGCCGCGTGGTGTGAGGTCCATGACCTTGCGCAGCGCCTTTTCCAGCTTCTCTTCTTTCACCTTGCCGGTTCCATGGGTATCAACGTAGACTGAAAGGGGTTCGGACACACCAATGGCGTAGCTGAGCTGGATCGTGCATTTCGCCGCGAGCTTGGCTGCCACGACGTTCTTTGCGAGGTAGCGGGCGGCATAGGCCGCTGAACGGTCGACCTTCGTGGGGTCCTTGCCGGAGAAGGCACCGCCGCCATGGGGGGCTGCACCGCCGTAGGTGTCGACGATGATCTTGCGACCGGTGAGACCCGCATCGCCATCGGGGCCGCCGATGAAGAACTTGCCCGTGGGGTTGATGTGCCAGACCGTGTCCTTGCTGATCCAGCCCTTGGGCAGCGCCTTCTTGACATAGGGCTTCACCATCCTGGCCACATCTTCAGAAGTCATGCTTTCATCCAGGTGCTGATGTGAGACAACGATCTGCGTCGCGGCTACGGGTTTGCCATTCTTGTATTGCACGGTGACTTGTGACTTTGAGTCAGGTCCCAGACGTTTTTCACCGCCATGGCGGGCTTCGGCCAGGAGTTGCAGAATGCGCTGCGAATAATACAGGGGCGCTGGCATCAGGTCCGGCGTTTCATCGCAGGCATAGCCGAACATGATGCCCTGGTCGCCTGCACCTTCTTCCTTGTTGGCGGCGGTATCAACGCCGACTGCAATATCCACGGACTGGGCATGCAGCACGATTTCGATCTTGACGGTTTCCCAATGGAAGCCCGACTGCTCATAGCCGATCTCCCTGATGGCCTTGCGGGCTACGGCCTCGATCTTCTCGTTGGTCACGGATTTGGGTCCGCGCACTTCGCCGGCGATCACCACCTTGTTGGTGGTGGCCAAGGTTTCGCAGGCGACGCGAACGGCCCAGGGGTCCATGCCTTCGGCCAAGGCTTCGCGGAAGAATAGGTCCACCACTTCGTCCGAAATCCGGTCACACACCTTGTCGGGGTGGCCTTCCGACACTGATTCACTGGTGAAAACAAAATTCTTGCGTGCCATCCGACTGCGCTCCTCGTGAGGTTCTCAAAACTGGTACATAAAGACATCTTTATGTGAATTCGACGGGACTAATGGCAGGCCTCTTGGCACCGGTCAAGAGCCGAATGATGCGCGGTTGGGACTTGACCGATGCAATACGTGGTAAGAAGGCTTAATCGTCGAATCAAGAGGCTTCCAAACATCATGAATGCGTCCGGACCCAGCCAGTTTGCACTTTTGAAAACCAGGCGCTTCCTGCCGCTGTTCGTAACCCAGGCGCTTTCGGCCTTCATCGACAACGCATTCCGCTTTGCCGTGGCCAGTCTGCTGATCACCACGCTGCCCAAAGACCAGGCGGGCACACTCAACACCATTTCAGCGGCACTCTTTGTGTTGCCGTTCTTCCTGTTTTCAGCAACAGCGGGACAGCTGGCAGACAAGTATGACAAGGCGTTTCTGGCCCGGCGCATCAAGTTCATCGAAATCGGCATCATCATCCTCTCGGCCTATGCGCTGTTTTCCGATTTCATCTGGCTCAAGCAATTCTGCATTTTTCTGGCGGGGCTTCAGGCCGCATTTTTTGGACCCATCAAATATTCCATCCTTCCCCAGCATCTTGAGAAGGATGAATTGCTGGGTGGCAACGGCATGGTGGAAATGGCCACCTTCCTCGCAGTGCTTGCGGGAACCATATTCGGCAATCTCATCGTGACCCATGAACAGGGCAAATGGGCCATCACGGTTCTGATGGTGGCTGTGGCACTGTTTTCCTATTGGACGGCAAGGCAGATTCCCGATGCGCCTCCGCCCCTGCCAGAACTGGAGGTGCGCAAAAACATCTTTGCTTCCACCTGGGCTGCCATGAAGCTGGCACGGGAAAAAGATGTGGTGTTCCAGTCCATCATGGGTATCTCGTGGTTCTGGCTTTTGGGCGTGGTGTTTGTCACACAGATGCAGCTCTTCACCAACGAAAGCCTGCGCGGCACACCGGGTGTGGCGTCGATCATCTTCGCACTGTTCTCGATCGGCATTGCCGCGGGTTCGGTCTATTGCAACGTGCTGCTGAAGGGAAAAATCACCGCCAAGTATGTGCCGCTCGCGGCTTTCCTGATGTCTGTCTTCATGCTGGATCTTTATTTTGCAGCGGGTTCATCTGAGCAAGCCATTGCTGCTGCCATCGCGTCCAATTCAGTTGTGTCGGAAGCCAGTGCTGCAGGCGCACAACTCATCGGCATGACAACGGCGTTAAGCTTCTGGCAGGTCTGGCGGGTGCTGTTTGACATGACGGCGATCGCCTTCTGCGCCGGGTTGTTCGTGGTGCCACTGTTTGCCATCATGCAGGCGCGCACACCGTTCTATCAGCGGGCGCGTATCGTCGGTGCCAACAACATCTACAATGCCCTTTTCATGGTGGGTGTGACGCTGCTTTCCGTCGTGCTGCTTGCAGCAGGGCTGTCGGCGCGCTCACTGTTCCTGATACTGGCCATCGCTAATTTCTTCGCGGCGATCTATATCGTGCGATTGTTGCCGCATGATCTTCTTACCGCCGCAGCCCGCTTTCTGTTTCGTTTGTTCTATCGCGTCGAAGTCAAGGGGCTCGAACACCTGGAGGCTGCTGGCCGCAAGGCGCTGATCGTCGCCAATCACACCTCATTGCTGGATGGCCCATTGCTGTCGGCTTACCTTCCTGAAAAAGCCAGCTTTGCCATCAACACGCAAATGGCCAGGCAGTGGTGGGTAAAGCCTGCCTTTGCACTGTTCGAACTTTGTCCCATGGACCCTGGCAACCCGATGTCACTGCGCACGCTGGTGGATGCCTTGAAGCGTGGTAATCGTGTGGTGATTTTTCCGGAAGGACGCATCACCGTCACGGGAAGCCTGATGAAAATCTATGAAGGTCCCGGTGCGGTGGCCGCCATGGCCAAGGCGAAAATCCTGCCCGTGCGCATTGACGGGGCACAGTTCACGCCCTTCACGCGATTGAAAGGGGTTTATCCGCGACGCTGGTTTCCCAAGATCACCGTCACCTTCATGCCGCCTGTGTCGTCACAGTCACCTGACAACCTCAAAGGTTCAGCGCTTCGCGAATATCAGGCCGAAAAGCTTTACACCGTGATGACGGATATGGTGTTCCGCTCGTCCAACATCGACCAGACGATCTGGCAGAACCTGCTCGATGCCAAGAAGGCCTTTGGTGGCAAGCGCATCATTCTTGAGGATATCCAGCGCACGCCGATGAGCATCAACCGGTTGATCACCGGCAGTTTTGTGCTGGGTCGTAAACTGTCGGTCCTGACACAGGGGCAGAAATACGTGGGCATCCTGATGCCCAATGCCAATGCCACGGTGGCGGCCGTGTTCGGGCTTTATGCCTATGGCCGGGTGCCCGCCATGCTGAATTTCTCAACCGGTGCCATGAACATGGCGGCGGCCTGCACAGCTGCAGAAATCCGCACCATCATCACTTCACGAAAATTCATCGAAGCGGGCGAGATGCAGGAGGACGTGACGTTCCTCGAAAAGACTTGCAAGTTCATCTACCTTGAGGATGTGCGCGAAACCGTTGATGCCATCGACAAGCTGCGCGGTGTTGTTCAACGCTTTTTCACGCCAGCGTCTCTACGCGCCTGCGGTGCCGCCACCGATCCCAACACGCCTGCCGTGGTGCTGTTCACCTCCGGCTCGGAGGGTGTGCCAAAAGGCGTTGTGCTGTCGCACCGCAACGTGATTGCCAACAAGCATCAGATCCTCGCACGCATTGCCTTGATGCCAAACGACACATTTTTCTGCGCGCTGCCGATCTTCCATGCCTTTGGATTTCTGGGTGGCATCATGCTGCCTGCCACCACGGGCATGAAGGCGTTCCTGTATCCCTCACCGCTGCATTACAAGATCGTGCCGGAACTGGTCTACGATACCAATGCAACCATTCTCTTTTCCACCGACACCTTCCTCAACGGCTATGCCCGCAATGCCCATGCCTATGACTTCTACAATGTGCGTCTGCTCGTCGGCGGAGCCGAGCGCGTGAAGCCCGAGACGCGGGCGATCTATATGGAAAAATTTGGACTTCGCATCATCGAAGGTTATGGCGCCACGGAATGTGCTCCCACCATTGCCGCCAACACCTTCATGCATTCGAAGCCCGGAACCGTGGGCCGGATCTTCGATGGCATGCAGCATCGCCTTGAACCAGTCGAAGGTATCACCAAGGGCGGGCGGTTGTGGATCAAGGGACCCAACGTCATGCTGGGTTATCTTCGCGCCGACAACCCCGGCGTGATCGAACCACCGCCCGATGGTTGGTATGACACGGGCGACATCGTGACCATTGACGAGCAGGGCTATGTCACCATTCAGGGCCGCGCCAAGCGGTTTTCAAAAATTGCGGGCGAAATGGTGTCGCTCACCGCCCTCGAAGCAAAACTGCAAGAGATCTACAAGGACTTCAACCATGCTGTCGTCGCGGCGCCTGATGCGAAGAAGGGTGAGCAACTCGTGATGTTTACAACACTTGAAAAACCGGACCGCAAGGAGATTGCATTGGGACTCAAGAAGCTGGGCTGTTCTGACTTGATGATCCCCAGGAACATTTTTCACCTCGAAAGCTTGCCTGTGCTGGGATCGGGCAAGACGGATTATGTGACGCTCAATCGCATGGGTCGTGAGAAGGTGGCTGAGTAGTCCCTCTCCGTCACGCCTGCGGCGTGCCACCTCTCCCGCAAGCGGGCGAGGATAATTTTCCTCGCCCGCTTGCGGGAGAGGTGGCATGCGAAGCATGACGGAGAGGGGTTGTCTGCCCCTTGCCCGGTTGCCCATCAATCGCTACATCCGGGCCCATGAAACTTGCCTCCATCGCCACTCGCCTTTCCACCCTTGGTTCTGAAAAATGGTCTGTCCACATTGAAGGCAAACGCCGTCGGGCGGCGGGCGAGAAACTGATTTTTCTTTCGATCGGTGAACCCGACTTGCCACCACCTGCGTCGCTGCTCAATGCGGCCCGCGAGAATATCAAAGTTGGCAGATTGGGGTATTCGCCCAGCACCGGTAATCTGGATGTGTGCGAAAGCCTATCGCGGTTTTATGCCAGGCAAACTGGCAGGCCCATCGCGGCCAACCAGTTTCTGTTTGTACCCGGCACGCAGACCGGATTGTCACTTGCATTCGTATCTATTCTTGAACCCGGTGACGAAGTGCTGTTGTTTGATCCCTATTACGCGACCTATGAAGCCGTTGTCACGGCACCGGGAGGCGTGCCTGTGGCCGTGAAGCTTGATCCGGATCGTGGATTTCATCCTGATCTTGCTGCAATGGAAAATGCTGTGACGCCAAAGACGAAGGGCATTCTGCTTAATTCGCCCTCCAATCCCACGGGGGCTGTGTTCACCGCAGCAGAAGTCCGCGCCATCGGCGATCTTGCTGCGAGACACGATTTGTGGATCGTGTCTGACGAAGTCTATGCTACGCAGGTTCACTACGGCCATTCGTTTACCTCCCCGTTTTTTCATCAGGACCTTGAAGAACGCACCATCGTCGTTTCGTCGATTTCGAAGTCCCATGCGGTGCCGGGCTTCCGCTGCGGCTGGATTGCCGGTTCTGCCGACTATTGCAAAAAACTACTGCCGATTTCTGAAACCATGTTGTTTGGAAGCCAGCCGTTTCTCGAAGACGCATTGGCCCATGCGCTGGATTTTGAGTTCAAGGAAACCGTGGCCATGCGTGATGCCTATTGGCGTCGTGGCAAGGCGCTGGTGGAAGGTTTGCAATCTTCGAACACCGTGAAGGCACGCATGCCTGAGGGAGGCATGTTCGTGATGGTGGACGTGCGTGCGACCGGACTTTCAGGTGATGCCTTTGCGCGGAGATTGTTGGCGGAGCATGACGTGGTGACCATGCCGGGCGAAAGTTTCGGCGCAGGCGGTGCCGGGCATTTGCGCGTGGCGCTGACAGTGGATGAAACCGTGATGGCCGAAGCTGCACGCCGCATCGTAGCACTCGCCGCCTCGCTCAATTGACAGTATCGATCACGCCCGCAGGACAGCCCGGATCTGTTGGTTCTGATGCCGCAATCAGTTCCCGCAGCGGCGTGCCTGCTGATATATCGCCCTTCAAGCCAATCGTCAGTTCACTGATCAATCCGTCCTTGCTGCAGGCCACGCGGACCCGGTCTCCGGCACCTTCGCCAAAGGCTTCGTCGAACCTGGCGCGAAGATCAGAAGTTTTGATGGTCCTTCCGATATTGGCCGCTGCAAACTCCTGCACGGCGGAAGCATTCACGTCGTTTGTCAGGCGTATCGCATCCTTGAAGTAGGTTTCGGCATTGCCACCGGGATAGCACGTGCCGTGCTTGATCCATTCATGCCGCTCCAGCACCGATTGCGTGCCGGGCATGACCTTGTCGAGGGCGGCTTTGGTTTCAGCACCCATCTGCGGGGCGGGCAGTTTTTCCCATTGGTGCTGGTCGTCAAGGGCTGCGGTAGCACGGTCCACGCCGCAGAACACGTTGCGCCGTGGCTGTGGCCACAGGCCGTGAAGCGTGAAATGTGTTGCTTCGTAGCTGGCTGTGGTTTGGGCTTTGCATTCCGCCTTGTCGCGCATCTTCTCGCAAAAGGCGGGCTGCCAACTCAGAGCCAGAACATAGAAGGGCTTGCCATCTTTCGGTCCCCTGGGCTTGGGCTTGGGCTTCGGCTTGATTGTGCCTTGCGGTGTCTCGACGGCTGCGCCTGAAGGTTGGGCTGCACCATCGGCGGCGTCAGTCGTGCCGCAGGCAAGCGCCACCCAGCGCTGAACGGGATTGGCCCCGGGCACTTCGATCCAGTAATGCGTCGCGGAGTCCTTGTTCTTGCCAAGCAGGGTGTAAGTCGTTCCCGCAGTGATAGCGGCATTGCCGGGATTGTTGCCTTTCTTGATGGACTGCAAGGCCGGGCAGTTTTGTGTCGCTGCGAATGTGCCTTGCAGTTTCACCTGGGCGAAGGCAGAGGTGTTGAGAAGAAGTGCTGCAAGAGAGACGTACAAGAACCGGATCATGAGAAGCCTGCTGTGTTGGTTTCGCCCGTCCTATACAAGATTTGAGGAGATTGTGTGCGTCCGTTTCAAACTCGTTCAAGTTTGATGTGTGGCAGCAGGGGCAGTGTGATTTCGATGGCGTCACCTGTCTTGACAAGTCCAGAATTTCGCACGATGCCCATGACTCCGGTTTTGCGAACGAGTGTTCCGTCCTCCGCGTTGAAGACAACTTTGGACAGCAGGCCTTGCCGAAAGTTCTCGATTTGCTGACAAGGATTGCGCAGGCCGGTGATCTCGACCACGGCACCCGCACCAATTTTCAACAAAGCACCTTTTGGCAGCGACAACAGATCAATGCCACGCGTTGTGATATTTTCTCCAAACTCACCTGAAGCAATGTCATATCCGTCAAGCCTCAGTTCATCCAGCAACTCCGCGTGAATGAGATGCACCTGACGCAGGTTTGGCTGTGTCGGGTCAACAGCCACGCGGGAGCGATGTTGCACCGTCACGCCAGAATGACAATCGCCTTCAACACCTTGGCCCTTGATGATTGTAATCGACATACATGACTGCTTCGAAAATTCATGCCGCACTGATCTTGATACCGACACAACGAATGCGTCAGTCATGAGCTTGTCCTGTTGTATCGTGCCAGACGTTCATCCAGCGTGCCGGTGTGCAGTTCGAATAGATGATTGTCATGGTCATGGAAATAAGGCGATTGGCCTTCGCCTGCAACACGCGGACGCGTTGGCCTGATATCGAGTTTCAATGTTTCCGCAGCAACTCGCGCGGAGTCCAGTTGCGCGTCTGTCACTTTAAAGGCGACATGATTGTAGGTGCGCGTCGGCAAACTCTCCCCCTCCATGATGGCAATCCAGATTCCACCCGCGACAAAGAATTTCTCCCGCGCTGTTGAGAAGGTGGTGTCGCCAGAAGAATAAACTTCCTCACCGCCGAGGACGTCTGTGATGATAATGGCCATCTTGTCGAGGTCGCGGACGATAAAGGTGAAATGGGAGAGGCCTTGGATCATTGCTCGGCGATTGCAGTTGACCAGGGATTGATCACGCTGATGTCGCAATTCTCAAAGTCTTTGGTGTTGCGCGTCGCGAGCTTGAAACCATTGACTTGCGCAATGGCAGCGATCTGGCAGTCGGCAGTTGTTATGGGTCGCCCAAGGCTTGCACGTTGGCCACTGATTTTCCCGTAGGATTTTGCGGCCACACTGTCGAACAGCAAGACACGGCCCGCAAAATCCTCAACCAGAGTTTCTGAAATCAAGGTTTGCAGCTCTGCGCGCCTTTTGCCGACGGGCAGTTGGTGAATGCCAGACCAAAGTTCAGCTTCCGTAATGGTGCTGACAAAAAGCGGCAAACCGTCCACCTGATCAAACCATGATATGACTTCAGCGGCAGGCCTAGGTCGCATCATTTCAGAAATCACATTGGTATCGAGCAGGATCATTCGAAATCCGGCACGTAACGGGTTTTGCTGCGTGGTGGAATTTCCAGCTCAACGCCGCCAACACGCTGAAACCGTTGGCGCACCGAACGCCCCACATGGGTGGGGGCGGGGCCTTCAGCCGCCGCACGCGTGATGATATCCCGCAATTCAGCTTCAAGCGAACGCCCCTTGGCCGCCGCCCGGCTGCGCAATTTCAGACGCGTCGCGTCGTCAATATTTCGGATCGTCAATTGTGTCATGCATGCAATGTATTCATTGCATGC
>JANNNG010000281.1:0-1511 GCA_031398425.1 Hyphomicrobiales bacterium | reverse complement strand
AGGGATGTAGGCAAGATCACGAAAGGCGGCAAGTCACAAATCGTGATGGCACCAATCACCTATTGTCGCTTGCACAAGTGCCAGGGCGGCAATCGCCACGGTGTCGGCCCGCATGATGCGAGGGCCGAGGGAAATTGCCGTGACGAAAGGCAGACTTTTCAGTTGGGTTCGCTCCTCCGGTGTAAAACCGCCCTCGGGGCCAACCAGCACGGCGGCAGGGGGCTTCAGAGTTTGCAAGGCTGCAACGGGATTGGCAACCAACGCTGTTTCATCACAATAGATCAAGCGGCGTTGCGGGTCCCAGGCTGCCAGAACCTTTGCCAGCGGCAACGGCTGCATCACCTCTGGCACAAAAACCAGATTGCACTGTTCTGCCGCCTCAATCGCATTGGCCCGCATGCGATCCAGATTGATCCGTTCACTGATGGTTCGCTGCGTGATCACCGGACGCAACCGACGCGCGCCCAACTCGGTTGCCTTCTGCGCCATGTAATCCAGCCTTGCATGCTTCAGTGGTGCAAACAGATAGTCGATATCGGGCGGACGCTTCACATCTGCCGTGCGGCGTTCCAATCGGACGTGTATGGACTTTTTTGAGACAGTCGTGATGTAGGCCAGCCATTCTCCGTCATTGCCGTTGAAAAGCGTTACGGTATCACCAATGCCTTGGCGCAGCACATTGACGAGATAGTGCCCCTGCTCCGGTACCAGGGCAAAGTCAGCCCCTTCCGACAGCGGCATTTCGACATGGAGGCGGGGTGTGGTTTTTGCCATGGCGCTCGTGTAACACGCGGAGCATGACTGTTTCCAGCGGCTCCACACACATTGCTGATGCCAAACCTGTCAATTGGGTCGAGCGTTATCTGCCCGATGCTGTCCTGCCCTATGCGCAGCTCTTCCGATTGGATCGCCCTGTCGGCTGGTGGTTGCTGTTGCTGCCGTGCTGGTGGGCATTGGTGCTGGGGCAGATTGCGGCGGGTGGAGGCATGCCCAACCTGTGGCATGGCTTGCTGTTTCTGACAGGCGCCGTTGTCATGCGCGGTGCGGGATGCACCCTGAACGACCTCGCCGATCAGAAGTTTGATGCGCTGGTTGATCGCACCCGCAACCGACCGCTTGCCTCGGGTCGCATCTCGCGCACGCAGGCCTTCGGCCTTCTGGTGCTGTTGGGTCTGATCGGCTTTCTCGTTTTGTGGCAGTTCAACTGGTACAGCATCGTTCTCGGTGCATCGTCGCTGCTCATTGTCGCTGTCTACCCGTTCATGAAACGCATCACACACTGGCCACAATTTGTGCTGGGCCTTGCGTTCAACTGGGGTGCGCTGATCGGGTGGACGGCAACTCATGCGGTACTGTCACCAGCGCCTTTACTGTTATACGCGGGCGGCATCGCCTGGACCTTGGCCTATGACACGATCTACGCGCATCAAGATAAAGAAGACGACGTATTGATTGGGGTGAAATCGACGGCCCTGTTGTTTGGCGCAAATACCAGACCCTGGCTGGCCGGA
>JANNNG010000279.1:0-4887 GCA_031398425.1 Hyphomicrobiales bacterium | reverse complement strand
GGCATGAAGTCCCTCTCCGTCACGCGTTACGCGTGCCACCTCTCCCGCAAGCGGGCGGGGGGGAAGGTTCTTTTACTCGCCCGCTTGGGGGGGAGGTGGCATCGCGTAAGCGATGACGGAGAGGGACATCAGAAATCCGTGGCAACCCCGCCTTCGCGCAAACGCCTGTTGACGAAATCATCCAGTGCCTCCCGCACCCCTGCATCCATCGGCGGTTCGACGTATTCCGTGAGGGCCTGTTTGTAAAGGGTGTTGGCGCGTTTCAAGGCATCGGGGCGGCCTTGGGCGTCCCACTGCTGGTTGTTGCTCCAGTTGGAAACCATGGGCGCGTAGAAGGCGTCCGAGTAACGGGCGAGCGTGTGCTGTGCGCCAAAGAAATGACCGCCTGGGCCGACTTCACGTATCGCTTCAACGCCCAGTGCATCTTCGTTGATTTCAATGGGTTGCAGGAAAGCCTTGACCATCTGAATCAAGTCGCAGTCCATGACGAATTTTTCGAAACTGGCAACCAGGCCGCCTTCCAGCCAGCCGGCACCGTGCATGATGAAATTACCGCCACCCATCGTCAAGGCCCACAGGGAGAAGACACTTTCATAGGCGGCCTGGGCATCCATCATGTTGGCGGCGTTGGTGTTGGAGGTGCGGAAGGGCACTTTGTAGCGGCGTGCCAGTTGACCGCCGATCAGGGTACTCTTCATATACTCCGGCGTGCCGAAGGCGGGTGCACCTGACTTCATGTCCACGTTCGACGTGAAGCCACCGTAGATGACAGGGCAGCCGGGTTTGACGAGTTGGCAGAAGGCAAGGCCTGCGAGGGCTTCGGCGTTTTGCTCGACCAATGCACCTGCCACAGTGACAGGGGCCATGGCACCGGCAAGGGTGAAGGGTGTGACGCAGACCACTTGATTGCGACGGCACATCTCGAGCATGCCGTTCAACATGTTGGGGTCAAGCTTGAGCGGTGAGTTGGTGTTGACGATGGTTGTCAGTGTGGGTTCGCGGTCAAACTGTTCGTTGGAAATGCCGCGGGCCAGCCTTGCGATTTCCATGCCGTCGCGGATGCGGTCCACGCCCAGAGAATAGGCCACGAAGGGCTTGTCGGTGAGAATTGAAACTTCGCGCAGCACTTCGAGATGACGAATGCCGGGGTGAATGTCGATGGGTTCGACGGGATAGCCCGACATAAAGTCGATGGCGTTGAAGTGGTGTGCCAGCTTGATGAACTTGGTGAAGTCGGCATGGTTGCCGGTGCGGCGACCGCCGTCCACATCGTGGCAACTGGGTGGCGAACCCACGGTGCCGAAACTGATGTTGTCGCCGCCGATATCCATGTTCTGGGCGGGGTTACGGGCATGGACGGTGAAGCTTTCGGGTGCCGTCGCCATCGCCTCGGTTATCAAGGCGGGGTCGAAGCGCACACGTTCACCATCGATGCTGGCACCCGCTTTTTTCAGAATGTCTCGTGCCTCGGGCAGCATGAAGTCCATGCCGATTTCGGAAAGCACCTTGAGGGACGCATGGTGGATGGCCTCGATCTGATCATCGCTGATGAGGCGCGTGGGCGGAAAGGGTCGCCTGGCCTTATTCGGTTTCTGCTGCTGAATGGCGTGGCTGACGGGGCGGCGATGCACGTCACGGCGGCTGCGGCGGGTTGGCTCCAATGTCACGTCGGTCATGCTGCCTTACCTTGCATGCGATAGGCGCTGAGGGCGGGGTCAGTGGCCACCTGTTTCATCAGCCAATCCTCGAAGCGTCTGATCTTGTTTTTCTTGCGGTGTTCTGCTGCGCAGGCAAAGTACCATTGGTGCTTGTGCGGCACCCGCAACGGGAAAGGCTGTATGAGGCGGCCCAGCTTGATCTCCTCCGACGCGAAGGGACCGATGGTCATGGCCACACCCCTGCCCTCGATGGCTGCTTCCTGCGCGAGGATGTAGCTATCGACCGACAAGCGATTTTGCGTCTTAGTGGTTTTGACGTTGGCACCATCAAGCCAGATCTGCCAGTCTTCCTCGGCAGTATAGACGTCGATGAGCTTGTGCTTTTTCAGATCATCGGGAGTCTTCAAGGCGTTGTCACCCTGCATGAGCTTGGGCGAACATACGGGCACCAGCATGGATTGGAACAGGGGCGCGTAATAGTGATCCGGCGATTTGTTGCGGGCCAGTACCACGCCGACGTCGACATTGCGTTCATCAAAGTCCCAATCGATGTAGGAGGTAGAGAGACGCACTTTCATGTCGGGGAAACGGCGTTCGAAATCATGCAGGCGGGGGATCAGCCATTTCAGTGCCACGGTGACGTAGACCTGGATGGTGAGTTCATTGTCAACGGTCGAGGGCTTCACGGCTTTGGTGTGAGCTTCGATCTGGTCGAAGGCGTCTTTTATCGTGGGGAAATAGGATTGGCCGACGGTGGTGAGTTCGGCTCTTCTGGCGTCACGGCGGAACAGGGTGAGGCCCATGCGGTCTTCCAGGAGCTTGACCTGATGGCTGACTGCGGAGCGCGTGATGCCGAGTTCAGTGGCGGCAGCGCGGAAGGATCCCAAGCGTGCAGCGGCTTCGAAGGCTGTGAGAGCGCGCAGAGGCGGCAGGTCGCGTTTGGCCAATTGAGTTCA
Source organism: Hyphomicrobiales bacterium (assembly GCA_031398425.1). Classification (GTDB taxonomy): domain Bacteria; phylum Pseudomonadota; class Alphaproteobacteria; order Rhizobiales; family Aestuariivirgaceae; genus Aestuariivirga. The sequence continues at coordinate 2,273 of JANNNG010000279.1, read as the reverse complement.
CCGTCGGGGATTATTGGTGTATGATAACATAGGGGGATTTTGCTGAGGGGTGAGATTTATTTGCGGGTTTGGAGTGGAGATTGGCGCTGGCGGAGTGGGGGGATTTTGGGCAGAGTAGTCCCTCTCCGTCCGTCGCTTTCAGCGACTGCGCCAGCGATGACGGAGAGGGAATTACAGGAGATTGCCGATGACCCTTGTCGAAGACCTTTCCAAACGACGTGGAGGGCGGGATGCGCGGCGTGCCATGCGGACTGCTCCATTGACAGAGGCGCACAAGGCGGTTCGTCCAGGCATGAATGGCGGCAAGTACAAGCCGCTTTCGCAAATCGAGATGGAGCGCATTCACAGGGCAGCTTTGCATTTGCTGGAGACTGTTGGTTTGGGCAGTGCGATTCCGTCATGCGTGGAGGCGATGTCGGCGCATGGCTGCTGGATGAGTGACAAGGGGCGGTTGTGCATTCCCCCTGCCCTTGTGGAAGACACGATTGCGAAAGCGCGGCGGAATTTTGTGTTGCATGCACGTGATCCCAAATATGACATGGAGCCTTCGGGAACGCGGGTTTACTTCGGTACGGCGGGTGCTGCCGTTCATATCGTCGAGCCTGCGACGCGGGAATATCGCGAATCGGTGCTGGTCGATTTGTACGATGCCGGGCGCATCGTTGATACTTGTGAGCATATACATTTTTTTCAGCGCTGCATTACCGCACGGGACATGATCACCGGGCATGATCTGGATATCAACACGCTCTATGCCAGCATTGCCGCGACACAGAAACACGTGGGCACATCGATGGTGGAACCCACGCATGTTGAGGAATGCCTGCAGATCCTGCATGCGATAGCAGGCAGTGAAGAGAAATGGCGGGAGCGGCCGTTTGTGTCGCAGTCGAATTGTTTCGTGGTGCCACCGATGAAATTTGCCGAGGATGCGTGTCGTTGCCTCGAAGCGGCGGCGCGGGGTGGCATGCCAGTGTTGTTGTTGTCTGCCGCACAGGCGGGGGCGACCTCTCCTGCCGCACTGGCTGGCACTGTGGTGCAGGCGGTAGCGGAATGTCTGGCGGGGCTGGTTTACATCAATTGCGTTGTGCCGGGTGCCGTGGCGATCTGGGGGCCCTGGCCCTTTGTGTCTGATCTGCGTACCGGATCCATGTCCGGTGGCTCTGGTGAGCAGGCGCTGATCACGGCGGGTTGTGCGCAGATGGGGCAGTTTTACAATCTCACGGTGGGTTCTGCGTCTGGTATGTGTGACTCGAAGCTGCCGGATATGCAGGCGGGTTATGAGAAGGGTGTGACGGCCGGCATCGCTGCAATGACGGGGATCAATCTCATGTATGAATCGGCTGGCATGCATGCCTCGCTGCTGGGGTTTTGTCTGGAGAGCCTGTTGATCGACAATGACATGCTGGGGGCGATCAATCGCAATGTGCGTGGCATCGAAGTGACGGATGAGTCGCTGTCGGTGGATGTGATTACAGACGTTTGTCTTGACGGACCGGGGCACTATTTAGGATCCAACCAGACTTTGACGCTGATGCAGAAGGACTACGTTTATCCGCACATGGCCAATCGCATGAGTCCCAAGGAATGGAACGAGGCGGGCAAGCCTGACATCGTGGAGAAGGCGGCGGCAAGAAAGCGCGAGATCTTGTCGACGTACTATCCGGAGTATATCTCGCGGGATGTGGATGAACGGATCAGGGCTCGGCATGACATTCGGTTATCGCGTGAAGTGATGGAACGCGGTGATCCCCGGTGGGGTTAGAGTTTGGGCGAAGTCCCTCTCCGTCACGAAGCTGCGCTTCGATCCACCTCTCCCGCAAGCGGGCGAGGAGAAGTCTTTTCCTCGCCCGCTTGCGGGAGAAGTGGCATCGCGGAACGCGATGACGGAGAAAGTCTTCACGCGCTGTTGACGGGAGTCTGATGGAACACCCCATTCTCAACGCCATTCGCCGGGAGAGCTTCACGCCACTCGGTTGGTTTTCGCCGGCCGATGGCGAGGCTCGCTTCATCATTCTCATCGGCAATGCTGGGCCTGAGATGTTTCGGCGGTTTGCGACATCTCGGAATGAGCGCACCGCTTCGATCGATGAGTGGACCAGAGCTGTGGTTGATCCGCTTGCAGAAAATCTGGGCGCGACGGCGGTTTATCCGTTTGATGTGCCACACCAGCCGTTTCTGACATGGGCTCGAAAAGCCGGGGCTGGGCATGTGTCGCCTTTGGGTTTGAATATTCATCGGCAATTTGGCTTGTGGCATGCGTATCGAGCAGC
>JANNNG010000237.1:0-45731 GCA_031398425.1 Hyphomicrobiales bacterium | reverse complement strand
GATTACGGTGAGCGTTTTGGTGGTTCGAGAGCTTGGTCACCAATCCTCCGCGCCTGTGTTCGCGCGTGGTCCGCTGGAAGGCCCGTCGCTTATCATGATCTGCTTCCGAACGGCATTAAGCTCTCGAGAAAGGCAAAGGCTATCACGACGAGTACGGAGCTAGTGACATTTCTGAACGAGCTGAACGAACCCGTGCCCTACAGTTCCGGCAAGAGAGGCGGCAAGAAGCTGCGGAAGGCGATATTTAGCGACCGAGAACGAGAGAACATCAGCAAAGGCATCGAGCTTGCACGCAAGCTGACTCGGCCAATAGAGGATGCCGTTCTTTCTCGAACAGGCCTATCAAGTGCGAACGTCACCGACTTCTTGAATGGTTTCCTGAAATGGGTACTGGCCCTACGCAAGGAGACCGGTATTCCCCACGCGCTGAAAGACATCGGCATTGATACCAATCGACTTGACGAAGTGGCGGAAACGGCCAAGCGCGATCCCAACGATGGCGGCAACCCCGTAACTCTCTCGATAAAGCAATACAAGGCCCTAGCGAAGAAGTGTGTGATGGGCGACCGGTGACGGCAAGATGCGCAGCAGCAAAGCCATCCACATCATCAACTGCCACGCCGAAGGTGAAGTGGGTGATGTGATCGTGGGTGGCGTGCCACCACCACCCGGAGACACGATCTGGCAGCAATCCCGCTTCATTGCGAAGGATGGCAAGCTCCGCGATTTCGTTTTGAATGAACCACGCGGTGGTGTCTTCCGCCACGTCAATCTGCTGGTGCCCCCAAAGAACCCGAAGGCACAAATGGGCTTCATCATCATGGAGCCCGAAGATACACCGCCCATGTCGGGATCAAACTGCATCTGCGTGGCCACGGTGTTGCTGGACACAGGTATGATCGAAATGCAGGAACCGGTGACCAACATGGTGCTCGAAGCGCCCGCTGGCTTGATTGAGGTTTCAGCGCAATGCCGAAACGGCAAGGCTGAAACAATAACACTCACCAATGTACCAGCCTTTGCTCAACATCTGGGAGCAACCATCGATGTAGCAGGCCAAGGCCCGATCAAAGTTGATACCGCTTTCGGTGGTGACAGCTTTGTCATGGCGGATGCGGCTGATTTTGGCATTGAGATCACCCCACGCAATGCGCACAAGATTGCCGGTCTGGGGCGCGAGGTAGTGGATGCTGCAAATCAGCAACTGCCATTTCAACATCCCGCATTGCCAGAGTGGAAGCACTATTCCTTCTGCTTCATGCGAGGGCCTTTGCAGAGGGTCGATGGATCACTGACATCCCGCAACGCCTGCGTCATCAATCCCGGCAAGCTTGATCGTTCACCAACCGGCACTGGCTGCTCTGCCTTGATGGCTGTGCTGCATTCAAAAGGATTGATGCAGGTCGGAGATATTTACATTGGCCGCAGTGTAATTGATTCAAAATTTCAATGTCGCATCATAGGTGAAGCGTCAGTCGGCAATCATCGGGCCATCATCCCGGAAATCTCTGGCCGGGCCTGGATCAGCGGACAGACTACACTCATGTTGGATCCCGATGATCCCTATCCTGATGGCTACAAGGTCAGCGACACCTGGCCCAACAGTCTCAAGAACTGATCAACATCGGCCTGCGGCGTAGCAAATGACAATACAAATCGACAATGCACTTCATGTTCGGACATGTCATCCACCGGCCATTCAAAGAAATGAGCGCCTGCAGCCGTCATGGCGGCATAGGTCTTCCGAGGCATGACGGCAAACACTTCATTGGCTTGCACCGTATTGGACAATCGGACATGATTTGACGCTTGCAGACCTTTGGCCAACCTGGCAGCGAGCCGATTGGCGTTGCGTGCATTCTCAAGCCAGAGATCATCTTCGAGATAAGCCAGCATTTGTGCAGAGAGGTAGCGTCCCTTTGACAACAGCTGCCCTGCCCGCTTGCGTCGATAGAGAAAATCTTCGGCAAGTGAAGTATCAAAAAACACCACTGCCTCGAGCATCATGCCGCCGTTCTTGGTGCCACCAAAAGACAATACGTCAATGCCTGCCTTCCACGTCATTTCTGCAGGCTTACACCCAAGAGCAACAAGCGCATTGGCAAAGCGTGCGCCGTCCATGTGGCATTTCAATTTGTGTGAGCGCGCCAGACCGGTCAGTGCTTCGATTTCGTGCTGGGTGTAGATCGTGCCGAGTTCCGTGACGTTAGACAGGGAGAGTGCGGCAAGCTTGGCACCATGTTCACCATGCACGAACTGGGCAATCCTGGACTGCATGCCCGCCATTGTGATCTTGTTGCCGTCGCCTCCAACGGTTACGAGTTTTGCACCCCCCGTGAACAATTCCGGACAATTGCATTCATCGGTGTTGATGTGACTGCCTTCATGACACAGAATGCCGCCATAGGGCGGACAAATCGCCGACAGGGCCAGCGCATTGGCACCTGTGCCATTCATCACGAAGAATACGGAAACATCCTTTTCGAAGACTTCCGACAAGCGGGCTTCAGCTGCCTTTGCACCGTCATCATGACAATAGGACACATCAGTGGGGCGGGCATTCGCCTCCACCATGGCCTGCATGATGCGCGGGTCTACACCATAGACATTGTCGGATGCAAAATTCATGACGCAGTTTCTCTCCGCTCAAAATACAACACACCAAGGCCGCATGTCATGATCATGGCAATGCCCAGTAGGGCCAGTTGATTTGGAAATTCCTTGAAGAACACCGCGCCGAATATCACAGCAACCAGTGTAAAGGAATAGTAGAAGGGTGCCACGGCTCGCGCTGACGCATGCCGAAATGCCATGTAAACGAAGAAATGCCCGAGCATGACAAAAAAGCCGGCGCCGATGGAGTAAAACCAGGTTTGCAAGGTAACGGGTTGCCAGCCCTCAAAAATCTGGTTGTTGATGATTGATGCCAGCAAAACCGCCACAACCACATTGAAGGTCACCACCAATCCCGGCACATTTTGCGGCGCTTTGCGTGACAAGAGATCACGTGTGGCCGAGGCAAGTGCTGTGATGAAACCCAGCAGCGCAAATGGCGATGCACCCGCGCGGCCTGGCTGCGCCACAAACAACGCCCCGGCCAAACCCAGTGCAATCAACAGCCAGCGCCAGGGACCAATTTTTTCTCCCCACACCACACTGGCACCTGCCAACACAAGCAAAGGTGCCACCTGGTAAATGGCGGTCACGTCGGCCAGCGGCACCTTTGCAAGAGCGAGAATGAAGCATGTGACAGCCACCACCTCGGCCAGTGACCGCAGCAGCGTCCAGCCATCAAGAGCTTTCGGCAATTCCCTGACCTGACCCATGGCAACCAACAGGCCAAGGCACCAGAGGGTGGCCGAGATGCCGCGCAATACGAGTGACTGTAGCGGCGGTACATCAAGCAGCATCAACTTCAAAAAACTGTCGCAACTCACAAAAGTGAGACCCGACAGCACCATGTAGATGATGCCGCGAAGGTTGGTCGAGGACTGCATGAACACCGCCGCGTTGGAGAGGGAGCAGCTTCATAGCGGTCACCGGGACCTTTGTCACTCTGCTGGCCAGGCCTGGCTTGGCGCAAGGTCACGGTGATGCACAGCAATGGTTTTTGGACGCACCATCAGCAGACCGAGCACAATGAAACCCACTGCAATCGACATGCCCCACGGCAACTTTTCCCCCAACACCAAAACACCCCAACCGATGCCGCAGATTGCGTTGGAATAGGCAATCTGCCCGGCAAACACCGAACCCGCAATTGCTATGAGAACAAAGAAGCCAAGATTTGCAAGAACCGTAGTGATCATGATCGCAAAGGCCATGACTTCGCCACGCCCCGGTGGAAACTGCACGGGCATGAAATCATTTCCAAGCCATGCCAGGACAAGCAGGAAAGGCAACGAGCACACCATGACCAAGGTAACGGCCAGAAATGGATGCACTGACGGTGGTCGTTTTGCGGCGATGAACAGACTTTCCGCCGCATAGGACAGAGGAATCAGCAGGCCCACCGCCATAAACAACGAAGGCATGGTTGTTTCATCCTGTTGCACGGTCAGGAACAGGATAATGATTCCGAGCAATCCCACCATCAGACCACCACACCTGAAAACGCTTGGTTTCTCCAGTTTCAGGAATGCCGCCGCAGAAAATATGATCAGGCCCTCCAACACGGTGAAGACAGACACCACTGCGGCATCCAGTCGTGCCGAGAGCCAGTATATCAAGACCTGATTCAAGACCGAATACAGGAAAGCCCAACAGAAAAAGAACTGCCATTCCGCACGCGACGGCCAGCGCCACAGACCACGCCACCAACACAGGGCTGCGCACACCAGAACACCCATCGCATTGACCAGCAACGACAGGCCGATGGGATGCGATTGGTTTCCTTCAGCAAGTTTCGCCAACATCGGTGTTGCACCCCACAGGAGTCCACAAAACAGAAGCAGAAATGCAGCCAACGACGTGCGACGATCAATGCCACAAAAATTTCTCGCGGAAAACATGTTGCATCACGCGCGGTGTTTGAGGTTCGTGTGTGACGCAAGCACCAGATACTCAGTGTGATGATCAGTTTTCGACCAGAGATACGATGGCGTTGCAGGGCTCTGCTCGACTGGGTCGGAGCCAGCAAACGCATGCGCCACGGGAACATTTACAAATTCACCGGCTTTTGCGTCGTAGCTCAGGCGCAGCGTCTTGCCGCGAACTTCAAGGAAACCTTTCATGGGCACTCACTCTCAAATGGCAACGAAGAAGCGCAGGTTGGCTGGCGATTTTCGCTGCAGTGGGCCCCCACTGAAGTCTTTGCTATCGCGTAAGTCTGTGACGGTCGTCACTCATATGAGTGAAGCTGCGAAATTTATTGCACGGGTGGCAGCATCGCGTTGATGCAACCGGCGAGACTGATCTGATCGCCTACGTCAGCCTTGGCATAAATGTGCTTCAAGTGCGTGCGCACGGTGTTCAGCTTGATACCAAGCGTATCTGATATTTTCAGCGGCCCGCTGCCCTTCGCTATCAACAATGCGATGCGGGCCTCGGCAACGGTGAAGTCAAACAGGTCCCGCAATAGTTCTGTCGTCATTGTGCATTGTTCAAATTGTGAATTGACGAAAACCACGCTGCAACCACGACCAAAAGCAGCCCACATGTCTGCACTCCGCAACGGTAACACAAAAGCTGCGGCTTTGCTGCCGTCACCACCCAGCAAGGGCACACCAGCACCTGATGAAACAATGTCAAGGTCACCTTCCAGAGCATGGTCAAGGGCAGCTTCCAGTGCTGACGGATTTCTGATCGCCTGGAGCATACCAGACTTGATTGAAATCTTGTCGCCTGCCGACAACAGAGTTTCAGCAGCAGAATTGGCGAAAAGCAGTTTCCGGTCCGGTCCGACGACAATCGTCGCCATAGCCAGCCGGTGCAGGACCTGGCGGTAAAGGGCCGTGGCGAGATTGTCTTCGCGCATGGCATCATTGATCATCACGGCCCGCCGGATGTGCGGCGACAGTCGCTCCACAAGGTGGCGTTTGTCACGCCCGATGGGATCACAATGAGCAGCCGCAGGCATCATCACGGTGCCGTGTGATTGATCGCGCTTGAGATAATTGAGACTGAGAAAATCCCGCAGGTTTTGCGGCTTTAACCATTCACGATAGAACTGCGAAGACTTGAATTCCTGTTCGGGCATTCCGGTCAATGCCGTCCAGGACACATCAACCGGCAAGTTGAACAGGTGTTCGGCATTGGGAATTCTGACGCGAAGGGCAACAAGGCGCTCGAGCCATTGTTCGTCCCAATCCGCGTTGCATTTGCGCCAGCGGGTACGCCCGTTCGTTTCAGCGAGGCCAATGGCGACGTGAGCCACATCTAACGAATCACGGATGGAAGCAAGCGTTTCCGGCCAAAGTGCTGGATCGACTGCACAGTCGTAAATCATTGCCAGCAGGGTATCAGAATCGGCTTTCATCACCCAGATGAAGCAGTTCGCAGGAATCTAAGATGTGAAACGGCTCACACTTCAAACCAAAGTCATCCAGCTACGTAATATTATTTCGAATTCTTCTTATTTTTGATTCTTTACTTGCGTAAAATCTCGATTTCTGCTTTTTGTTAGGACAGTGATGTTGACCTATATGCCGATTCCCAAGGTCGGTTATTGGCGTCGAGGAGAATACGCAATGAACACGGCATTTTCCGCCTACCAGTTCCGCGCCGAAGGCACGCCAGAGGCCCATGGTTTGTATGACCCGCGCAGGGAACATGATGCGTGTGGCATTGGCCTTCTGGCCAATATCAACAACATCAAAAGCCACCGCGTGGTGAAAGATGCGCTGAGTATATTGAAGAATTTGGAGCACAGGGGTGCCGTAGGCGCCGATCCCAAGGCGGGCGATGGCGCTGGCATCATGATCCAGATTCCGCATGATCTGTTTGCTGAAGAGGCAAAGCGATCCGGCTTTGATTTGCCTGCTGCTGGTCAATATGGTGTGGGCTATCTCTTCATGCCCAGAGAGACGGTTTATCGCCAGGACATTGAACGCATCTGGTGGGAAACCGCCCGGGAAGAAGGCTTGAAGGTTCTGGGCTGGCGTGATGTGCCGGTGGACAAGTCGGTACTGGGCTACTCGGTGAAGGGCACTGAACCCGTGCATCGGCAGGTCTTCATCGGCAAGGGCCCCACCATTCGCAATGAAGCACATCTTGAACGCAAACTCTTCGTCTGTCGCAAGGTAGTGTCAAACCGCATCATTGAAGTGCTGGGGGCTAAGGCGCGGACCTATTATCCTGTATCCGTTTCGGCCCGCACCATCGTCTACAAGGGCCTGGTGCTGGGTGCAGAACTTGATCATTACTACCTCGATCTGAAAGACGAGCGCGTCATTTCTGCACTTGCTCTCGTGCATCAGCGCTTCTCCACCAACACATTCCCGTCCTGGCCTCTGGCCCATCCCTACCGCTTTGTCTGCCACAACGGAGAAATCAATACGGTTCGCGGTAACTTCAACTGGATGGCGGCCCGTCAATCCACCATGCAGTCGGATGTGCTCGGCGAAGACCTGTCAAAGCTTTGGCCGATTTCCTACGAAGGCCAATCCGACACCGCGATCTTCGACAACGCACTCGAACTCCTGACCATGGGCGGTTACTCCCTGCCCCATGCCATGATGATGATGATCCCTGAAGCATGGGCCGGAAACCCGCTGATGGATGAGGATCGCCGTGCCTTCTACGAACACCACGCCGCCATGATGGAACCCTGGGACGGCCCTGCCGCCATGGTGTTCACCGATGGCAAGGTGATAGGCGCTACTTTGGATCGGAACGGCCTGCGCCCTGCCCGCTATTTGACGACGGACGATGGCTTTGTGTTGCTTGCCTCGGAAATGGGCTGCCTGCCGATTGACGACGCCAATGTCACTCACAAGTGGCGCTTGCAACCTGGCAAGATGCTGCTCATCGACCTTGAGCAGAAGCGCATCATTTCAGATGACGAATTGAAGAAGCATCTCTCGACCTTGCACCCTTACAAGGACTGGCTGAAGAAAACGCAAGTCATGTTGCGCGACATGCCAAAGGCGAAGTCTGTTCGGCCAAAGCCCACAACGGCATTGCTCGACCGTCAACAAGCTTTTGGCTACACCCAGGAAGATTTGAAGGTGCTGATGGCACCCATGGCCTCGACAGGCCAGGAAGCCACGGGATCCATGGGCAATGATGCGCCTGTGTCCGCCTTGTCTGATCGTGCCAAGATGCTTGATACCTATTTCAAGCAGAACTTCGCGCAAGTCACCAATCCGCCGATTGATCCGATCCGCGAGGAATTGGTCATGTCGCTTGTATCATTTATCGGCCCGCGTCCAAACCTGCTCGATCTCAAGGGCACGTCAAGGCATATGCGCCTGGAAGTGGCGCAGCCCATTCTCACCAACGAGGAACTGGAGCGCATCCGCAACATCGGCGAAGTGCGCGAAAACCCGTTCCGCACTGTGACGATTGATATCACCTACGATGTGGCCAACGGTGCCGACTACATGGAAGCCGCACTGGACAGCGTGGGTGCCATGGCAGAGCGTGCCGTGAGGGACGGCTACAACATCATCATCCTGTCGGACCGTGCGGTGTCAGCCGAACGCGTGGCTATCCCGTCTTTGCTCGCCACATCTTCAACCCATCATCATTTGATCCGCAAGGGTCTGCGAACATCCGTGGGTCTCGTGGTTGAATCTGGTGAACCCCGCGAGGTGCACCAGTTCTGCATGCTCGCAGGCTATGGTGCCGAGGCCATCAACCCCTATCTGGCATTCGAAACCCTGGAAGCCTTGCTGCCGACGCTGGATGAAAAAGTTTCTGCCACTGAAGCTGTCAAGCGTTTCATCAAGGCTGTCGACAAGGGCATCCTCAAGGTGATGTCGAAGATGGGCATTTCGACATATCAGTCCTACTGCGGTGCGCAGATCTTCGATGCCGTTGGTCTTTCGTCTGAGTTTGTGAAGAAGTATTTCACCGGCACTGCCACGCAAGTGGAAGGCATTGGTCTAACCGAAGTTGCAGAAGAGGCTTTTGCCCGCCACGCTGATGCCTTCGGCTTGAACCCGGTTCTGACAACGCAGCTTGACGTCGGTGGTGACTATGCCCAGCGCATCAGAGGTGAAGCCCATGTGTGGAACTCGGAAACGGTATCCACGCTGCAACACGCGGTGCGCGGCAATTCCCAAGACAAGTACAAGGAATACGCCCGCCTGATCAACGACCAGAGCGAAAAGCTGAAGACGCTGCGCGGGCTGTTCCGTATCAAGTCGGCGGAGGAAATGGGAAAGACCCCGATTGCGATTGAAGAAGTTGAGTCGGCAAAAGACATCGTCCGTCGTTTCGCCACGGGCGCCATGTCCTATGGTTCCATTTCGCGCGAGGCCCACACCACACTGGCGATTGCGATGAACCGCATCGGCGGCAAGTCCAACACGGGTGAAGGGGGCGAAGAGTCCGATCGCTATGTGCCCATGGCCAATGGCGACTCCATGCGCTCAGCCATCAAGCAGGTGGCATCCGGTCGCTTTGGCGTGACGGCAGAATATCTCGTCAACTCCGACATGATGCAGATCAAGATGGCGCAAGGAGCCAAGCCCGGCGAAGGTGGGCAGTTGCCTGGCCACAAGGTGGATGCAACCATTGCCAAGGTGCGTCATTCAACGCCAGGTGTCGGCCTGATCTCGCCGCCACCTCATCATGATATTTACTCCATAGAAGACCTGGCGCAGCTGATCTACGATCTGAAGAACGTAAATCCCGCAGCGCAAGTTTCGGTGAAGCTGGTATCGGAAGTCGGCGTTGGCACGGTGGCCGCAGGCGTATCAAAAGCCCATGCCGATCACGTCACCATTTCAGGTTACGAAGGCGGCACAGGTGCATCACCTTTGACGTCCATCAAGCACGCAGGTTCCCCGTGGGAAATCGGTCTTGCCGAAACCCAGCAAACATTGGTCACCAACGATTTGCGCGGCCGCATCGCCGTGCAGGCCGATGGCGGCATTCGCACCGGGCGCGATGTGCTTATCGCGGCACTGTTGGGTGCTGACGAAATCGGCTTTGCGACCGCACCCCTGATTGCTGCGGGCTGCATCATGATGCGCAAATGCCATCTCAACACCTGCCCCGTGGGCGTTGCAACGCAAGACCCGGAACTCAGGAAGCGCTTCAAGGGCCAGCCTGAACACGTGATCAACTTCTTCTTCTTTGTCGCAGAGGAATTGCGTGGCCTCATGGCATCAATGGGCGTTCGCAAGTTCACCGATCTCACCGGTGCCACCGAATGGCTCGACACCAAGAAGGCAATCTCACACTGGAAGGCGAAAGGCCTGGACTTCACCAAACTGTTTGCCAAACCGGATGTTGTCGATGCTGTTGCGACAAAGCACGTGACCGCGCAGGACCACGGCCTCGAAAAAATTCTCGATCGCAAATTAATCGCAGAGGCAATGCCTGCCCTTGAACATGGCAAGCCGGTGGTCATTGAATCGGCCATTCGCAACTCAGACCGCACAGCGGGCGCCATGCTGTCAGGCGAAGTGGCCAAGCGCTATGGTCACCAAGGTCTTCCCGAAGACAGCATTCACGTGAAACTTGCGGGCTCATCCGGCCAAAGCTTTGGCGCTTGGGCGGCCCACGGTGTGACATTGGACCTGACCGGAGAAGGCAATGACTATGTTGGCAAGGGCCTCTCGGGCGGCAAGATCATCATCAAGCCAAAGGACAAGATCGGTTTCAGGCCTGAGGAGTCGATCATCATCGGCAACACTGTGCTTTATGGCGCCATCACTGGCGAAGCCTATTTTCGCGGCGTTGCAGGCGAACGTTTCGCCGTGCGTAATTCTGGTGCCGTCGCCGTTGTCGAAGGTGTGGGCGACCACGGCTGCGAATACATGACGGGTGGCTGCGTGCTCGTCATCGGCAACACGGGCCGCAACTTTGCAGCCGGCATGTCTGGAGGTGTGGCTTACGTGCTCGACGAAGACAAGACCTTCGAAAAGCGCTGCAACCTCTCCATGGTTGATCTGCAACCTGTCCCTGAGGAAGAAGAACTGATCGAAAAGCACCAACACCACGGCGGCGACCTGGAACACCACGGCCTTGTGGACATAACCTCAGGCATGGACAAGCACGACGCCGCCCGCATTCACGAATTGCTCGCGCGTCATGTGAAGTACACGGATTCAGCCAAGGCCAAGACAATTCTTGCAAACTGGGCGCACTACCTGCCGCTGTTCGTGAAAGTCATGCCGGTGGAATATGCTCGTGCTTTGGCGGAGCTAGAGAAGGCGCAGGAGACGAGCAATGGTTTGACTGTCGGTGTGAAACGGAGCGCGTGAAAAGCGTGGGAGTTTACCTGAAAGGATTTCGAATCGTAACGCGGCCAAACTTTTGGCCATGGTTCAAATCCTCTGTATACAGGTGCTCGCATCCGGAGAGTTCGGCAGCAGCAACGATGTTGGCGTCAAATGTGCCGATGTCGGCAGCAGTCATGAATTGCATGGCGAGTTTGTGCGTGTCATGTGTCAACGAGACGATTTCCAAATCTTTGGCCACCAGGCCCAGCAACTCGCCCGCAGTTTGCGCGGGCAGCTTCAGTTTACGCTGCGCGACCTCAACAAATTCGTTCAACACTTGGACGCTGACAGTTCCTCCGCCGAACACCAATTCCTCGGCTACAGGTGATTTAATTTCGTCATGGTCGATCAGATACAAGAGAATGTTAGTATCGAAAAACCTACTCATTGACGAAGTACTTCTTTGGCCTATTGTAAAGTTCGTCGCGGTTGAACTGGTATCCTTCAGGCCATTTCACTTTCTTGCGAAATTCCCTGAGGCGTTCAATACGCTCTTCTCTCGACAGCTCAAGTCTGAGCAGCACCTGCTTTTCTTCGGCAAATCCAGTCTGCTCCAAAAGTTCGTCTCCTTCTTTCAGCCCCAACTTTTCCACAAGCCCTGCAGGCAGCCGGATCGCCAGGCTGTTTCCCCATTTCGAAACTTTCATCACATCCTCCTCGGATATACATCTGACCACAATGTATATCATAACCACGTACAGGTGTAAACATGGGCAAGATCACAGGTTTTCTTGAAATCGACCGGCAAGACCGGAAATATGCGCCCGCCGCTGACCGTGTGCGCAATTACAATGAGTTCGTCATTCCCTTGGGTGACGAGGGCACCAGGAAGCAGGCTGCTCGATGCATGGATTGCGGTATTCCCTATTGTCACAACGGGTGCCCGGTCAACAACCAGATCCCGGACTGGAACGACTTGGTTTACAATAACCGCTGGGAAGAAGCCTCGCGCAACTTGCACAGCACGAACAACTTTCCGGAGTTCACAGGCCGCATCTGTCCCGCTCCCTGCGAAACGTCCTGCACGCTGAACCTTGAGGACATGCCCGTCACCATCAAATCCATCGAATGCGCCATCGTCGACAAAGCATGGGAAAATGGTTGGGTGAAGCCGATCATTGCTTCGGAAAAAACAGGCAAGAAGGTGGCTGTTGTCGGTGGTGGACCGTCAGGGCTTGCAGCCGCACAGCAACTCGCCCGCGCCGGTCACAGTGTACATCTCTTTGAAAAAAACGCAAAAGCCGGCGGACTGATGCGCTATGGCATTCCCGATTTCAAGATGGAAAAACATCTGGTGGACCGTCGTGTCGAACAGATGGAAGCTGAAGGTGTGACCTTCCACTATGGCGCACATATTGGCGTCACACAGGATGCCAAGCAGTTGAGCGACAGCTTCGACGCCGTGCTTTTGTGTGCGGGGTCGGAGAAAGGCCGCGACCTTCCAATTCCCGGTCGTGATCTCCAGGGCGTTCACTTTGCCATGGAATTCCTGCCGCAGCAAAACCGCCGCGTGTCGAAGGAAAGCCCTCTCGACAACCACCCAATTCTTGCCAGCGGCAAGCACGTGGTTGTTGTCGGCGGTGGTGACACCGGCTCCGATTGCATCGGCACATCAATTCGCCAGGGCGCACTCTCTGTGACGCAGATCGAAATCATGCCCAAACCACCCGAAATGGAAAACAAGGAACTGACGTGGCCGAACTGGCCCATGAAGATGCGCACGTCGTCGTCGCAAGCCGAAGGCGCTATCCGTGATTTTGCAGTGGCGACAATCGCTTTGGAAGGTGAAGGCGGCCAGGTCAAAACATTGAAGTGCGCTCGTGCCTCATCTGATTTTAAACCAATTGCAGGCACCGAGTTTCATCTGAAGGCTGATCTTGTTCTGCTTGCAATGGGCTTTGTACATCCCGTGCATGAGGGCATGGTGAAAAACCTGGGTCTGAAACTTGACGGTCGCGGCAATGTCGAAGCCAACCTGAAGGACTACAAAACCTCAGTCGAAAAAATATTTGCGGCAGGTGATGCACGCCGTGGGCAATCGCTGGTGGTTTGGGCCATCCGTGAAGGTCGCCAGGCGGCCCGTGCCGTGGATGAATTCTTGATGGGAGCAACGACCCTGCCGCGTTGAGTACGAAAAACTATTGAGCCACAGGCACCGAAAAATCGTCAAAACGGCCAGCAGGGGCCGCCGCAGCAGTGCCTTCAACATACAATCGTTCGGCCCGACTACCAGGCTTGGCAGAAAACTTGGCCTCGACCTTTGGTAATGCACTGTTCAGCGCGGCCCGCTGGGCCGCCGACTGCGGAAGCGGTGCAACAGGCCTCACAATTTCAGCCCTGAAAGTGATTTGTTCGCCGTCCAGACCGTCCTGACCAAAGACTGGCGCGCCAGTTGCAGCGGTTCGGGCCGCTTCTGGTTTTGGTTTCGCAGCGCTTCCGGCCGCCGGCAAGCCAGCTTGTGCAGCCGCCGCAGGTGCAGCGGCTGTGATCCGGTTGATCTCCGCCATCACCAACTGGCCAAACCTGTTGTTGCCCTGCTTGAAGAATGTGACGCCATCACGTGAGCGAAGTTTCCGTTCTGCTCCCGTATCATCCGGGCCGCGATCTGTATAACGGCCATCAGGACCAACAAAAGAAGGGCGCACATCCACAAAATGCCCACCCGCAGCGGCAACACCCTTGGCCTGGATGTCAGCCAGATAGCGCATGTCGGTATCAAAACCGGCGTCAGCCATGGGTGGAATACTGACCCAGAATATCTTTGCCTTCGCAGCGTTCACAGTGTTGAGCAATCGCCCGATATTGGCTTCGTAACCTTTCACCCACTCAGCCGACTTGAAGGCGAAGCGACCTGTGGCATCCCGAATGTCTTGCCGGTCGTTCACGCCAACGAGCACCACTACAGCATTGATCGGTTTCTCGCTGACAATTTTTTCGATGGCATTAGGCCAATCATAAACTTCGGTGCGCGCCAACCCGGATGACTCGTTGAACCGGTTGATGATTTCATAGCGGAGATCGTCCTGCACCATGCGGCTCATGCCGGCACCAAGGCCCCCCGCCAGGTTATCGCCAACAACAAGAATGCGGTAAACACCGTCATCTTCAACAACAGCATCCGTGGCTTGCGGCGACACCACAATTTGCTCCGGTTCTGCCTGGGATCCCATGAGTGGTTGCTGTGTTTGCTGTTGCGCCCGCAATGACAGCGGACACAGAAGCATGCAGAATACCAGAAACAATCGAATGGCCAGGGCTTTCATGGGATTGGGACTACGAGCCTTTGCGCAACAGCATCAGAACCTTGCGCGAAGGTGTCCCGTCCATGGGTGCACCCACCTTTTTCTGGAACCCCAAAACTGCCTCATAAGTGCGAGCACCAAAACGGCCATCAGCACCACCGGTTTCAAAACCGGACGCTGACAGACGCCTTTGCATTTCAACGCGCTCTTCAAATGATAAATCGAAGTTCACATCCGGCCATGATCCCTGGATGCCTGAACCGCCATTGATGCGATCGCCCAAATGTCCGACGGCGATGGCATAGGAATGCGAGAAGTTATAGGCCATGATCGCAAGGAAGTTTTTCGTCACCAGAAACGCCGGCCCGTCAATGCCTTGAGGAATCATGACGAATGCTTCGGCTTGTGGCGCGCCAAATTTGCTTTTGGCCGCAGGCACCACCCCCAGCTTAGACCATTCAGACACGGTTTTCCAATGGGAGCGGCCAATCAGCCCGCGGTTGAACTTGGGTGGTAATTTGACCTCCCAGCCCCAAGGCCTGTCCGCTCTCCAACCCGCTTTTGCGAGGTAATTCGCCGTGGAGGCCAGCGCGTCTTCCTTCGAACCCCAGATGTCTTTCTTGCCATCGCCCGTCCAGTCCACGGCGTAGGAGATGTAGCTTGTGGGTATGAATTGCGTATGCCCCATGGCTGCGGCCCATGAGCCGGTGAAATTGTCAGGACTGCGAAGGCCCTTTTGCAGAATCTTGAAGGCAGCCACAATCTGCCCCCGCGCATAGTCACGCTTGCGGCCCGCATAAATCAGCGTGGCGAGAGACCGCAGCACACCCATGGAACCCTTGTCCTTGCCGAAATTCGACTCCATGCCCCAGATGCCAAGCAAAATCCCGCGATTGACGCCGTACTTGTTTTCGATGGCATCAAGCAAAGCGTCATTTTCAATCTTCATGGCCTGCCCGGTTTCAATGCGGATAGGGGTCACAGCCTTGGCCAGATACTCCGACGTTGTTGAGGTGAATTCGGGCTGTGTTTTCGCCAGCTTCAGCACGACAGCATCCGGCTCGGTCACACTGGCAAAACCCTGTTCAAACAAGGCCCTGGAAATCCCCGCCGCTTTCACTTGCGGCCAGATGCTGTTTTGAATGAAAGCCTCAAACTTTGCATCGGCGAAAGCCGTGCCGCTGGCCAACATCGATACTGCAACGGCAGCAAAAACAGTTTTCCGCATCTCAATCTCCGCAAAATGGCCAGGCGATTCGGACCTGTCGGGAACTACACCTACAGGAGATCAGTTTTCGTGCAAATTGCGCCGCAAATCAGGCGGCATTGCGCCGTTGCAGATGCTGTTCCCAGCGAAGCGCAGAATCGACGATAAAATCCAGATCGTCGTGCTTGGGCTGCCACCCCAATACAGCGCGGGCCTTGTCTGCACCAGCAACAATACCCGCAGGATCGCCCGTCCTGCGCGGACCGTATTTGACGTTGAGCGATGCGCCATGCACCCGCTCCACCGCCTTGATCACCTCCAGCACGGAAAAACCCTTGCCATAACCGCAGTTGAAAATGCCGGATTCACCCCCCCGGCGGAGATGCGCCAGAGCGTCCAAGTGGGCCAGGATCAGATCGCTGACGTGGATGTAGTCCCGCACACAGGTACCGTCCTTCGTATCATAGTCCGTGCCGAACACTTCCATCTGTGCGCGTTGGCCAAGCGCCGTCTGCGCCGCAACCTTGATCAGATGTGTGGCACGCGGCGTGGATTGGCCGGAGCGACCCTTCGGATCAGCGCCCGCCACGTTGAAATAGCGGAGCGCCACATAGTTCAAACCATAAGCTGCGTGAGCATCCTTCAGCATCTGCTCTGTCATCCATTTGGATGTGCCATAGGGTGATATGGGTGCAGGCAGTTCCGTTTCGGTCACAGGCAACACCCGCGGATTTCCGTAAACCGCCGCAGTTGATGAGAAAATAAAATTCTTGATGCCGCTTTTCACAGCGCTATGCATGAGGCTGCGCGAATTTACCGTGTTGTTGAGATAATAGCCCAAGGGATCAGAGACTGAGTCAGGCACAACAATGGACCCGGCAAAATGCACCACCGCATCAACCGCGTGTTCTTTCATGACACGCAGCATCAAGGCCACGTCGCCGATATCACCCCGCACCAATTTTGCAGCGGGCGAAACGGCCCAGGTAAATCCTGTTGTCAGATTGTCGACCACGACAGTGTCAATGCCGGCATCCGTCAAGGCCAGAACCATATGACTGCCAATGTAACCCGCACCACCGGAAACCAATACCGCCATTGCACAATCCTTTAACTGGAAATCAACATAGCAGATTTAGTGGATTTATTCGCACAGGTTGTTAAGGTCACACAACCGTCAGTTTTCAGCGTTAAGGTTTGGTTAAGATGCAGCGTCCCATTCGCAAAGCCATTTTCCCTGTTGCCGGACTTGGTACCCGCTTTCTGCCTGCCACCAAAGCCATGCCGAAGGAGATGCTGACGGTGGTTGACCGGCCACTCATTCAGATCGTTGTCGACGAAGCGCGCGAGGCTGGTATCGAGCATTTGATTTTTGTGACGGGCCGCAACAAATCCGTGATCGAGGATCATTTCGACAAGCAGTATGAACTGGAATCCACACTGCGCAAGCGCGGCAAGTCGATTGAGCTTGATCTTCTGGAACAGGACCTGCCTGCGGCAGGAGAAACCAGTTTCACACGCCAGCAGGAACCCTTAGGTTTGGGCCACGCGATCTGGTGTGCGCGCAATCTCGTCGGCAGTGAACCCTTTGCCGTATTGCTGCCAGACATGATCATGAAAGCGGAGCCGGGTTGCCTCAAGCAAATGGTCGAAGTCTACAATGAGCGTGGCGGCGGCAATGTGCTGGCCGTTGAAGAAACCGCCTGGGAACAGGTGCACCGTTATGGCATCGTGTCGCCCAAGGACTGGCAGGACAATCACTTTACCATCGACGGCATGGTCGAAAAGCCGCAGCGCGACAATGCTCCATCAAATCTCATCATATCGGGGCGTTACATCCTGCAGCCAGAAATCTTTGCCGAAATCGAGCGCCAGGAGCCGGGCTCGGGTGGTGAAATCCAGATTACTGATGCAATGATTCGACTGATGGCGACACAACCCTTCCACGGTCTCAAGTACAAGGGTATTTCTTACGACTGTGGTGACAAGATTGGCTTCCTCTCAGCCAATGTTGCCTTTGCCTTGGAACATGAAACGCTTGGACCCGCTTTTCGCTTGGCTCTGGAACAGACCATTGCTACCCATGGCGGCTTCCTGCGCTGGGGTGCATCGCAAAGTCTGACGGATATACTTGGTGTACTCAAGCGCGATGAACCGCCAACCGAGAATGAAGCAGCGCCGCAACAGGATTTGGCGCAATCCGCCTGAACTTCAGCGTCGGAGAATGATGCTCGTCAGCACCCGATGGTCCTGATAGTTGCCGCCCGGCGTGGCACTATTGAAAAATGTGCCTTCGTAGCCGGCACTCAAGACCACAGATGGATTGAGTGTCCAGTTCACGCCCACATTGCTTATGCTGGTAACGTCGGTATCGCTGTTGCTGCGCTCAAGTTCGAAGCGCAGACCGCTGGTGAATTCCAGATTTTCGCGCATCCTGTGAGAGGCTTTGATTCCCATAGTCCAGTTTTGAGTTGCCGAAACACCAGCCGAAGCCGCTTCAGCCAGACTGGCGCCTGCATTGAATTCAAATCGCGTCAAATCCGTTGGTTGCCAGGTGAGATTGGCGGCAACGCCGGGAGCCAGCACCGTTTCAAGGCTGCTGTCGGAATAGTCTCGCAGTTCGAGAGTCGCCGCGACATCGCCACTCCAAATAGGGTCATCGGCAATCAAAACCCCGAGGGCTGCCCTGAAACCTTGTGAATCGCGCATGAGGCCGTTGCGATCCGTTCGCCTGTCATGGAAGCGCGGTTCATAGGCAACTTCGGCGAAAGGTTGCAGGAGACCCCCGGTTTTCAATGCGCCCCGCAAGCCAATAGAGGCCTGTGTAAAGTCGCGGTCGGAATTGTCTTCCTTGCCACCGCCCATCAGCTTCACGTCACCAAAAATGGTGCGAGATACACCGAGGCGCAAGCGACCTTCCACGCCACCAAAATCATGGGTGATGGCAGCCGATGTGCCAAAACTCCGGTCCAGCCTTGATCCCGTTGCGGAAGCTGGCAGCTCATCACTTTGCAACCCCGTCGATGTCACGGAATAATTCCAGTCGATATCCGCTGTAGTGGTACGCCTGATATCCAACCGCAAGGCCGCGTCGGCACTGCCATTGCGGGATTTGATGTCGGAGTCTTTGAGAAACTGCTCGCCCTCGAACGAGGCCTGGCCTCGCAAGCTGTGCCGTGACCAGTCGCTTTCAAAACGCAATTGCGGCTTCAGACGCAGGCCAAAGTCTGCCTTGGCATTTGACGTGGCATTCCGCACATTAGACGTGACGACCGAACCAATCTCCAGACTAGGATAGAGCAGGAAGGCACCCGTGCGCACGCCCTGCGCCGCGTAGGGATTTTCAATTTTCTTGCGCCGACGCGCGGGCACTGCATCATCGTCGCCGATGGTGATGCGCGACAGTTGTGGAGGTGGAGGTGGTGGCCCCAGCACATCGGAGTCTTCATCCGTGGTTTCAAGTCGCAAATCCGTGTCGGCTTCCTGCGCAACCGCATGCGTCACCACCCCGCACAGCAGGCCAGCGATCCATAATGTCCGCAAGCTTTTCGCAACACACGTCATATCGCCAAAACCCTAGCGGCATTATGGTTAACCGTTTATTGAAGGGCTGTTTCAATTCACCCAATGATTGCTCTTCATGACGTCAAACACTGTTTCCGCCGCCCGCCGCGCCATTGAAATCGAAAGCCGCGGCCTTGCCGCACTTGCTGCATCACTGGATGGCCCCCTGGGCGAAGCGCTGACCAAGGCTGTGGAGACGATCCTGGCGGCATCGGGCCGGGTCATCGTGTCGGGCATGGGCAAGAGTGGCCACATCGCCCGCAAACTGGCGGCAACCCTGTCATCAACGGGAACGCCGGCAGCCTTCGTGCATCCTGCAGAGGCGAGCCATGGCGACCTCGGCATGATCACGACCAATGACGTGGTGATCATGCTGTCGAACTCAGGTGAATCCGCTGAACTCAAGGACATTCTGAACTACTGTGCGCGCTTCTCCGTGCCCATGATTGCGATTACCGCCAATGCCGCCAGCACCATGGCCCGCGCTGCGGACATTGTATTGCAATTGCCAAGCGTTGAGGAAGCCTGCCCTAACGGCCTTGCGCCCACCACGTCGACGCTGCTGCAACTGGCACTGGGCGATGCCATGGCCGTGGCATTGCTTGATGCGAAAGGGTTCAGTGCTGATGACTTCCGCAATTTTCACCCCGGTGGAAAGCTTGGGGCGCAGATCAAACACGCGCGGAACATCATGCATCGTGACAATGCGTTGCCATTGGTCCTGGAAGATGCACCGTTGGCGGATGCTGTTTCTATCATGTCGAAACACAGGTTCGGCTGCGTTGGGGTCATTGATGCATCGGGCAAACTTTTGGGCATGATAACGGACGGTGATCTGCGTCGACATTTTGGTGGTGCCACGCGTGCCGTTGCTGAGATCATGACGAGGAACCCCACGACAATTTCGCCCGACATGTTGGCTGCAGAGGTGATCGAACTCATCAATACGCGGCGCATCACGGCAGTTTTTGTGGTCGATGCTGCGGGACGGCCAGAAGGTCTGGTTCATATCCACGATCTTCTGCGCGAAGGTGTGAGTTAACGCCGGGGGTTGCTTTCGCCGCTGCCCTCTGGCTAGGTGGGTGGTCATGAATGACGACCAGAGGAAATCTTGCGTGTAACAGTTTCGGAAAGCGCCGTTGAGGCTTTGCTTGAGCGGGAAAAATCCCTGTTTATTCAACGCAATGCCACGTCGGCACAGCTTTCCGAAAAATCTGCACGCAACTGGCTGCGCGGCGTTCCGATGCACTGGATGGTGGACTGGGGAACGCCTTTCCCGCTTTTCATCCGTGAAGCGCGAGGCACAACACTGACCAGCGCAGACGGTCACCGCTATACTGATTTCTGCCTGGGTGACACCGGTGCCTTGTTCGGCCATTCGCCGCCCGCCATCGCCGAGACACTGGCCCGCGAAGGCGAACGAGGCCTCACCACCATGCTGCCGTCAGAGGATGCAGCAGAAGTTGGCGCGTTGCTGGAAGATCGCTTCGGCTTGCCCGTCTGGCAGATCACGGCGACTGCATCCGATGCCAATCGTGCGGTCATCCGCTGGTGCCGCGCCATCACAGGCCGCACGAAAATCCTGGTGTTCAATCATTGCTACCATGGCTGTGTTGATGACACATTTATCATCGCTGATCATGGCAAGGTCAAAATGGTTGACGGCCTTGTTGGTGAACCTCGTGACCTTACGGCTTTTACCAAGGTGGTTGAATTCAACGATGTGGCGGCGCTTGAAGCAGCACTCCGCGATGAGGACGTTGCCTGTGTTCTCGCTGAACCCGTGATGACCAATATCGGCATGGTGCTGCCGGATCCAGGCTTTCTTGAAACCCTGCGCGAACTCACGCGCGACACCGGCACATTGCTGATCTTCGATGAAACCCACACGCTGTCTTCCGGTCCTGGCGGTTATGCCCGTGAACACAACATCATCCCCGACGGTCTCGTATTCGGCAAACCCATCGCAGGCGGCATTCCTGCTGCGGCCTATGGTTTCTCTTCCGATGTTGCAATGCGCATCCGCAATTTTCTTGCCAGCAACGGTGAAGGCCGGTCCGGCATTGGTACAACGCTGTCGGGTTCGCGCATTCAACTCGCACTCATCAAGACAGTGCTTACCACCTATTTCACACAGGAGGCTTTTGCCCCTCTCATTGTTCTGGCGCGCAGGCTGGAACGAGGGGTGGCAGACGTCATCATCAAATATAACCTTGCCTGGCACGTGACCCGCGTGGGAACCCGCGTGGAATTCATGTGCTGCGAGACGCCTCCGCGCAACGGCTTCGAGGCGTCGCAAGTGATCCACCAGCCCATCGACGCGGCCGTGCATTACTACCTTCTCAATCGCGGCGTGGTTATCACGCCGTTCCACAACATGATGCTGGTTTGCCCCGCCACAACGGAGCAGGATATCGACAAGCTGCTGATCGCCCTTGATGCCTGCATGAGTGAATTGACGAATTGAATCCCTTGGACGGCCAAAGTCGGAGACTGAACCATGCCTGCATTTGTAACCCCGAAGATGGGCGCTGAAGCCCAGAGTTTTCTGGACGCCAACCCCGACATCGAAAGCATCCACATTGTCTGGACTGACTTGTGTGGCGTCGTGCGCGGCAAGGTGCTGCGCCGCGATGAACTGGTGCCCGCCTACAAAGACGGCCGCTTTCTGCCGATCTCGGCACTTGTGCTTGACGTGACCGGCCAGGACGTGCCTGAAACCGGACTGGTGTTCGACGAAGGTGACCGCGACATGCTAATGTGGCCAGTCCCCGGATCGCTGAAACGCATTCCCTGGATGGACGTGCCTTCGGCACAGTATGTGGCAAAGATCCATGATCTCGACGGCATTCCGCATTATGCCTGCCCGCGCAACGCGCTGGAAGCCATCGTGGCGCGGTTTCAGAACAACTTGAGCATGACGCCGATTGGCGCTGTCGAACTCGAATTCTTTCTCATGGATCGGAAGTCTGCCCTCGAAGGCAATCCACGCGCACCCCAGGCCCTGATGAACGAGGCGCGACCACAACACTATCAGGCCTATCACCTGCAGGACGTCGATGACTTCGCACCGTTCTTCAAGGACCTCTATGCCTGGTGCGAGATTCAGGACTTGCCTGCGAAGACTCTGATTGCGGAGTACGCACCCGGCCAGATGGAAATCGTGCTGCGTCACCGTGATGATGTTTTGAAGGCCTGCGATGAGGCCATCATGCTGAAGCGTGTGATCAAGGCCGCTGCCGAGAAACACGGCCTGTGCGCCACCTTCATGGCGAAACCCTATTCTGAGTGGACGGGATCGGGCATGCACGTGCATGTGAGTCTGGGTGATGAACAGGGCAACAACCTCTTCGCCGCCGAGGATCCCACGGAAAATGCCCTGCTGCTCAATGCCATTGGCGGCCTCAAAGCCGCCATGGCAGAGTCGATGCTGATCTTCGCCCCCAACGCCAATTCCTACCGCCGCTTCCGCCGCAACTCCTATGCGCCGGTGGCTGCCAACTGGGGTATCAACAATCGCACGGTGTCGCTGCGCGTGCCCGCAGGCAATGCCAAGTCGTGCCACATCGAACATCGTCCATCAGGTGCCGATGCAAACCCTTACCTTGTGATGGCGGCGATTCTGGCTGGCATGCACTACGGCATCACCGAAAAATCCGACCCCGGCAACCCCGTTGTCGGCAACGGCTATGAGCGCCGCGCCAAATATATTCCCGGCAACTGGTATGAAGCCATCGACGCGTTTTACCGTGCCTCCATTCTCAAGGAGTATTTCGGCAAGCCCTTTGTGGATACCTTCTGTACACTGAAGGAAGTGGAAGCCGACCGGTTTTATCATGAGCCGTTCAAGCGGGACTTCGAATGGTATTTGCGCACTGTTTAGGCAGTCCCTCTCCGTCAGTCGCTGCGCGCCTGCCACCTCTCCCGCAAGCGGGCGAGGATGTATTTTTCCTCGCCCGCTTGCGGGATGGTACAGAATTTTTTCCTCGCCCGCTTGCGGGAGAGGTGTCGAGCGGAGCGAGACGGAGAGGGAATTCAACGACCCGCCAACCTTTTCAACCCCGCAACCGTATCCGCCTCCTCCGCTGGCTTGTCCCATCTGATGCGACTGACTCTTGGAAACCGCATCGCAATCCCGCTCTTGTGACGGCCAGAAGGCTGCACGGCATCGAAAGCCACTTCCAGTACCAGCGAAGGTGTAACCTGCCGCACCGGGCCAAAGCGGTTCGTGGTATTGTTGCGTACAAAGTGATCAAGCTTTTTCAATTCCTCGTCGGTGAAGCCCGAATAGGCTTTGCCGACGGGGACCAATTCGCGTGGGTTCTTGCTGTCATCCCAGGCAGCGAACGTATAGTCCGAATAGAATGACGAACGTTTGCCGGAACCGCGCTGGGCATAGATCATCACGCAATCAGCGGTCAGGGCTTCGCGCTTCCACTTCCACCACAGGCCCTTGGGGCGGCCTGAGACGTAGAGTGAATCCCGGCGTTTCAGCATCAGTCCTTCAATGCTGTCAGCGCGGGTGGCTGACCAGATCTCCTGCAACATATCGCGCGTTTCAATCAGCAGGATTTCCGAAAGGTCCATGCGTGGTGGCTTCTGCGCCTCAAGCCAAGACGCCAGCCTTGCACGGCGCTCGATCAACGCAAGACCACGCATGTCCTCTCCATCCAGTTCCAGAACGTCATAGAGACGGATGTATGCCGGATAATCCGTCAGCATTTTCTTTGTCACAGTCTTGCGATTGAGCCGCTGCTGCAAGTCCTGAAATGGTGCGACAATGCCATCGCGCACAACAAGCAACTCACCGTCCAGTGTCGCCGAAAACGGCATGTTGTCGAATTCTGGAAAAGTGCCGGAAATGTCATCCCCTGAACGCGAGTACATCTTTGTGCCGCTGGGCCTTGCACAAAGCTGCACGCGTATGCCGTCCCACTTCCATTCGATCTGATAGTCCAGCGGGTTGAGCACCGCGAGCTCTGTAGTTTCCAATGGATGCGACAACATCAAGGGTCGGAATACGGGCACATCCTTTACATCTGGACGCTCGCCCTTCCCGCTGAGCCATTCGAACAACGGCGTGTAAGGCATGCTGAGTCCGTGCCACACCTCTTCAATGTCTTCGATGGGTTTGCTGAACGCATCGGCAAGCGAAAGTTTGGCAAGCCGTGCCGACACACCCGTGCGCATGCCGCCGGTCACGATTTTGAGCAGCGCCCAGCGACCATTCACATCTAGCGTATCAAGCCACGCTGCAAGCTGCCCCTTGAGTTGATTGCGCCCGATGAGGCCAAGTGTTTCAATCACGAAGGCAAGCGAGGGCACTTCGCCCGTGTTGCGGTTCGGCCAGATCAGCGACAAGGTTTCAGCCGTATCGCCGACATAGTCGCGAGACAGGCGAAACAATTCAGCGTCGATGTGTTCTGAAGCGAGATCAAGCACCGTTTGCCGCACCGGAAATGAAAATCGCAGACCATCGGTGATGGCCGCAAGCGCATAGCCACGATCAGGGTCCGGCGTTGCAAGGAAGTAGTCCTTCAACAGTGCCAGCTTGCCATTGCGCGACGGCGTGTAGGAAAGTTTGTCGAGCATGGAAGCGAAGGTTTTCATTCCCCCTCCTCCTCGCCATAACCCACCATGGCCAGTGCCCGCGCTTTCAACCCCATGGCGTGGGCTTGCAGTGTCAGTGCATCATCACGCCCATGCGTGATCCAGATTTCCTGAGCACCTACATCCTTGATGGTCTGCACAAGTTCAGGCCAATCCGCGTGATCAGAGATGATCAACGGCAATTCCACGCCACGCTGTCGTGCGCGGGCGCGAATGCGCATCCAGCCCGAGGCAAAGGCTGGTATGGGGTCCGTAAACCTGCGCGACCAGCGGTCACCGATCGCCGAGGGCGGACACAACACAATTTTGCCTGCCAGCGAATCCTTGGCATCCGTCACCAATTTCAAGTCACCAAGATCGATGCCATGCTGCACATAGAGATCGCAGATCGATTTCACAGCGCCGTGCAGCCAGATGGTTTCGTCATAGCCTGCATTGCGCAGAAGCTTGATGAGGCGCTGGCATTTGCCAAGGCCGTAGACACCAATCTGATGCGTGCGTTCAGAAAAGGTGCGGAGCGATGTAAGAAGCTTTGCAATCTCAACATCGTCAGGTTCATGCACGAACACCGGCAGCGCGAAGGTCGCTTCCGTCACGAATAGTTCGCAGGGCACCACTTCGAAGCCCGTGCAGGTTGGATCGGCGCGGCGCTTGTAGTCGCCCGACACGACGGCACGTTGGCCCTGATATTCCATTACCACCTGTGCTGAACCCCAGATGTGGCCAGCAGGAGCGAGCCACACGGTGACGTCGTTGATGGTAAGTCGCTCCCCCAATGCCAGCGCCTGTTTTGTTTGGCCGGCCCCCGCTCCAAGCCGGACCCGCATCACCTCAAGTGTTTCCACTGTCGCCAGCACGGCGTCATGCCCCGGCCTGGCATGGTCGGAATGGCCATGGGTGATCACCGCCCGCGACACCGGTTGATGCGGGTCGATATGGAAATCACCGGGCACGCAATACAGGCCCTCGGGGCCGGGTCGGAGCCAGCTTTCAATGGGTAGCGACATGAGGTGAATATGGGCAAGGTGTGAGGATTTTGCACTTGCGCAATTTGCAGTTCCCTCCTAGATGGCGTTCGTTATAACGAACGGTTTTGATATGTCAGAGAACACCCACCACGACGTGATCCCCACCGGCATGTTGGCCGAAAAGGTGACGGAGGTGCAGCATTATACGGATCGCTTGTTCCGCTTTCGCACAACGCGGCCGCAATCCCTCCGGTTCCGCTCTGGCGAGTTTCTGATGATTGGCCTGCCCAATGCGCAGAAACCTGTGATGCGCGCCTATTCCGTAGCTTCTCCGTCGTGGGACGAGGAATTGGAGTTTTTCTCGATCAAGGTGTCGGGCGGGCCTTTGACCGAGCAACTTCAGAAAATCGCCGTCGGTGACACCATCATTATGCGCCCCAAGCCCACGGGCACACTGGTCAATGACGCGCTGATTGCGGGCAAGCGACTGTTCTGTTTCTCGACGGGAACCGGCTTTGCGCCCTTCGCCTCGCTGATCCGTGACCCCGAGACCTATGATAAATTCGAAACTGTCATCGCCACCCATACCTGTCGTGAGGCCAGCGAGTTGAAGTACTCGGCCGATACCGTGGCCGCCACGTTGAAGGATGAATTGGTGGGCGAATCGGCGCAGGGTCATCTCCAGTATTTCCCCACGACAACACGCGAACAGACCCCGCACATGGGCCGCATCACCATGCTGATCGAAAACGGAGAATTGTTCCGTACACTGAACATGGGCGGACTGGACCCCGCAACCGACCGCATCATGATCTGCGGCTCCATGCATTTCATGAAGGATATTCGCGCAATCATCGAGCCCCTGGGATTTGTTGAGGGCTCCAACAACGAGCCGGGGACGTTTGTGGTGGAACGAGCGTTCGTGGGGTGAGAATTCCCTCTCCGTCAACGCTACGCGTTGCCACCTCTCCCGCAAGCGGGCGAGGAAAAGAAACTTATCCTCGCCCGCCTGCGGGAGAGGTGGCAGTCGCGCCAGCGACTGACGGAGAGGGGTTTCCTACCCCACGTAACTGTCAAACGCCGCCAGAAACTCTTTCCGCACGAGATCATTTTCCAGCATGATCTCGTGCATGGCGTGCCCGATGGTGACGATGGACACGCCGGGCATGGTGGCAGCGAAGCGGTGGGAGGCGGCGTTGTCGACGATGAATTCGCGACCCGCCAGGATCATCATGACAGGACAATTCAGCCCCTGGCCCTTGCGGCGGGTGTGGACGTCTTTGAAGCTTAGGATGGACGCAACCAGCCAGGCAAAGGTTGGACCGCCAACACCGAGTTCCATCTTCTCCTGCAAGATCCGCACATCCCGTTCCCAGCGCTTGCGATCACTGGTGAGAGGATTGCCTTCAAAGTCGCGCAACAGAAAGGGCGGCTTCTTGAAGCCCGGCAAATAGCACCAGCCAAAGCCCGTGGCAGTGGCGATGCTGGCCAGCAGAAAGGCCAGGCTCTTGGGCCAACTGCCATAGCGCAATTCCAACAGCGGTGACGTGACCATCGCCTTCTTGAACCAAGTCTGCCGCGACAGGCTGCGCAGCAGGATATGCCCGCCCGTGGAATGACCGAGCGCATAATAGGGGCCGGGGCAGTTCTTGGTCACGACGCCCTCCATGACGGCGCGCAGATCCTCATCATACTCACGATAAGAGCGGATGTGACCGCGCAAATGATCTTTCAGCAAACGCTGCGACCCGCCCTGCCCGCGCCAGTCAAACCCCGCCACGTGAAAGCCGCGAGCCTGCATTTCGCCCATGGTTTCGAAATAGCGCTCGACGAAATCCGCCCGACCGTTCAAAAAGACAATCGTGCCTCTGCTTGCAACGGTATGCGGTGGTGCCGTCATAGCGCGAATGCGTAAGTTGTTGCGCGTGTGTGCAGCATAGATTTCCGTGCCCCTCGGCTTCGGATTATCCGGTGTTTCAAAAAGCTGCATGCAAAAGTCCCCGTGTCAGCGGGGGCTTAACGGATTGTCATGGGATTGGCGAGAGGACTGCTAGTTCAGCTTCCTGACGTCAGTGATTTCACCCGATGCCGCCGTGAGCTTGATCTCGTAGATTTTGCCAGCACGGGCTGCTGTATAGGCATAGGTGTTGCCCGTGCAAATTTTGGGCTTCACCGCACCAAAGCCATAGCCTGTAACGACAGCGGCCCCGGCTGTGCAGCCAATGGTCTTGCCCACAACGGATTTGGCCTTGGGTTTGACAGTTTGCGCAGGCTTGCCCAAGCTTGCGGTCTGCACCTTGTCGGGATCAAGCTTTTTCGGTTTGGCTGCGACAACCGCCTTGGCTTTTGGCTTCACGACAGGCTCTGCCCTGGCGACGGTTTTCTTCTTGATTTTTTGCCGCTGATCAAGCTTCTTGCGGGCATTGTTTTCGAGCCACCACAGTTCGCCATCAATGTCCCGTTCAGCATCGCGCATCCGCTGCTCGCGATTGCGAAACCGGCGCGGAACAATGACCTGCTCTTCATATTCATCGTCAGGCTCATAATAAGCCATATCGCCTTCATCATCTTCATAGAGATAGATCGGGCGGTCTTGCCAGCCGTTGAACTGGCGCTGGCGCCAGCGGTCGCGGGCTTCGGCGGATACCGATGAAACAGCAAGGCTTGCCACTGCGGCAAGCAGGATAAACTTGGTCATGAGACGTCTCCTGACATTTCCTTAAATCTAGGCAATGATGATGGCCAAAAAAAGAGCCGGGCAGCACCATTGTGCCACCCGGACCCTTGCTTTGATGTCGCGGTCAGGGATCAATAAGCCGGCTGTACGGAAATGATCTCACCGTTGCGGCGCGAAACTCTCACGATGTAGGGGTTGCCGTCACGGCGCGCCTTGTAGGTGAAACGCTTGCCGCCGCAATTGATGGCACGTACCTTGCGGAAGCCTGAGTCGCGAACATAGTCGCGGCCTTCTTCGCAGGAAATGCCGTAGCGCTGATACACAGGCGCTGGCTCATAGTCATAGTCGTTGTAACGCGGACGGCGCGGTGCATCGTAGACTGGATAGGATGGCTCGTAATAGCCTGGATCAAATCCGCCGACATAAAGGTCAACGTTGACCTTGGCGTTGGCAGGCGCGGAAACGGCCGTTGCAAGGGTTGCAACAGCTGCGGCGGCGATCAGTGTCTTGGCAATCATGGTAATACCCCTCTTCAACTCTTGAACTGGATGACGACCGAAATTGGTCATCGTGGAACAGGTTTTAGCCCATCAATCTTGAACGGAAGCGGAAGGCCTTGTTCATCTGCCATTCATGTTCGGGGTAAAATGAGGGCAAAACATGACTTGAAGTCGAAAAATCGCTTCCTACATGGGTGTGACGGGTGCCATCCGGGCCCGTGAAACCGTTGCGATCCGGCCCTTTCGGCGGATCTGACACCACATTGCTTTCAGGAGAATGTACCATGTTTGACTACACCCCCCTTTATCGCTCATCCGTCGGTTTTGACCGCCTCTTCCGTCTTCTGGACGAAGCACAGAGCGTCGAAACCCAAGCCTATCCACCTTACAACATCGAACGTCTTGGCGAAAACAACTACCGTATCACCATGGCGGTTGCCGGTTTTGCCCAGAACGAAATCGCCATTGAAGCCAAGGGCAACGGCCTAACGGTGACCGGCAAGAAAGAAGCAAAGTCCAACGACAATTCGGAATTCCTGCATCAGGGCATTGCCGGTCGCGGCTTTGAACGCCGCTTCCAGTTGGCTGACTACGTCGTGGTGAATGGCGCAGAGCTTGACCATGGCCTGCTGCATATTTCGCTGAGCCGCGAAGTGCCTGAAGCCATGAAGCCCCGGCAGATCGCCATCGGCTCTGCTTCAAAGCCCAAAAGCATTGAAGCCAAGGCGGCTTAAGCCTTCCATTCGTCCATGAACCGACGAATCACGACAAGGCATCGGTGGCAACACCGGTGCCTTTGCTGTTTTGTGCCAGCACGGTCAAGATCATGGCCAGCGTGCCAAAGGCCAGCAGGGCCGCAAGGGCAAACACGGTATTGATGGAATACCAGGTAGCTGCAATGCCGAGTGCCCATGGTATCACAAAACGTGGACCGCCGGACACAGCAGCAGCAAAGCCCATGGCCGCCGCCTTGTTTGCTGGTGCCTGCTGACCTGCAAGCGCAAAGAGATATGGGAAGACAAAGCCAAGCCCGCCGCCCACGCACGCAAAGGCCAGCACCGAAATGGCAAAACTGGGCGTGAGGCCGATCACTGCAAATCCCAAAGTCGCCACGGCAAGACCGGATGTCACGACAGGTACGTCTCCAAAACGCGCGCGCAGCCGATCACCAAACAGCCGCATGGCACCTCCGCACAATCCGAAAAACGCAGCCCCAAGACCGGAATAGGCCAAAAGCTCCGGTTTCAATGAGGCCAGCAATTGACCAGCCCAGAGCATGGCCGTGATCTCGGCTGCATTGCTGAGGCCGATGGTGAGACCAATCAGAATGAGCCGCCACCTTGGCAACATGGTGTGTGCATGTCCCTTCACCTTGCGATGCGGCACGCGCTCTGGAATATTGCGTTGGACTTCTATGAAGGCCCAGACCAGCAGACAGGTCGTCAGCACCATGGGCGCCATCACCGAAACCTTTACACTCAACACGCTCGATAGAATTGCTGCGACGGCAAAACCCAACGACACGCCGGCATGATAGGTGTTGAACACTGGACGGCGGAGTTCCTGCTCGATGTCCGATCCTTCGGTATTCATGTTGAGATCAAGGAATGAAAGTGCTGCGGCGAGAATGAGATTTGACACGAAGTAGGCAGCCAGCGTGCCCACTGCCAATGCATAAAAGAGTGCCAGGAAACAGACGGGCAGCGCCACAAGCATGACCCTGCGGTGGTTGAAATAGCGGCTGACGGCCCCACCAACCAGCATGGCAATCAAGGCGGCCAGCATGGCGAAAGACTGCGTGAAACCGAAAAACTCCGGGTTTACGTTAGCCGTCTTCACAATGACAGGCAGTGCGCCAACGTGGCTTCCCACAACCGCGCCAAAAGCAATGAACACCAATATGACGGTGGAGCACGATGTTTTCAGCATCAGCCGCGACCGACGAACGGCATCTTGGTCGCCATGATGGTCATCGACAGAACGTTGACCGACAGTGGCAGGCTCGCCATGTGCACCACGGCGCGGGCGACTTCATTCACATCCATGGTGGGTTCGGGCTTCAATGTGCCATCGGCTTGCGGCACACCACCGGACATGCGCGCCGTCATCGCCGAGGCCGCATTGCCGATATCGATCTGCCCGCAGGCAATGTCATATTTCCGGCCATCAAGGGCAGTCGACTTGGTAAGCCCAGTGATTGCATGTTTGGTCGCAGTGTAGGGCGATGAATTGGGCCTTGGCGCCGATGCTGAAATCGAACCATTGTTGATGATGCGACCGCCAATCGGGTTTTGCGACTTCATGATCTTGAAGGCTTCCTGGGTGCACAGGAAAGGGCCGGTGAGATTGGTATTCACCACATTCGTCCACTGCTCGAAAGTCAGATCTTCGAGCAGCACGGTGCCCGGTGCACCGGTGCCTGCATTGTTGAACAACACATCGAGACGGCCAAACCTGGTCATGGACTGGGCGAAAAGGTTCTTGACGGATTCAGGTTTGGTCACATCGGCAGAAACACACAGCGTCTCACTGCTGATGAGAGACGCCGTCAACTTCAGCTTGGCCTCATCCCGGCCCGTGAGCACAACGGCAAAGCCAGCCTCGCCCAAGGCCATGGCGCAAGCCCGCCCAATGCCGGACCCGGCTCCTGTGACCATCGCAACCTTCATGTCAAAGTCCCTTTGCGCGGGCCCACGCAGCAACCAGGGTGGCGGCTGATTCCGACACTGCGCTGAGGCTCATGCCCGGCTTATAGAGGCTTGAACCAATTCCGAAACCCGAGATGCCACATGCCAGCCATTCCGCCATGTTGGAGGGTGTCACACCACCCACGGCATGGATTTGAATTTGCTTCGGGAGAACCGCTCGCCAGGCCTTCACAGTAGCCGGACTCGCGGCTTCTGCGGGGAAGAGCTTCAAGTGCCTGGCACCTGCACGAATGGCAGCAAAGGCTTCCGTGGGAGTGAAAACGCCTGGCAGGGGATCAAGGCCAAGACTGATGGCGTGGGCAATAACTGCGGGTTTGCAATCCGGCGAAACAGAAATCGTGCCGCCTGACTGCTTCAACATGTTGACGT
Organism: Hyphomicrobiales bacterium; assembly: GCA_031398425.1. Taxonomy (GTDB): domain Bacteria; phylum Pseudomonadota; class Alphaproteobacteria; order Rhizobiales; family Aestuariivirgaceae; genus Aestuariivirga. The sequence goes on along the minus strand of JANNNG010000237.1, from coordinate 13,991 downwards.
CCTCGATGCTGAGCACCGTGCCAGCACCCACGACCATGCGGCCAGCGAAGTTTTTGGCGAGCCTGCTGATGGACAAAAACGGATCAGGTGAATTGAGCGGCACCTCAACAATGCGCACACCGGCGGTGTGAAGGGCATCGGCCACAGCGACAACTTCGTCAGCTGTCACCCCGCGCAGAATAGCGATGATGCCACAGGACGTGATGGCGTTGTTCAGTTGCATGAGTAAGGCCCCCCTCCCCCCTTCGGGGTACTCCCCCAACAAGTTGGGGGAGAGCTATCCCCGCGTCCTTCCCCAACTTGTTGGGGAAGTGCCCGAAGGGCGATGGGGGCGCTTGGTTTCATGGCACGCATCCTAAATAATCCCCGCTGCCTGTGCCACGGCGCGTTCGCCTTTGACGATGGCAAGGGCATCGCCCATGCTCACTCGCAATCCCGCTTCTTTCATCGCACGCCTGTATTTCCCGCCAATGCCGGGAGACGCCAGCACAACATAGTGTTCGGATGCATCACGGCTGGACACGGCATGGGCGATTTCAGCTCCAATGATGAGGCCTGAGAGATAGGACGCAATCTTGTCCGGTGCGAGTTCTTGATAGAGTGCGAGACTGCGCGCCGAAAACAGGTTGTGCAGCAGGCCAGCCGGGTCTTCGAAAGCCTTGTCCACCCCTTTGAGAAACATCAGCTCGTCATCAACGTCGTTGGCCATCAAGCGGCCCAGGATGGAGTGCGCTTTCATCACTGCGAATGCTTCGCCTGTGACATAGGTGGCAAAATTGGCAATCTTGCCATCCACCACATCAATCCACTTGCTGTGCGTGCCGGGGGTCACGAAATGCGCGGCTCCTGAGTCCATGGCACCAAACACTTGCGTTTCCTCGGATCGCATGACGTCATGACCAAGGCTTGGGCTTTTGAGATGCAGGCCTGTGAGAAAATGCACTGTGCGCCCCGACGCCAGATTTTTGAGGTGCACGGCCTTGGCCAGATCATCTGGCCCTGCCGGGCAATCCACATAGGGCAATTCCACCCAGCCCTGCCGCGAGGTGATCATGCCTGAAGCTATGACGGGCAGGGACTTGTCCCAACCACCGATATGGGATTCGAGCGTGGCTTCGAAGTCACCGTCCTTGACCGCAAGAATGCCTTCGGGGGCGGCGAATTGATCCGTGACGGCACCTTCGCCATTCACCAGATAGGCGCGGAAGGACGAGGTGCCCCAGTCAAGTCCGATGAAAGGCTTTGTGCTGCTCATGCCTGCCTGACGCCGCCGGGTTTAAAGCGTTGCTTTATGTCCTTTAGCACATTGCGCAAGGGCGCACCAAAGGGCTCAGCTTCAATCTCGAACACATCGCCATTCTGCGTTGTCACACCATCGGCAATCGACAAGGTTGCGGTGCCAAAGAAATGGATATGCACATCCCCGGGCACACGGAAGGCGTCGTACTTGAAATGGTGATATTCGAGGTTTTCAAGCGTGTGACTCATGTTGGTTTCGCCTGTCAGAAAAGGCTTTTCCCAGATCATGTCTTGCCCGCGCCAGATACGGCTTTTGCCTTCGATGTGGGGTGGCAATGCGCCCGTGATCATTTCCGGTCCAACGGCGCAGTGCCGTAGCTTTGAATGGGCAAGGAACAGATAGTTCTGCCGCTCCGTCACATGGTCGGAGTATTCATTGCCAAGTGCAAAACCCAGGCGCACGGGCTTTCCCGTGTCGTCAATCAGATAGAGGCCCGCCACCTCAGGTTCCTCACCACCATCCAGTGCGAAAGATGGTTTCGGCAAAGCGCCACCGGGTGCCACCAGCCAGCGCCCATCGCCCTTGTAGAACCATTCCGGCTGCACGCCAGCCACACCTTTGTTCGGGCGGCCACCCTCCAGTCCCATCTTGAACATCTTGAGCGAGTCTGTGAGGGCCGCTTCGCCGCCGTCCAGTTTCTTGTGCATGGAGTCTCGTGCTGACGCGGACCCCAAATGTGTCAGACCAGTGCCGGTGATGATGCAATGGGCCGGGTCATCATGTGTCACTGGTGGCAGGATGCGCTTTTCCTTGAGAGCCGCTGCGTAGCTTTCCGGGCGTTCAGACGAAAGTTCCCTGGCCAGAGTGGCGAGTTTCTGTTTCTCTTTCAATGCACGTTTGGCCAAGGCCACCGTCGAAGCCACCCCCTTGATCACATGCAGGCCATCGCCAGCCGCGACGGCGACTGCAGGCTTGCCTTTTTCATTGACGTATTGGACGATATTCATGCGCTACCTCTTCACCCTGCAAACTCATGTTTCAACAATCCCTTCACTCCCGGCTTGAACGCGAACACGCCGCCTTGATCTGGATAGCGTGCCAGCGTCTCCGCGTTCACATGCGCACGCGAAGTCGTGAGGTAGAGCGTATCCAGGTCGGGCCCGCCAAACACCGGGCACGTCACACGTGTTGCGGGCACATCCACCACGCGATCAATGCGGCCCTTGGGGTCGATGCGCAGCACGCAACTGCCTTCCCATCGCGCAGACCAGATGTAACCCTCGGCATCAACCGTTGCACCATCGGGGTAGCCATGGCTTTTGTCATCGCTCAGCACCCGGCGATTTTTGATTACACCACCTGCCACGTCAAAGTCATAGGCGAAGATGAGTTGGTTTTTTGAATCAGAAAAATAGAAAATGCGGCCATCGGGCGACCAGCACGGGCCGTTGGACACGCCAACACCGGTTTCCATGACACGTGACGTGCCATTGGCTTCGACGCAAAACAGCTTGCCCGTATCGGCACTGATGTCCCAGTCCTCGCCCATGGGTCCGATGTTCTGCATCATGGAGCCAATCCAGATTCGCCCCACTGCATCGCAAGCCCCATCATTCATCCGGTTCAAGGGAATGTCGGTTTCGGGTTTTGCGAGTTGCGATGTTTCCCCCGTTACAGGATCAAAACCATAGACACCATCTTCGCCCCCCGCAACAAATCCGCCGGATTTTTTCTTCGCAATCGCCGTGAGCAAAACAGGCGATGTCCATACCTTGTGGTCGCCCGTCACGGGGTCAAGGCGCTGTATGCGGGTGGGCCTTGCAATATCAAGCCACCAGAGACACTGCGACTCGGCGTCCCACAAACAGCCTTCGCCAAGGCTGTCTTTGGAAGCGATAATGCACTTCGCGTTGTTCGCCGTTGCCATCAACGAAAACCTCACATCAACTCAACTCATTCCGTCATCCCGGCGAAGGCCGGGGCCCAGCTAGCCGCACGTGCGGGAGGCGGAAAGCTGGGCCCCGGCCTTCGCCGGGGTGACGGAGGCATGGGCAAGAATTCAGAACCAGCATACATACTTTCATTTGTACTATAAATACAAAATGACAAACTTTTAATCTGGCATGATCTTGTTTTGGCGCAATTGCCTCCCACCTCCGGCCCATGGTGCCGGGCCCCTCTGGCATGACATGTTTGTCATGCGATGTCGGAATCATGATCGATCCAATTCAAATCCGGGAGCCCGATATGGAGCTGATGCTCGTTGCACTGAACGCTGACCTGTTTGGAACGCCACTGTATTTCTGGTTGGCTTTTATCGCCATTGTCATTGGCCTTCTCGTTTTCGACCTTGGCGTCTTACACAAGGAAGACAAGGAAATTTCTGCCCGCGAAAGCTTTATTCTCTACGCGGGATATGTTTCCATAGCACTCGCTTTCGGGGCTTGGGTCTGGTGGTCACGAGGCAGCCAGGCTGGCCTTGAATTCTACACGGGCTATGTGATCGAGCAATCACTTGCCATGGACAACATCTTCGTCATCGCCACCATATTCGGCTATTTCGCAGTACCCCGCGCCTATCAGCACCGCGTGCTGTTCTGGGGCATTATTGGCGCCATTGTGATGCGTGCCATCATGATCGGCTTTGGCGCGGCACTCGTGACACAGTTCTCGTGGATCCTCTATATCTTCGGCGCCTTCTTGGTGTTCACGGGTATCAAGATGTTTACCGCCACCGATGAACCTGCCGACTTTGACAACAACAGGGTTCTCATATGGCTGCGCGGCCATTTCAACATCACCCGCGAATTGCATGGTCATGATTTCACCGTGAAACTGCCAGACCCCAAGACCGGCAAGATTGTGACCTGGCTGACGCCTCTGGCGGTGGCCCTCATCCTTGTCGAGTTTGTTGACTTGATTTTCGCTGTGGACTCCGTGCCCGCGATTTTCGCGGTGACGCTTGATCCGTTTATTGTCTACACCTCAAACATCTTCGCCATCCTCGGCCTGCGTTCGCTGTATTTTGCACTAGCGGCTGCGATGCATCGGTTCAAGTATCTGAAAGTGTCGCTGGCCGTGATCCTGACCTTGGTCGGCATCAAGATCTTCCTTGTACCCATGGGCCTCAAGGTCGATACGTTGATCTCGCTTGTTGCAACCTTGGGCATTCTGGCTGCGGGCGTTGTGTACTCCCTGTGGAAAACAAGGGGTGAGGTCGCAAAGCAGACCTGATGCATCGGGTCTTGCGTTTATCGGGTCCGGCGGTATGTATCCGCCGGACCATTTGTTTTTGAGGTGGAATCACGTGAAGAAACTTGAACACTTCATCGAGAACATCATTCTCGCCTCGCGTTGGCTGCTGGTGGTGTTTTATCTCGGCCTGACGGCAGCGCTGGGTCTTTACGCAATCAGTTTCCTGCGCAAACTCTGGGAATATGCCGACAAGGTCATGGTGCTCGAGGAAACCGACGCCATTCTCAAAATCCTCAGCCTGATCGACGCCTCGCTGGTGGCGAGCCTTGTCGTCATGGTCATCATTTCAGGTTACGAAAATTTCGTCAGCCGGTTTGATGAAGCGGAAGCAAAGGGTGCGGAAATCGCCTGGCTCGGAAAGATCGATGCAAACTCCCTGAAGATCAAAGTGGCCTCTACCATCGTTGCAATTTCATCGATCCATCTTCTGCAGGTGTTTCTCAACGCCGACAAATACACCGACGGCAAATTGATGTGGCTCACTATCATCCACATGGCATTCGTCGTCTCGGCACTTCTGCTCGCCTACATCGACAACGTCATGTCGAACACCAAGAAATCCAAGGAATAAGTCATGAGCCGCATTGCCTATGTGAACGGAAGCTATGTACCGGAAGCCGATGCCAAGATTTCAATCTTTGATCGCGGCTTTCTGTTCGCCGATGGCGTGTACGAAGTAACCCCCATCGTCAAAGGCAAGCTGGTGGATTACGACGCCCACATGGAGCGTCTGGAACGCTCGCTGGGCGAATTGAAAATGGCGTGGCCTTGCACGAAAAATGAAATGCAGGCCATGCATATGGAGTTGATCAAGCGCAACACGTTGACCGAAGGCATTATCTACATGCAGGTGACGCGCGGCGTGGCAGATCGCATGTTCAATTTTCCCAAGGAAACCACGTCGTCGCTTGTAGCCTTCCCCCAGGTCATGCAGCTGGTGGACAATCCCAATGCTCGTAAAGGTGTGAGCGTCGTCACCACGCCGGATATCCGCTGGCTCAGGCGCGACATCAAGTCGATCATGTTGCTGGCGCCGGTGCTGGGCAAGCAGGAGGCCTATGAAAAAGGCGCTGCCGAAGGCTGGATGGTGGAGGATGGCTATGTGACCGAGGGCACCTCGTCCAACGCCTATATCGTAAAAGACAATGTGGTGATCACGCGTCCGTTGTCAAACCGCATTCTTGCAGGTTGTACCAGGCGCGCCCTGTTCCGCCTTTCGCAGGAACATGGTGTCAAAATCGAGGAACGCCTGTTCACGCCGGATGAGGCCTATGCCGCCGATGAAGCTTTCCTCACGTCGGCATCGCAATTCGTGATGCCGATTACCGAAATTGACGGCAGGCGTGTGGGTGGCGGGCAACCGGGGCCGGTGTCAAGAAAGTTGCGAGAGTTGTTTCTGGAGGAAGCCCAGGCTTGAGGTATTCCCTCTCTGTCTCGCTACGCTCGACACCTCTCCCGCAAGCGGGCGAGGAAAAACATATCCTCGCCCGCTTGCGGGGTGTGGTGGCATCGCGTTAGCGATGACGGAGAGGGAAAGCCTTACACCCAGCCCTGCAATTCGTTGCGGATCAAGGTTTCCAGCATCGTGATAGACGTATGCGATGCGTTGAGACAAGGTACTACTGCAAAGTTCTCGCCACCCTGCTCTTCGAAGGTTTCTTTCAATCCTATCGCAAGTTCCTCCAGTGTCTCGACACAGTCAGAGGCAAAGCCCGGCGAAATGATCAGTAGATTTTTGACGCCTTTGGTCGGCAATTCTTCCACGGTGTCCTGGGCATAGGGCTTCAGCCACTCGGCCTTGCCGAAGCGGGACTGGAAAACCACCTGCAACTCATCAGCCGACATGCCGAGCCGGTTGCGCACCAGACGCGCGGTTTTCTGGCATTGGCAATGATAAGGATCACCCTTGTCGAGATATTCCCGCGGCAACCCATGAAACGCCATCAGGATGCGGTCCGGCTTCCAGGTCAGTTGATTGATGTACTCTTTGAGGCTGTGGGCGATGGCATGCACGTAGGATGGTTGGGCGAAATAGGGCGGCACCACGCGGATCGTGGGCTGCCAGCGCATCAATTTCAAACTGCGTCCCACATTATCGACAACCGAAGCTGTGGTTGATGCAGAATATTGCGGATAGAGTGGCACCACCAGAATGCGGTCGCAGCCCTGATCTTTTAGTGCCTGCATCCTGTCGGCAATCTTCGGGTAGCCGTAGTTCATGCCCCAGTCGACCAGCACGGCCTCGTCCAGTTTTGCGGCCACGGCCTCAGCTTGTGCCCGGGTGATGGTTTTGAGCGGCGACTCATCGCGATCCTTGTTCCAGATCTGCGCATAGGCATGACCGCTCTTCTGCGGACGAAACGACAGGATGATGAGATTGAGAATGAACCACCACAGCACGGGGTTGACTTCAATCACGCGGGGGTCCGACAGAAACTGCTTGAGGTAGCGCCGCATCGGCCAATAGCTTGTGGCCTCAGGCGTGCCGAGATTGACCAGCAACACACCAACGCGTGACGGCAGTATTGGCGGGTGACCCGGCGGCAAGACCGGTAACTCGTGTTTGTAATCCTTGGCCATGTTCGTGTCCATGCTGCGGTTCCAGGGCTTTGTCAAACCTGACCCGTCTCTGGACCTGTAAAGCCAGTTCGACGTAAATCAATACCGAACATTGATTCGAAACGGCGGCAAAGTGTCAGCTTCCCCTTCACATCTTTCAGCAGACGCAGATATCGGTGCTGAAACCGCTGACAGCTTGCACCGTCTTCAGGTGGCTCAAACCATTCGTGCCCTGCCCCTGCTGTTGCTGTTTCATTCCTCAGCGGCCTTGAGCCTGCAAAACCTTGCGAAATTTCAAGCGTCATTCCTGCTCATACATCTATGGCAGGCTTTTGCTTTTATTGTCGGGCTGGGCTTTTCCGTCTGCTATTTCATGTGGGCCCGTGCGCCTTGGCAAAAAGCACCGGAAAAGCTTTTGCGCGGACTGGAGCTTTTATGCTTCGCACTGGGTCTGGTATGGGCAGTACCCATGGCCACCGTGGTGGAACTGGCCGAACCGGCGAGTGTCATCCCGGTGGCCGGGATCACGCTTGCCATGCTCAGCATCGGTGTGGTGTCACTGATCCGCGTGCCCACGGGCTCCGTGGTGTTTCTGTGTCTCGTATCGGCCGCTCTAGGACGGTCACTTTATGAAACGCTGGTTAGCAACCAGGCTCTCGCCGCACTTCTTTGCGTGATCTATTGCCTCGTTCTGGTCGGCATGACGCTGAACAGCCACGTGGACTTTAGAAAGCGTGCTCTTGCGGAAATTGAGGTGAAGCGACAAAATGAGGTAATTCGCCTACTGCTCAATGATTTTGAGAGAGATGCCAAAGACTGGCTGTGGGAAACCGATGGCAACGGGCAATTGACCTATGTCTCGCCGCGTATCACGGAAATCCTGAAGCAGGACTCTGCCAGTCTGCAAGGACGTTTACTGGGCGATGTTTTGGCTCACCACACCAGCCTTGAAGAGTGGCACAAGCTGGAACAGGCGATGGCCACCGAGGCCCCATTCTCAAACTTGCAAATTGAGCTTGATCTTGAAGGCAGGCCCGCGTTTTGGCAATTGACGGCGCACCCCTTGCGCGACCGTTCCGCAAACTACGTTGGTTATCGCGGCGTCTGCCGTGACGTGACGGCAACCAAGGACGCTCAGCGCCGCATTGCCTCGGCGATGGAGGCAAGCGAAAAGGCAAGTGCTGCAAAGTCACAATTCCTCGCGGTGATGAGCCATGAATTGCGCACCCCCATCAATGCCATTATAGGGTTTTCTGAACTGCTGGCGCAGGATCGCGAAGCAGCACTGACCAAAGCAAGCCGCCTCGACTATGCTGAAACGATTCTGGAAAGTTCCCGCCACCTGCAGGCGCTGATCAACGATGTGCTGGATGTGACGCGCATCGAGCGTGGGTCATTTGCGCTGCAGGTCCAGCAGGTTGATGCCGCAGAACTGGCGGAAGTTGCCGTCAAGCTCTGCCGCGAACAAGCCGAGTCAAGCGATGTCAGCTTCGTCGCCCATCTGGTTGATGGTGTTGCGATTGAATGTGATGTGACGCGGATGAAACAGGTTATCATCAATCTGCTGACCAATGCCATCAAGTTTTCCGTGAAAGGCGGCATCGTCAATATCGACATGCAACGTGGTGCCGAGGGCAGGTTGCTGTTGGCCATCAGGGATGGCGGCATTGGAATTTCGCTTGACGATGTGGAGCGCGTGTTTGACCCCTTCGTGCAGGCCGATACGGGTCTTGCCCGGCACTATGGCGGCATCGGCCTCGGGCTTCCCATCGCACGGCGCATTGCCCGGTTGCATGATGGTGATGTGACACTCGAAAGCACTGCGGGAGCAGGCACAACCGCACTCCTTATGCTGCCTGCCAATCGGGTGACGTGGCCGAAAAGCAAGACGGCAACCAGCAAACAAGTGGCATGATTTGCACATTGCGCGTGAATAACGCAAACTATGGGCATGATGGCAAATCCGTTTTCGAAGACCACCAAACCCTTTTTGGCAACGACTGCAGCGCTCCGTCCAGATGGTGCCAAGCTTGCCGTGTTTGGCGCACCCCATGGCACACCCTATCGCGGCATCAACAACCGTGTCCACGAGAAGGCCCCAGATGCCTTCCGCACTGCCATTCAGGGTGACGCAGACTGGATCGACCATTGGGACTATGATTTTGAAGGACGCCTGGTGCCTGATGACGACTTCAAGGCCGTTGACCTTGGTAATCTCAAAACCAAATCCGCCGATGGAAAGGGCAATCGCATTTTGATTGAGAAGGCTACTCGCGCCTGCCTCGATGCGGGTGCAGTACCGATGATGTTTGGCGGTGATGATTCAACCCCCATTCCCTTTCTCAAAGCTTTTTCCGGCAGCAATTCCATCACCATCCTGCAGATCGATGCCCACATCGACTGGCGCGACGAACGCATGGACGAGCGCATGGGCTTTTCCTCCACCATGCGCCGTGCCTCTGAAATGGAACATGTCTGGCGCATTGTGCAGGCGGGTGCCCGCGGCCTGGGTTCCGCGCGGGAAACTGAAGTCATGGCAGCACGCACCTGGGGTGCCCACATCATTGCATCCCGTGACGTCCAGCAACAGGGTTTGACCCAAGTCCTGGATCACATTGAACGTGGTTCCGATTGTGTGATCTGTCTTGATCTGGACGTGCTTGACACTGCCGTGATGCCGGCCGTCGCCCATCCCTCACCCGGTGGATTGGGCTTTGGTCATGTCACAGATTTGATTGCAGGTGTGGCGGCCAAAGCAAGCATCGCGGGATTTGCCATGGTGGAATTCGCTCCAGCCAAAGACCCCCACCACGCTTATGCCTACACCGCCGCCCGCATCGCTGCCCATGTCATTGGTCACGTGGCGCGGGGTCAACGGGCGAAGCCGTGACACCGTTTGGTGAAGCAGTCAAAGTCTGGGCGCGAATTGGTCTGTTGTCCTTTGGCGGACCTGCGGGGCAGATTGCCTTGCTGCATCAGGAGCTGGTTGAGCAACGCCAGTGGCTGGGCGAAAAGGAATTCCTCCGTGCACTGAATTTTTGCATGCTGCTGCCAGGTCCTGAGGCCATGCAGCTTGCGACCTACTGCGGCTGGAAACTGCATGGGCAAAAAGGTGGCCTTGCGGCGGGTTTGCTGTTTGTGCTGCCAGGTGCTGGCATCATGCTCGCATTGTCCTTGATCTACGCAACGTTTGGCCAAGTGCCGCTGGTGCAGGCGCTGTTCTGGGGCATCAAGGCGGCGGTTGTTGCAATAGTGCTGGAAGCCTTGCTCAAGATTGCAAAAAAGGCGTTGAAACGGCGGCTGGACTGGCTTCTGGCAACTCTCGCCTTTGTGGCCCTGTTCTTCTTCGGCATGCCGTTCTTGGGCATTGTTGTGGCGGCAGCGGTGATTGGTTTTTTGATCGGTGATAATGGCGGGCCGACAGCGAGCATTATCACGCCAAAACTTTCGGAGACGATGAGCACGACAGCGCTATGGCTGACGACATGGCTGGTGCCCCTTGCAGTGTTGTTCATGTTTTTTGGCGAGAGCCATGTCTACAGCAGGCTTGCCTCGATTTTTTCCACGCTGGCCGTCGACACCTTTGGCGGCGCCTATGCGGTGTTGGCGTCACTCGGGCAAAGCATTGTCGAGCAGACCGGCTGGATGACAACAGAGCAGATGATGGACGGCTTTGGCCTTGCCGAAACCACGCCTGGCCCCCTGATACTGGTCGGGCAGTTTGTCGCCTTCACATCAGCCCGCCATGTGGAAGGCAGCCTCTGGGCTGGCGTGTTTGCGAGCATAATTTTCCTCTGGATGACCTTTGTCCCCTGCTTTCTGTGGATTTTCGCAGGCGCGCCCTGGATCGAGTGGCTGGATAGCATTCCCAGACTGCGCTCGGCCCTCTCGGCCATCACGGCAGCCGTCACAGGCGTGATCCTCAATCTCTCTCTCTGGTTTTTCCTGCACGTGGTGTTTGCCAGGGTCGAACGTCTGCCAGGCCCTGTTCCCGTCTGGTGGCCAGACTTACAGACATTGGATGCGGCAGCTTTGACCCTTGCAGTTGGGCTGGGCATTGCGTTGCTCAAACTGCAGGTAGGCATTCCAAAAACGCTGGCCTTGGGCCTTGTTGCCGGGCTATTCTGGAAATTCATGACCACAGTGATTTGAAAACGACGGACCCCATGACACATATTCGTCCCCTTGTTGGCCTGCCCGCCGACACCACCGAGAAAGACGGTTTCATCTATCATTCGCTGGGAGACAAATATGTCCGTGCACTGACGGATGTGGCCGACGTCGAAGCCGTGATGATCCCCAATACCATTGATCCTGATAACCTTGACGGCTTGCTGCATCATTTTGACGGCGTCTTGATGACGGGCGCGTTGTCGAACGTGCACCCTCCGCACTACGGCGAGGAAGCGACCCTCGACCATGAACCCTATGACCATCACCGCGACGCCATCACGCTGAAACTCATCCGCAGGGTGATTGATCGCGGCATTCCGCTGCTGTGTATTTGTCGTGGTTTTCAGGAACTGAATGTGGCCATGGGGGGAACGCTTGAAACCGAATTACAGCGTAGCGAAGGGCGGCTCGATCACCGTGCCCCGAAAGCCGGCAGCATTGATGAGCGCTATGGCCCGCGCCACTCCATCACAGTCGCCAAGGGTGGATTGCTGGAACACATGCTCGGCAAATCCGAAACCAACGTCAACACGATCCACCGCCAGGGCATCAAGAAACTGGGTTCAGGTCTGAATGTTGAAGCGACTGCTCCCGACGGCATTATCGAAGCTGTGTCGGTCAAGGGTGCAAAGGCCTTTGCCTTTGGCACCCAATGGCACCCGGAATTCAAAGCCGCCAGCAATCCGGACTCCGTGAAAGTCTTCACCGCCTTTGGCAACGCCGCACGTGCCCATCGCCGCGCACGCAGCGAAACCCATTTCATGCGCCAATCCGCCTGATGCGCTAGTCTGTCCGCCAATCGATTCGGAGGGACGGTTTGATGTTTGAAGGTCTTGGTATTTTCGTTCTGGTGTTTCTGGCGGTGGTTGTGTTTTATTTGCTGCGCGCCATTCGCATGGTGCCGCAGGGTTTCAACTACACGGTGGAGCGCTTTGGCCGCTATGTCCGCACCTTGCAGCCCGGCCTTGGTCTGATCGTTCCCTTCATTGATCGCATTGGCCACAAACAGAACGTGATGGAACAGGTCATGCAGGTGCCGTCGCAGGAAGTGATCACCAGGGACAACGCCATGGTCACGGTGGATGGCGTTGCCTTCTATCAGATCATGGACGCCGCCAAGGCGGCCTATGAGGTAGAGGATGTGCAGAACGCCGTGATCAACATGACCATGACCAACATCCGCACGGTCATGGGGTCCATGGAACTTGATAGTCTTCTATCACAGCGCGACGAGATCAATCACCGGCTCTTGGGCGTGGTCGATCAGGCGACACAGCCCTGGGGCGTCAAGATGACCCGCATCGAAATCAAGGACATCAACCCACCGCGCGATCTTGTTGAATCTATGGGCCGCCAGATGAAGGCCGAGCGTGACAAGCGTGCCGCCATTCTGGAAGCCGAGGGCATGCGCAGCGCTGCCATTTTGAAAGCCGAGGGAGAAAAACAATCAGTGGTGCTGGAGGCCGAAGGACGCCGCGAAGCCGCCTACCGTGACGCCGAGGGTCGTGAACGCGCCGCTGAAGCCGAAGCCAAGGCCACGCAGATGGTGAGCGATGCAATTTCAAAAGGCAATGTGCAGGCCATCAACTATTTCGTCGCCAACAATTATGTGAAGGCGCTTGAAGCCTTGGCAAAGTCTCCCAACCAGAAAATCCTGATGATGCCGCTTGATACATCATCCGTACTCGGATCAATCGGCGGCATTGCCGAAATTGCCAGGGAGGCCTTCGGCGGCGGCACACCTGAGGTTCAGCGTGCCAAGGGACCAAAGATGTGATCGGGGTTGTACGTCGTGTCTGAATTCATCGCTCTTCCCGGCCCCTGGTTCTGGTTCATCGTGGCAGGACTGCTGCTGATTGGCGAACTATTGTCGCCCGGCATATTTCTGATGTGGCTGGCGGGTGCTGCGGTGCTGACAGGCGTTGTAGATTTCCTGTTGCCTCTCGCATGGCAAACTGAAGTTGTGATGTTTGCTGCTTTGTCTGCACTGCTGGTGTTGGCGTCATGGAACTGGGTCAAGCTTCAACGCACACCGCAAACCGATCAACCGCATTTGAATTTGCGCCATGGCGCCTATGTGGGCCGCGTGTTTGCGCTTGAAAAGGCCATCGTGAATGGCTCGGGCAAGATCAGGATCGAGGATACGCTGTGGGATGTCGATGGTCCGGACTTGCCGGTGGGCGCACGGGTGAAGGTAACGGGTGTGAATGGATTGCGCCTTATTGCGTCGAAGGTTGAGTAAGCCGCAGAATTCCCTCTCCGTCACGCGTTCCGCGCGACACCTCTCCCGCAAGCGGGCGAGGATAAGATTCTTCCTCCTCGCCCGCTTGCGGGAGAGGTGGATTGTGACGCAGTCGCAAGACGGAGAGGGAAAGCCTCACACCAACTCCGTCAACTCTCCCAAACTCCCAATCATCCGCGCCACTTTCCCCGGCACGTTATCATCTCGCTTGGGAACCCGCGCGATTCTCACCACCTGAAATCCGAACTGTGCCGCCGCCTGCGCATCCCATGTATTTGCCGACACAAAGCAGATCGACGGCGCATCCTGAACATGAAACTTCTGCATGGCCAGACGATAGACCCGGCGCGATGGTTTGTAGATGCCGACCTCTTCAACCGACAAGACATGCTCAAACACATGCTCCAATCCGGCATGGCGTACAGCGGAGTCCAGCATGGAAGGACTGCCGTTGGACAAGATTGCGAGCCGCTTGCCGCGCTGGCGCAATGCACCCAAGGCTTCAACCACCTCCGGGAATGC
>JANNNG010000090.1:0-8653 GCA_031398425.1 Hyphomicrobiales bacterium | reverse complement strand
CGTGGGCGAGACTTGAAATAGGCATTGGCCTCAGCTTCGGTCACCCGTTCCGTCAAACCCCGCACCCGCACTTGGCGGCGCAGCGATTTCCAGTGAAACACCACGGCCGCTTTTCCTGTGGCCAAAATCTCTTGGCCTTTTTGGCTTTCCAGGTTTGTGTAAAAAACAAAACCCCGCTCATCGAAGTCTTTCAGCAACACCATACGCACATTGGGCAGGCCTTCGTCATCAACGGTCGACAGCGCCATAACATTGGGGTCATTGGGTTCGGATTTTTTTGCGTCTTCGAACCAGTCGGCAAACAGCCCAAAGGGATCGTCGCGATCCATGAAGCCCAAGGACGCCGTCAGTGTGGCCATTTCTGCAAGTGACATAGAGAACTCAATTCGTCATGGGTTGGTCGCAAGATAAGCATTAAGCCCGTCCAGTGTCCCCGTCCACCCGCCATTCATGCCATCATGTGCTGAGCGGAAGGTTTCGCCTTCAGCATCATCGACACCAGCATAAATCCAGCTGATCTTGAGCCGCGTCTGCGTCGTGCCCTCGGGGATGAAGTCCATGATCGTCAGCATCTCCATAGGCCAGGTGGGTGCCATCGGGTGCCGGGTCAAGCCACCTGCAGGATCAGAGAAACTCTGACGATAGACCAGCCTGCTGGGCGGCGTAATTTCCTTGTAGGTCACCTTGCCCCACATCTCCTGACCCTGATCAGACGACAGGCCGTAGTGATAGATGCCCCCCGGTTTCAAATCCTGCTCTGCCTTGATGGTTTTCATTCCCGCAGGTGCGTACCACTGGGTCATCTCCTTCACATCCGTAAAGGCGCGGAACAAGCGCTCTTGCGACACAGGGAATGAGCGTTCGATGACAAACAGGTTTTTTTCCTGCGCCATCGGGGCCACATATGCCGCCAGCCTGTCGAGGTTTTGCAAGCCGCCATCGATTGCATAAACTGCAATGGCATCACGGGATTCGATGCTGGGTTCGATCACGCGCAATTCAATGCGGGTCTTGTCGCCTTCTTCCGTGAGTTCCATTTCGCCCGTAAATTTGTGGTCCCAGTCACCCTCGCCGCCATTGTCATGGTTCCAGCGCAGGAGATGTGGAGGGTCGATGGTGAGGAACACGAAACGGTTGGACCAATCCTTGCCATCCGGCCCATGCATGGTGAAGCGGGCTTCCTTGCCGACGCGCAAGTCATAGGTCTTGAATGAATTCGTAAATCCATCCGGCCCCCAGAAATGCTTCAGGTGTTCTGGCGTTGTCAAAACTTTCCACACCAGTTCACGCGGTGCTGCAATGAGGCGCGTGGTGATGATGAGCGGCCTTTCTTTGGGCAAGATAGACTGTGAGAGCAGGGACATGGTTCACTCCTTGATGTTCTTCAGATAGGCTTCCAGTCGGTCCAGTCGGTCCAGCCATTGTTCGCGGTAGGCATTCAACCAGTCGTCGACTTGCTTCAGGCCCTCGGGCGCAAGCTGGCAGGGCCGCTGTTGTGCGCTGCGGCTGCGCGTGATCAGACCTGCTTTTTCCAGCACCTTGATGTGCCTGGAAACTGCAGGCAACGACATGGCAAACGGTTCCGCCAATTCATTCACAGTCGCCTCGCTACGCCGCAACGTCGCCAACATGGCGCGACGCGTGGGGTTGGCCAGGGCTTGCAGCTTGAGGCTGAGCGAGTCGGAGGACATGATTTGGGTTTCTGTAATTAACAATTCATTTAATTAACTTATGAGTTAAGTAATGAAGGCGCACGTCAATGTCAACAGCCCTTCTCTTTCAATTCCTCGGTTTCTGTGCGATGAGGTTTGTGATGCCGCCGGAGAGCGCGCTGCGACGGGGAGTTTCAATTTAAATCATGAGTGATAACAAGGGCTTGATGATGGGCAAAAAAGGCCTCATCATGGGTGTGGCCAACAACCGGTCAATCGCCTGGGGCATCGCCAAATCCTGCGCCGTACAGGGCGCAGACCTCGCCTTCACCTATCAGGGCGACGCCTTGAAAAAGCGTGTGGACCCCCTTGCCGCTGAAGTCGGCTCCGACATGGTGGTGCCCTGCGATGTGAACGACATGGCTTCCATCGACGCCGCTTTTGAAATGATCCGCGAAAAATGGGGCAAGCTGGATTTTGTTGTGCACGCCATTGCCTTCTCTGACAAGGACGAGTTGCAGGGACGCTATGTCGATACCTCTGCCGAGAACTTCAACAAGACTATGTTCATCTCCTGCTTCAGCTTTACGGCGGTGGCCCAGCGCGCAGAAAAGCTGATGACTGATGGCGGCTCGATGTTGACACTCACCTACTATGGTGCCGAAAAATGGATGCCACACTATAACGTCATGGGCGTTGCGAAAGCTGCCCTCGAATGTTCCGTACGCTATATGGCCGCTGACCTCGGCGTCAAAAACATCCGCGTCAACGCCATCTCCGCAGGGCCGATCAAAACGCTTGCGGCTTCAGGTGTGGGCGACTTCCGCTATATCCTGAAATGGAACGAATACAACTCGCCGCTGCGACGTGTTGTGACTATTGAAGAAGTGGGCGATGCCGGCATGTATTTCCTGTCAGATCTCTCACGCGGCGTGACTGGCGAAATCCACCATGTGGATTCCGGTTATCACGTTGTCGGCATGAAAGTTCCAACGGCTCCGGATATGTCGCTCAATAAAGATGAAGCCTAACCCCATCATCTTCGTACGCCACGGTGAAACCGAGTGGAACCGGCAAGGCCTCATTCAAGGCTCTGTTGAAACTGACCTGAATGAAACCGGCCACGCTCAGGCGAAATCTGTGGCTGCGATGTTGGCACAGCAGGACATTGAGTGGGCCGACTACAAGATTGTCGTCAGTCCCCAGCGCCGTGCGCAGCAAACCGCCGAATATATCCTGAACGCCTTGGGTCGCGACCTGGACAACGTTGAGCCGCGTGTACGAGAGCTCGGTTTCGGTGTCTGGGAGGGCAAACCCTTCTGGAAATTGAAAGCCTCGCCCGTCTATCCCGCTGACTCCGAAAGCCGCTTTTATTGGCGTCCTCAGTTGGGTGAGAGCTATGAGGATGGTGTGGCCCGCGTCAACGGCTGGCGGTCCGAGCTGATGCGTCCCACATTGGTGATTGCCCACGGTGCCGTGGGCCGCTGCCTCATGGGTGCTGTTGCAGGCCTTGGCCCTGCGGAACTCTTCATGCTGCCCACACCGCAAGGCAAGTTCTGCCTGCTTGATCATGGCCGTCTGCGGTGGTTTGACGGATCAACCGTGGCAGCTTAATCAAAGCCTATGTCGCACAACACCTTTGGCCATCTGTTCCGCGTTTCAACTTTCGGCGAAAGCCATGGCGTTGCCATCGGCGCATTGGTCGATGGTTGCCCGCCGGGCTTGAAACTTACCGCAGACTTCATCCAGACATTTCTTGACAAGCGCAAGCCCGGACAGAACCGTTTTACAACCCAACGGCAGGAAGCCGATCAGGTGCGCATTCTCTCCGGCGTGTTTGAAGACGAACGCACGCAAGGCCAAGTGACCACGGGTGCGCCGATCCTGTTGCAGATCGAGAACACCGATCAGCGCTCGAAGGACTACACGGATATTCGCGACAAGTATCGTCCAGGCCATGCTGATTACACCTATGACGCAAAATATGGTGTGCGGGACTACCGTGGTGGTGGAAGGTCTTCAGCCCGCGAAACAGCTTCGCGTGTCGCCGCAGGTGCCGTTGCGCGGCTTGTCATTCCCCGAGTCAAAATCCGGGGCTGCATGGTGCAGATGGGGCCGCACAGGATTGATCGCTTGAATTGGGAGGATGCCGAAATCGACAACAATCCCTTCTTTTGCCCTGATGCGAAAGCAGCCAAGGCCTGGGAAGGCTACCTTGACGGCGTGCGCAAGGCGGGATCCTCCTGTGGTGCAGTGATCGAGGTCACGGCATCAGGCGTGCCGCCGGGCTGGGGTGCGCCGCTTTATGCCAAGCTCGATTCCGAACTCGCCTCAGCGATGATGAGCATCAATGCAGTCAAGGGTGTGGAGATCGGAGACGGTTTCGCCGCCGCTGCCTTGTCAGGCGAAGACAACGCCGACCAGATTCGCATGCGCGGAGGAAAACCTGAATTTCAGTCCAATCACGCCGGAGGAATTCTGGGCGGCATTTCAACGGGGCAGAACATCGTCGTGCGCTTTGCCGTCAAACCCACAAGTTCAATCCTGGCACCACGCGAAACTGTGACTGCATCAGGTGAGAACACTGATATCTCCACCAAGGGCCGCCATGACCCCTGCGTCGGCATTCGTGCCGTACCCGTGGGTGAAGCCATGATGGCGATTGTGCTGGCGGATCAGTTTTTGCGGCATCGGGGGCAGGTGGGACAATGATATTTTCCTTGCAGCAAGAGAGGAAAATCATGAAGCGAATCGTTTTGGTTGCTTAGACACTGGTGGCTTGCGCCAAGAAACCTGAATCCATTTCTGCGTCTTATGTTTCGGAACGCAACTATCTCTCGATGGACTGCGCAAGCCTGAGCGAAGAAGACGGACGCTTGAACCAAGCCTAAACGGCTGCGGCAACTTAGGAGAACAATGTCCGGACAACTGACATGGTCGGTGTGGCATTGCTGGGCCTTCCGGTGTCTTCATAGTCGGGCGAAAATATTGCTCCAGAAATTGCCCTCCTCAAAGGTGAACGTGAAGCCACTGGTCGGGCAAGATCACGCCGGGGTTGCTAGGCTCAATGTGTCGTAATCATACAAGACCTCAAATCCGAGGCTTTTGTAGAGGCCGAGCGCTGCAGAATTCGTGACATCGACCTGCAGGAATGCGCATGCGATACCTTGCTGTAACGCCCAATGCAGCAGCGTTGTAATCAAGGCCCGCCCCAGTCCCTTGCCGCGATGATGCATGTCAACAACGATTGAACCCAGCTCCACCCATCCCCGGTCAATTGCCGCGACACCAAATCCAACTTCTTCACCTTCAATCACAATTGTTGCAAACCGTGCGGGTACTTTGATGCGATTGACGATGGCCTGAAGTGCCTGCGGATTTCGCTTGGCTTCCTCCTGCCGCGACGTAACGCCCACACACCACTCAAAATCAGGATAGGTTGCCAGTTCAACCCACGCATCCCGTTTCAACTCTGTATCAATGTCCGCAATCATGCTGTGAGCCAAACCACGGGACACAAAACCCTGTTGCAATAGGAGTCGTTCAGTATCTGGATTAGCCACTGGCGACACACGTACCTGCGGCACCAGGTTTTCGTGCTGGTACATTGTAACAATCCTTGCCAACAACGCATCCGTCATCCGAGCATCCGGTATCATCGCAGACGCCGAATTTGCGCGTCCCGTGTAACCGCCGGCAAAACGCACGGCCCAGCCGTCAATCATCTCCGTGCGCACTGCGGGCCAAACATGCAGCAGCCGCTCTTCCAGCCCTGCAATCAGTTCAAGATCGAGCAGCTTTGATCTTGGCAATCCGGTCTCCGTCTTCTGTATGAAGGTATCGCCCGTTGAACAATATTTCGAGCGTGTATTCTTCATAGGTCAGGCCCAGTGCCTCCGCCAGCTTCACCCTGCGCAGCATGGTGTTATAGGGAATGGCCTTCCACACTTCTGTTTGTGCCCGCTTCCAGGCATATGCCTGTCAATCGGAGCTTCGCCCCACTTGAACTCACCCTCCAGAGGTGGCCCGCCGTTATGGCCGATGGTGATATGAAGTGGCGGCAGGGACATGCTAAGGGTTTCAGAGACGGGGTAGCAAAACGGGAGAATTAAACAACATGCTGAGGCCTTACAAGCTTGTCACCGCCGCTTTGATCATCGCCGTTTCTACATCATGGGCCTTTGCCGGTTGCGGCTTCACTGAAACGCTGACGGTGCCACCCAATCCCGACACCGAGAAAGCCCCCAAGCACGCCTATGGCATGGCCGATGGCAGCCGCGTATTTCTCGGTCAATTCTTCATCGATGCTGACGGCGCACCCAAGGCCTATCACCGCAACGACGCTGTTGCTCTCGATAATCTGTTCAACGCCGGCCAGCCCGGCAACTGGTGGGCACTGGCCACCAACGCCAAGGATTGCGGCCCAAAGGGCAAGCCCGTCGTGCAAAAGAAATCTGATCCTGCGCCTGGCTACTATGTTGTCATGACTTCAATGGTGGACGACGCCATCGACGACTGTCGCAAGCAGCAGAAATACGTCGACGCCAATAAGATCCTCTATGTTGCACTCTCGCAGAAAATTCGCGCCTTCAACTACGAAGCCAATAAGGGTGCCCTTGCCCTGGCACTGAACACCCGCACCGGCAAACGCGCCTTCGCCGTCTTCGTTGACCAGGCTCCGGATTACGGCTTTGGCGAAGGATCCATTGCCTTGGGTAAGGCATTGGGGCTGGACCCCGACCCGAAAACTGGCGGCACTGATGTGCGCGAAAACATCTTTGTGGTGTTCAAGGACGAGATGGGCTTCACCCGAAACGGTTCTGACATTGAAACAGAAGCAAGAGCCGCATTTGACGCATGGGGCGGCGAGGCCAAGCTGGCGGACTGCACGACAGCCATCAAAGCCGCAGCCCCCTGAGGCTCACGTGCATGTTACATATACACATGATATGAATTACACATATCACAGGGATCACACACATCATGAAAGTCTCGACCGCCGATTTCATCAAGAACTACGGAACCCTCGCCGACAAGGCCCTGACCGAACCCCTCACCATCACGAAGAACGGCAGGGACCGTTTCGTGCTGGTGGAAGCTTCGGAATTCGCGCGGTTGCAGCGGCGTGACCGGAAGGTCTATGGCGTTGGTGAAATGCCCGATGCCCTGTTTGAACTCGTCAAGCAATCGAAGATGCCTGAGGGCTATGAGCACCTTGATGAGGAATTGAAAGACTGGCAGCCGTGAGTTGGCCAAAGCCTGTTCCCGGTCAGGTTATCCGTTATTCCTATTTGTGGCGTGGCGAAGCATTGAAAGGCCGCGAAGAGGGTTTGAAAGATCGACCTTGCGCAATCGTTTTCGCCGTTGAAGACAGTGGCGACCGGCCGTTGGTGGTGGTTGTCCTGCTGACTCATACTCCGCCGGTCCAATCTTCAACCGCAATCGAAATACCGTTTCAGATCAAAAAGCGTTTAGGACTTGATGAAGACCGCTCATGGATAATTCTCAACGAATCAAATGCCTTTCGCTGGCCCGGGCCAGATTTGCGACCGGCCATAAATGGCAATCTTGACAGCATCATATTTGGCATGCTGCCACCAAAACTCTTCGAGACTCTGCTGGCACGCTACATCGACATCGAAACGCAAAGTCGGTCGGCCAGGGTGCTGCGCACAAAATAAATCATGACCACACCCGACACCCGCCTTCACGACCTCGAAATCCGCATGGCCCACCAGGACCAGATTATCGCGGACCTCAACGATGTCATAACAGCGCAATGGAAAAAGCTGGATGCTCTGGAACGGCAGTTGCGGCGCCTGGGCGAAGAGTTTGAAGCGATGGATACACAACAACCATCATCCAATCAGAAGCCACCGCATTATTGAAGCAGACTCACAGGTAGTCGACGTCTTCCATCACAATAGACGCAAAAGCCTTCATCACGATGCGAGGAGCAGGCGTCCTTTCAAGTATCACATCCATTCTCTGCACACGATCAAACCGAAAGTGGCGAAAATCCTGGCGTATTTCGCACCAGCATAACATTGCGCCATTCGGCCCATACTGTTCCGTATCAAGCGGCCAAACCACACGCTCCGTGGCCTGGCCACGTTTGTCTTTATAGAGAATCCTGAGTTTGTACTCATGCACCAGCGCCTGCCGCAACGATTCAATATCACTGGAACGTGCCATGGCTTTCCCGGACGCGTGTACGGGCCTGGGCGAGGCCTCAAGGGTGCGGGCGCGAATGGCTTCAAGACTGTTCAGCAAGCGCCGCGCCTCCTTTGCTTCATCGCCCTCGGAAAAATGCACCGTGAGCAAGGCCCCCAGCCAGATTGCTTCAGCGGCGGCTTGTGGAAACTGGTCTATGACGGCGGCGTAGTCGGCATGCGTTGTCATGTGACAAACGTAGCCGCAATCCGTGGTCCGTCAACCCTGGCGATTTTCAACACAGACAGGCAGGCCGGAATCCAGCTTTCCTTCAACCGCTTGGCTGGACGCCAGCCTTCGCTAGGGTGACGGTTTTGGGGATGAATAGTGGTACTGTCATTGTAAGAACCGCCCAAATTGTCACGAACGGGAAATTAAAGGGAAGCGTCCCCTTTGTGGTTCCCTTTGTGGTTAAGCCATACCGGGTGCGCGAGTGTGTGGCCGGTTCCGGTGTCACACTGTGACGCAAATAATGGTATCGCCTGTTCAAGCCTGCTGGTTAGTCGGTGCCGTGAGACGGGGCCAAGCACGCCAGAATTTGATGGGACTTTGAGGTCAGCTTGCTGTAGCCTCGCTGATGCTTGCCAATAGGCGATGCCAAATAGGGAGGATACAAGATGGCAAACCATAAGTATCAAGGCGGCTGCGAACATGTAACAGTCTATTCGGACGCCGAACCGATCGACAATCATGAGTGCCATTGCAATGTCTGCAAATCCGTCACGGGACAGCACACCACCCATGTTGTCTTTTTCAAGCATGGTGATCTGAAAGCCTCGAACGAAGGC
>JANNNG010000083.1:0-26923 GCA_031398425.1 Hyphomicrobiales bacterium | reverse complement strand
CTTCATCAAATGGCTGGCAAGATTGTCCGCAGGCGGACTGTTGACCGGCACCTACGCCCTCGCAATCGAGCCGGGCTTTCGCCTGAACACCACCGTCTACGCCTTCACGCCACCGCGCTGGACCAAGGGTCTGAAACTGCGTGTGGTCATGCTGGCAGACCTTCACTGCATTGAACCGCATATGCCGCTGTTGCGCTGGCAGCGCATCGTCGAAGCCGCGAACGCGTTAAAGCCAGACCTGCATCTGCTGATGGGCGACTACGTTGCAAGTCATCCCTTCCGCACAGGCCGCGTAAAATTTGAAGATGTCGCATCAGCGGCAAAAGCCTTGACGGCACCGCTGGGAACTTTCGCCATCATGGGCAATCATGACTGGTGGGAAGACCGCAAAGCGAGCATCATGGGCATCGGCCTGCCCCATGCCCAGCATGTTTTTCAGGGTGCAGGACTTGCCGTCTTGGACAATCGCACCGTCCGCCTTGTACAAAACGGATCGCCCTTCTGGCTGTCTGGCACCAACTCCATGATCGCGATTCGCAAGGGTCACAGCCGTTTCGAAAGTCGCGCAAAGTTGCCGGAAACTCTGGCGCAAGTCACAGATGATGCTCCGATCATCCACCTCGCCCATGAACCCGACCTGTTCCCCGAAATTCCAGACCGCGTCTCCCTCACCCTGAGCGGCCACACCCACGGCGGTCAAGTGAGACTGTTCGGCTATTCTCCGGTCACGCCCTCTGGCTACGGCAACCGCTACGCCTACGGCCACGTCGTCGAAAACGGCCGTCACCTCGTGGTGTCCGGCGGCTTGGGCTGTTCAATCGCCCCCATCCGCTTCGGCATGCCGCCAGAAATTGTTGTGCTGGAACTGGGGTGAGAAAAATGGAGGGATTTCGGCATTTAACAATTCCGGACCACCAATCGGTAAATTCTGTAGAAGTTGGGAGCATGTTTGTTCCCGCCAGATCGATTGAGAAAACTCTCTCACAGTTTACGTCCAACTTGATGGTTGCCAATGACAATGACGACTTCAAGTTATCACTCGTAGGTTCCGCGACTGGCATTCGATTTCGCGATCGTGAAATCCTCCTGACCACCCAACATCAGTTGCAGGGTGTGGATGAAACGCGCGTTGCAATGCTTACGGACGCCGGAAGTCATTTGATTACATCCTGCGGATGTCGAAGAATCAACGCAAACTCTGATACAGATGCTTACGACATTGCCGCATTTGATTTCACCGAACCATCCTGCGAATGGCCTGAGCTCAAAAAGCGTTTTTTCAACTTTGCCAAAGCTCCTCCTGACACTTTGAATGTGAACATACTCGCCATTCTTTTGGTAGGATTCCCTTCAGTTGATCAAGTCTATGAAGTTCATGAAAATAGTCGTCTGGGACTATGCCGCCGTTCGATTGCCTGCTTACCTCATAGCCAACCGAGTGATGAGGTGTTGTTATCGGTTAAGCCTTTTGAAAACTTGACATTTGATCCTGATGGAATGAGTGGTGGAGCGGCATTTGCAGTTCAGATGGTTGACAATCAACCTGAGGCCAATTTCGCTGGAATCGTTTTGCGTGGCGGAAAAAACGCCTTCCAAATTTTGAAGTCGGGCTATATTCTTGTTTTTTTGGGCTCGATTTTTCAGGCCTAGTATTCAATCTGAATTTGCTATTGAAGTACAGGCTCCAGCGGATTTGGCTCGGTTATTCAACGACTGCCAAACACTTCGTTTCAGTTCCTAGTGGCTGACCAGGCTGAAGAAAATGGTCATCTTGCAAATTGACAAACTACAATAAAATAGCTACATAATTGACGCTACAACATGACTTGGTCGTGGAACGAGGCGAAGAACGTATTGAACCAGCGAAAGCATGGTTTGGATTTTGCTTTGGCCGAATTGGTTTTTGATGACTCATTGGCGCTGAGCCGGATCGATGATTTTGCTGACGAGGAACGATGGCAGACCGTGGGTCTTGTTGGCACGGTGATTTTGTTTGTTGTTCATACCTCGCCCGAAGAGGGCATCGACGGTCGAATTATCAGTGCACGGAAAGCTACGGCGCATGAAAGGAAAGCTTATGAAGAAGGAACATTCTAAAGTTTTGACGACGAGGCAACAAACTGCTTTGAAGGCGTTGGCTGCGATGACTGATAACCAGATTGACACCAGCGATGCGCCGGAGGCACTGGCCTGGTCAGGCGCAAAGCGAGGAGTGTTTTATCGACCCATCAAACAGCAGCTCACGCTGAGGCTCGATGCCGACGTGGTGGATTGGTTCAAGCAGCAGGGCGACGGGTATCAAAGCCGCATTAACGCAGCACTCCGGGAGCATGTAGGACGCAAGGCGGGGTAATCAGTTCACCCCTGCACCGCCGCCTTCACGTCATCCAGAATATCCTTCACATCCTCCAGCCCCACGGACAAGCGCAGCATGCCATCGGTGATCCCCATCATCGCGCGGGCTTCCGGGCCGATGTTGCGATGGGTAGTTGACGCAGGGTGGGTCATCAGGGATTTGGCGTCGCCCAGGTTGTTGGAAATGTCGATGAGGCGCAGGTTGCGCAACACGTCGAAGGCTGCTTTCTTGCCGCCTTCAACTTCGAACGTCACCATGGTGCCGCCGCTTTTCATTTGCCGTTTCGCGATGTCGGAACCGGGATGTTCGTCGAGGGTGGGATAGAGCACGCGAGAGACATCCTTCATCGCCGACAGATATTCGGCAATTGATTCTGCCGATTGACTCTGCGCTTCCACGCGCAGTTTCAACGTCTCGAGACCCTTCAGCAACACCCACGCGTTGAACGGCGACAGTGATGGGCCAGTGTGGCGCAGGAAAGGTTTCAGCAACTCATCCTTGAATTGCTTTGTCGAAACAATGGCACCCCCCAGCACCCTGCCCTGTCCGTCCATGTGCTTGGTACCGGAATAGACAATGACATCGGCACCCATCTCAAGAGGCTTCTGCAAGATGGGCGTTGCAAAGATATTGTCGACGACGAAACAGGCGTGATGCTTTTTTGCAAGTTCGCCTACCGCTGCGACGTCGACAATTTGCAAAGTGGGGTTCGACGGGGTTTCGAGGAACACGGCTTTGGTGTCGGTGGTGAAGGCAGCTTCCCACGCGTCCATGTCATTGCCGTCAACCAGCGTGTAGGTGATGCCGAATCGCGGCAGGATGTTGGTGATGATCTGATAGCAGGAGCCGAACAGGGCCCTCGACGCAACAATATGATCACCCGTCTTGAGCTGGCATGCGAGAGCACCATAAACAGCGGCCATGCCAGAGGCGACGCCATAGCAGGCTTCCGCCCCTTCGAGCAGGGCAAGGCGTTCTTCGAACATGGACACAGTAGGGTTACCATAGCGGCCGTAGACGTAGCCATCATCACCGCCGGCAAATCGTGCTTCCGCAGTTTCAGGTGCGTCATAGACAAAGCCGGAATTCAGATACAGCGCCTCCGAGGTTTCACCGAACGGCGTGCGTTCCAACCCACCGCGCACAAGCTTGGTAGCATCGCCCCACTGGGGAGAATTTTTGGTGCGAGTCTTCTTGGTCATCTTGCTCAGCTTTGTGCCCAAGGCAGGTTGGCGGCTTTCCAGCCATTGGTCTGGCCGCGCCGTCCCTGTGCATTCTTGTCGCCCTCGAAACCCTCAGCCACATTCCAGCAGTTGGTGAAGCCTGCATTGGACAAGGCCGTGGCAGCCGAAGCTGACCGGGCACCAGAGCGGCAGATGCACATGATTTCGGTATCAACGCCAAGCCCCATGGCTTTCACTTCATCGGCGAATTTCCCATTTACATCCATCTGCGGATAGACCTGCCATGAGACGCGCATCAGACGATCCACCTGCGGCACGCCCACAAAAGTCCATTCCGGCTGCGAGCGCACGTCGATCAAGACCGCTGACGCGTTTTTCTGCAGACGCTCATAGGCATCTTTGGGCTGAATATCACCACGGTACATGTTTCTGTTTCCCTGAATTTATAGCTGCTACTTAGCGGAGATGGAAATGCCCCGCAAAGGCTTTTGCCACATGGGGGTCAACTGATACGATCAGAGGTGAAGATGTTGGACCTGCGGCTTTGCCTGCGATCTGATAGGCTTTCTGAAAATCAGGAGTCGAACCCATGAATTCTGCCCAGCGCAGCCTGCCCCCACGCGCCGACGTGGTCATAGTCGGAGGCGGCATCGTGGGCTGTTCCATCGCCTATCACCTGACCAAGATCGGCGTCACCAATGTGGTGGTGCTGGAGCGGAAACAACTGACCTCCGGCACGACGTGGCATGCGGCGGGTCTCGTCGGGCAGTTGCGGGCCACGCGCAATCTGACGGAGATGGCGAAATACACCGCCGGACTGTTTGAGGGCCTGGAAAAGGAAACCGGTCAGGCCACTGGCTTCAAGCAGAACGGCTCCATTTCGCTGGCGCTGAATGATGGCCGCTATGAGGAACTGTTGCGCGGCGCTTCGATGGCCAAGAACTTTGGCCTCGAAGTCGAAGTGATCTCGCTGGATGAAATAAAGCGCCGCATTCCCCATTATAATCTGGACAGCGTCAAAGGTGGGGTGTTCCTGCCGAAGGACGGTCAGGTCAACCCGATTGATGTGACGCAAGCTCTTGCCACTGGTGCACGGCAGCGCGGTGGCAAGGTGTTCGAGAATTGCAAGGTCACACGCATTCTGACCGACAAGGGCAAGGCCACTGGCGTTGAAACAGAGGAAGGAACAATTCTCGCCGACAAGGTGGTCATTGCATCTGGTCTGTGGTCACGGCACTTGGGCAAATCCATTGGCGTGCAAATTCCGCTGCACGCCTGTGAACATTTCTACATCGTCTCGGAACCCATCGCAGCGCTTCCCCGCAACATGCCTGTGGTGCGCGTGCCCGATGAATGCACCTATTACAAGGAAGATGCGGGCAAGCTGATGGTGGGCGCGTTTGAACCCAAGGCCAAGCCCTGGGGCGGCGGCGGCATTGATGAGGACCATGCCTTTGTAACCCTGCCCGAAGACATGGACCATTTCGAACCCATTCTGAACAACGCCATCAACCGGGTGCCGCTGCTGGAAACGGCGGGCATACAGTTGTTCTTCAATGGCCCCGAAAGCTTCACACCCGACGTGAAATATTATCTCGGTGAAGCGCCGGAAGTTCGGAATCTCTTCGTCGCCACGGGCTTCAACTCCATCGGTATTCAAAGTTCGGGTGGGGCCGGCCTTGTGCTGTCGCAATGGATCAAGAACGGTCATCCGCCCATGGATGTGAACGGCATCGACATCCGCCGCATTCACCCGTTTCAATCCAACACGAGTTATCTGCGCGAACGCGTCACAGAATCCCTGGGCTTGCTCTACGCCATGCACTGGCCCTATCGTCAGGCGGAAACAGCACGGGGCGTGCGTCGCTCGGCCATTCATCAGTACACAGATAAACTCGGCGCGGTCTTTGGCGAACTCAACGGCTGGGAACGACCAAATTGGTACGTGAGACCCGGCGTGGAACGCGCCTATGACTATTCATATGGGCGGCAAAACTGGTTCCCCTGCGCGCAGTATGAAGCCGACAAATTGAAAAGCGATGTGGTGTTCTTCGATCAACATTCCTTCGCCAAGTATCGCGTTGAGGGTGCCGATGCCCTGAAGGCACTCAATCACATCTCAGCCAATAACATTGACGTTGAAGCGGGTCGGATTGTTTATACCCAGTGGCTGAACGCGCGGGGAGGCATTGAGGCGGATTTGACCGTTACGCGATTGGGCGAACAGTCCTTCCTGGTGGTCACAGGTGCAGTACCGCAGATCCGTGACATGGCATGGCTGAAACGCAACTCGGAAGCTCTGAACGTGGTGGCAACCGACGTAACATCAGGCCTGCCCATGGTCGCTGTCATGGGGCCAAAGTCCCGTGCATTGCTTGAAAAATTGACAGGCGACGACTTCTCAAATGCAAGTTTCCCCTTTGCAACATCGCGCGAAATTGAAATTGGATATGCCCGTGTGCGTGCTTCGCGCATCACCTATGTGGGCGAATTGGGTTGGGAGCTCTACATCCCGGCAGAATTTGCAGGCCACGTGATGGAAAAGCTTTTGCAGGCGGGTGAAGACTTCGGCCTCGCCCCCGCAGGTATGCATGCCATGAACAACGCTCGCCTGGAGAAGGCCTATCGCCACTGGGGCCACGACATTGCCGATGAAGACAACCCGATTGAGGCGGGCCTGGGCTTTGCGGTGGCCTGGGACAAACCGCTTGGATTTATTGGACGCGAAGCCCTGTTGCCTCTGCGCGGCAAGAAAGTCTTGCCCAAACGTCTGGTCTGCGTGGCACTGAAAGACGCAAACGAGTCTGCGCCCATGATGTATCACGAAGAACCGGTCTATCGCGATGGTGTGCTGGTTGGGTCCACCACATCAGGGGCCTGGGGGCACCGCGTGGGCCGTTCACTGGCTTTGGCGTATGTGAAGTGCGATGCAGGTGTGACGAAAGAGTGGTTGGAGTCCGCTTCATGGGAAATCGAGATCGCGTGGAAGCGCCATGCAGCCGACGTGCAACTGCAGGCGTTTTACGATCCCAAGGGCGAGAAAATCAAATCCTAGGCCGGACGGCTCACTGTCCGGCAAGTCCAGGCCAGTTCTTGTCACCTTTTGTCACATAGCCTTCAATGTCTTTTTCCCAGGTTTTGCGCACACCACTCGAGTAATTGATATAGAGTTTCTTGTTATGTACAGTCCAGGCCAGCGGGTCACCGGAAGCGAGCGACCCCTTCGCAGCGGCATAGGCGCAATAGCCACCATATTGGGGTGCATACTTTTCCGGCGACGCGGCAAACAGGTCGCGATTAGCCGCTGAAGCAAAGCGCCACGTCGCTCCCTGCCAGTTCTCGGTGATGGCGGCATCACCCTCTTGCGGCTTGCCCGAAAAGTAACTTGTGGCATCATAACCGCCCAGGGCCACGCCCGGGAGGATGTCGGTAAACTGCGGCGGCTCGCCCGCCCAGGCTGATGCGGTTGCAGCTAGCAGAGCTAGGCCCAGAAATGTACGGCGGAACATGGCATATCTCCCTGAAATCTGACGTGATCATCGCAGCTGAGCCTTTCACATGCCAGTCAAAGCCCTGTGATAACAGCGTGAATCGGTCGTTCGCCATACAATCAAAATTGTTCTTTATTCCGAACGATGCCGCGCCTATATTGCTTGGACCACACGAACAAGGAGGCACACCATGGCATTGCAACTCGGCGATATCGCACCTGATTTTGAAGCTGACACGACGGAAGGCCGCATTAAGTTCCATGACTTCATCGAGGGCAGTTGGGTGGTGATGGTGTCTCATCCCAAGGATTTCACGCCCGTATGCACCACCGAACTGGGTGCCATGGCGTTGAAGTCCGGCGAATTTCAGAAGCGCGGTGTGAAGCTCATTGGCATCTCCGTTGACAGCGTGGATGACCATCTGCGCTGGAAGAACGACATCAAGGACGTGACAGGTGCTGACGTCGAATACCCCATGATCGGCGACAGTCAAATGACCGTGGCCAAGCTCTATGGCATGATTCATCCCAATGCATCAGGCGATGCCAAGGGCCGCACAGCCGCCGACAATGCCACGGTTCGCAATGTGTTCGTGATCGGCCCAGACAAGCGCATCAAGCTGATCCTGACTTACCCCATGAGCACAGGCCGCAATTTCGATGAAATCCTGCGCGTGGTCGATTCACTGCAATTGACCGCGACGAAATCCGTAGCCACACCAGCCGACTGGAAAGTGGGCGACCAGGCCATTATCCTCGCATCGATCTCAGACGACGCCGCCAAGGAAAAATTCCCGCAAGGCTGGAAGACTGTGAAGCCCTATCTTCGCTTGGTGGATGTGAATTAAGGACGCTGAGGGCAGTTTCTTCACCCTTACCCGCTTTGCGGGGAGGGGCCGGGGGTGGGGACTTTGAGCTTACTCCCGCGCCACCATCGGATGATAGTCATAAGTCCCAACGGGCATCTGCTCATAGTCAATGACGGCCCCTGTCATCATCGCCGCTGCGGGTGATACGAGATAGGCGCATGTACCCGCAATATCATCGGGTGAAATCAGGCGCCCAAACGGCACCTTGCGGCCTGCAATCTCGGCCCAGTTTTCCGGCTGCTTGTGAAAACCCGTCTGCAAGGCATGCTCGCCTTCCGTGTTGGCCCAGCCGAGGTTGATCACACTGACGCGGATGCCACGGCGCTTGAGCGTGTTCGCCGCGTTCTTCGACAAACCCACCAGCGCTGCCTTGGAGGCCGCATAGATGCCGATGTCCGGTGGTCCGCCATAAGCAAGCATGGATGAGATGTTGATGATGACACCGCCAGCCTTCATGGCAGCAGCACATTTCTGCATCATGAACAACGGTGCCTTCACGTTCACATCAAACAGCCGATGATAGGCGTCAACCGATACATCTTCAACGCTGCATCGCTCGGTATTGCCAGCCGCATTTACCAGAACATCAAGCCGACCAAATCGTTCAAACGCAAGCGCCACAGCCTTGTCTGGCGTGTCATCGGCGCGCAAATCTGCGGCAAGCGTTTCAACTGCTCCGATTTTGGAAAGTGCAGCGGCTTCTTGTTGCAGCCGAGACGCCGTGCGGGCCACAAGAACCACACCCGCAAAACCATCCTGCAAAAACTGTTTGGCAACGGCAGCACCAATGCCCTGTGCACCGCCTGTGATGATCGCCACACGTTTCATGTCGTCTCTCCAGCAAAAAGAGCAACATGATGAACACGCTCTACAGCGTCAATGGCTTTAGTTCGTGAGCGTGATGCGGGTGCGACGTGCCCCGTGTTGCTGCACAAGTGCGTAGAGTGCGGCAGCATTGCCCGGAGCCAGACGCACGCAACCGTGAGAGGCGGGGCGACCGAGTTGCCGGACATAGTTCGTGCCGTGGATGGCATAGCCGCCGTGGAAAAACAGCGAGTTTGGCATTGGCGCATTGTCGTATTTACGCGAATAGTGCATGCGTGCCAATCGCTTAACACTGAAATTACCACGTGGAGTATAATAGCCAGCCCGCCCGGTCGACACGCGCCAGCTGCCATAGTTCCAGCCGTTGACACGCACGTTCATGGACTGTGATGAAATATCCACATGCACTTGAACCACGGCCGGCGCACTGGGTGCGCGCTTGCGCTTCTGGCGCTTGGCTGCCTCAGCGGGAACAATTGCAAAAGATGCCGCGACTGCAAAAGCCATGGCCGCCGTCAGAAATTTCTTCATCAAATTCTCCCCAGTTTTGTCAGGCCCCGCAAGCTTCTGTCTTATCCGGATTACAACTTTCTTTCAATGCGCTGGACCTTACGTCTCCAAAACATGTCTAATAATTAGTGTTAATCGAACAGGAATTCGCGCCCGACTTTCACCCGCTTTTGATCGCCGTATCTGATGATGTCAGCCGTGGCATAGGTCTCAGACAAGGTAGCAGGAAGGAAGGATCCCGTGCCCACCATGTCAAGCGGCGCTTTCGCAGCCCCCATGATCTGACACTTCTGCGCATCAAAGCCGGAAGACCCCACGATCATCGCATCCTTGTAACCAGCTTTGTCCAGAGCGCGGCGTACATGAATGGCAGATGCCGTTGAAACACCCTTGCCGAACAGGATGCGCCGCACCTTGTCGACGAGAATATTTGATGGATCGAGTTGAAAGGCACGGCCACCAAGCACCTGCTCCACGATGTTGTATTCACCGGACACGCCGAGCCACTCACCCACCACATCAACCGACTCTTCATAGTCGAGCCCTTCGGCAAAGCGCCCGCCATGGGTGTCGAGACGCACACCAAACGTCTTGCCCTTTTCTTGCAGCCGCGCCTCCTCGTAGAACCATTGGGCACAGCGCAGCGAGTCGCTGATCTCCTCGCCCGTGTAATCCACCAACGCCACCAGCGACATGGCCTCAGGCATTGTTGCTTCAAACATTTTCATGGCGATGAGAACATCGCCATTGGCGTAGCCAACAAGCGCATGCGGCATGGTGCCAATGCCCGCCTTTGCGCCAAACAAAGGTGCCGTCAAATCCTGCGATGACCCCACAAAGCCTTTGACCCCCCGGTTCTTGTGCCGGGCTGCACGGCTGCCCACCATGGCACCGTAAGCCGCGAGAATGTTCATTTCAGCGCCAGACCCGTGCCGTGCATGCATATCCATGAAGGCTGATCCCGGCATGGCCAGACACATCTCATAGGCATTGTTGGCAGAAACACAGGGGAAACCGATTTTTTGCAGCAACAGTGTTTCAACTTCAGAAAGTGCCTTCATGGAACCCGTGATTTCCATGAGCTTCCTTTCAGAGGGCACAACCTCACCCTCCTCCACAAAGCGCGTGATCGTGACACCTGGCACCAGGGCCCGCGCCAGTCGAATGGCCGGTTCCAGTGCGGCTACCACGCGCCGACGCATGAACACGGCGAACGTCACCTCCGTGTCGCCATGGGTGGCAACAATGCGCGAAGTGTTGGTAAAATACTTGTCGGTCTGCGCGGCAATCGGCCCCGCCGCATGCACAAGGGCAATCAGCGTGTCCAGAATGGCCTCGTGGGCGGGCAGAAGTTTTGCGGAAGCTTTGTCCATGCTGATGATTCAGCGGAAAACGCACTCCACGTCAATTTGATTGGAACCGATCGCGGTTTCGTGCCGTAATGGCTGGCATGATCAAACTGCGAAGCTCGCTGGTCTGGCTGGTGCTGTTCTTGGGCAGTAGTTTCGCCTTGGCCGGGCCGCTGCCAGCCGAACTTGACAAACTCTTTGCGCAGTTGCGTGATCCTGCAACCGGGTCGCAAGTGTTGCGTATTGAACCACTGATCTGGGATGCCTGGATGCATGCAGGCACCGACGCCGAAAACGAACAGCTTGCCAAGGCCACCGCCACCATGAACGTCGGTGGCTTCGCTGCAGCTGAGCAAATGTTGAGTGCCATGATCAAGACATCCCCCAGCTACGCGGAAGTCTGGAACAAGCGCGCCACGCTTTATTATCTTATGGGCCGCATGGATGACTCGCTGAAAGACATCGTGACCACGCTGGATCTCGAACCCCGGCATTTCGGCGCACTGTCAGGACGCGGCATGATCTACCAGCGGCTTGGAAAAAATGCCGAAGCGCTTAACGCCTTCAAGGAGGCCCTGATCATCAACCCCAAAATGACGGGCGCAAGGCTCGCCGTGAAGGACCTTGAAAAGCTGGTGCCGGAACTTTAACCCGTCCACCCCAAGCCGGAAGCCACGCAATTCATCGTCGCCAGCAGCGGCATGTTCAACGCTTCACTGCCCTTCTGTTCACGCGTCTGTCGCAACAATTGCACCTGCCAGCGGTTGGCCTGGTCCACCATGGGGCGCACCCGGTCAAAGCGGCGGCGGAAGCCCTGAAAGCGTTCGCACAACACTTTGGAACCCGACAACTCCAGCATCACTTTGGACGTGCGCGTGTGTTCGTGCTTGATGAGTGCAAACAAGCGCTCCGCATCAGTGCGATTGGTCACAAGGGCTGCATATTTTTCAGCAACATTCATGTCCGCCAGGAACAGTGATTTTTCAACCTCATCGACGGCCAGTCGAAAACCCGGTGACTTGAGAAACATGCCGCGCAAAAGTTTCAACCCATCATCCCCGCGGGCCGAAAGGAAATCATCCAGCGCATATCCCAGGCCATACCATCCCGTGAGCAAATGCCGGTTCTGCGACCAGGCAAACACCCACGGGATCGCTCGCAAATCTGACAGTCCCTTGGCTCCGAAACGCCGCGATGGCCGTGAACCAATTTTGAGCAGCGCCAGTTCCTCAACCGGGCTGGCCATCTGAAAATAGCTGAGCAGACCCGGATCCTCCGCAAGCTTGCGATAGGCGCGGAAAGATTTCTGCGCAATTTCCTCCACAGCCTTCTGGTGTTCTGGAACGAGTTTCAATTCCTGGTCCTTGGGAGATTTAAGCGTGTGCAACAACACACTTGCCGTCAACACTTCAAGATTGTTCTGCGCCGTGCCGCGATTGGCAAACTTCAACGATACGACTTCCCCTTGCTCAGTCACGCGCATCATGCCACCGATGGATCCCATGGGCTGTGCAGCAATGGCGCGGCCCGTCGGCGCACCACCGCGTGACACCGACCCGCCGCGACCATGGAAGAACCGAAGTGCAACGCCGGAATCGCGCCCGGCCTGCATCAAGCTGCGCTGCGCCTCGAACAGCTCAAAGCTCGCACAGAAGAAACCACCATCCTTATTGCTATCGGAATAACCAAGCATGATTTCCTGCGCGCCGCCGTTGGCCGCCACTGAACTCCGTACCATCGGTTTTTGCAACAAACTGCGCATGATGTGGGGGCCTGCGCGCAGGTCTTCGATGGTTTCAAACAGCGGTACAATCCTGATGCGGCAAGTCTCACGCGCATTCGGATCAGCAAACAAGCCAGCGAATTTCGCCAGCAGATAGAGCCCGAGTATATCGTCAGCACTCTGCGTCATAGACAGGATGAACGCGCCAATGGCATCGGGGTCAGGACCATCCAGCGTCTCGCGTATCAGATCGAGAAGCCCCAATAACTCCTTGGTTTCATCCGAGATATTCTGAAACCGTGGGAGAAAACCCAGGGGCTTGTCCAGTTCAGCGGAAAGCCAATCTGTCCACTCCGCAGAGCCTGGTTCGGGGGCAGCACCCGGATTCACGGGGTTGAGTTTTTGCCAAATCTCTTGCAGCACACGAGTAACCACTGTTGTGTTCTGCCGCAAGTCCAGTGCAGCCGTGCGGAAGCCGAATATCTCCGCCTCCCAGCGCACAGGCCGCACCACGCCAGACGCCATGCCCGCGATTTTCATGTCGGCAAGAGCGGATTCGGCTCTCGAAAGCAGCGCAATGAATTCGCGCACAGACGCAAAGGGTTTCGCATTTCCTTCGCCATTCGTTGCCATTAGCCGCGCATTCAACGCTCCAAAATATTGCCGGAACGGTTCGTGCGGATTGCGGGCAATCAACTTTTGCGCCGCACCACTCCACTCCAATTGTTCCGCAAGCAGGACCTTGAAATCATCCAGAAATGGAATTTCCGTAGCACTGATGGAAATCAGGCGCGATAGATCATTCAATCGCAATGACAATCGTTCTATCGCAGCAAAGCGGTTTTGCGCCAGGGCATGACGCGTGGTCTCCACGGTCACAAACGGATTACCGTCGCGGTCCCCACCGATCCACGACGAATAACGCAAAGGCGGCCGCACAGAACTTTTGATCTCGGGGTAATGCCGGTTCACGGCCCCCTGCAGCGTGTCACACAGCGAGGGCGTCCGATCAAACAGTGTTTCCCGGAAAAAATGCAGACCCCACACCACTTCATTTTCAACCGTAGGCTTTTCCAAGCGAACTTCGCCCGTCAGCCACAACAGATCAATCTCGTTTTTCAAGGAAGCAAGAAGTGCATCCCGCTCCCGCGGAGTCCAGCGCGGACTTTCAAGTTCATAGAGCTTCAAGTAAATCCGTCGGTGAATTTCGAGAACAGTCACACGCTTCGCTTCCGTCGGGTGCGCCGTGATTGTAGGTCCTACATCAAGATGTTGCAAAACCTGCTCCACCACTTCAGGCGAAACATCGGCTTTCGCCGCCTGTGCCAGGGCATGGGCAAAAGACCCAATCACCTCATCGGGTCCACCTTCTTTCTCAATCTGGCGGCGATTGCGCATGGAGGCGTTTTCTTCAGCGATATTCATCAATTGCAACCAGATGCCGATAACCTGCAGTGCATGCTCCACGAGATGGTCAGGAATCCCCGCTGACGCATCAGGATCGTCCAGAATAGGCAGCACCGCCGGCTCCCGCTGTTTGATCACCTGCCGCAACAGGTCGCGCAGCATGTCCGTCAGACCTTCGATGTAGGACGTGTCTTCGAAAATCTGCGTGGTCTGAATATTCACGATGCAAAACCCTGGGTCGCTGAGGTGCGCCACTCAGACTTTGTGCGACGCAACATGACGGGAGTCAATGGATTTGCTGCAAGGCGTCATAAGGGCTATGTGCCCGCACCATGTTGCAAGTTCAAGGACTCACCTACCGCATCGGCGGCCGTCTTCTTCTCGAAGACGCCTCTGTCACCATCCCAACCGGCCACCGCGCCGGTTTGGTGGGGCGGAATGGCATCGGCAAATCCACCCTGTTCAAGATCGTGCTGGGTGAACTCGCGTCAGAATCCGGCACCACATCCATGGCCCGCAACGCCCGCGTTGGCACTGTGGCACAGGAAGCACCGGGCGGAATCGAAAGTCTGCTGGACATCGTTCTCGCAGGCGATGTGGAACGCGATGAACTCCTTACGGAGGCTGAAACCGCAACTGACCCTCATCGCATTTCGGAAATCCAGATGCGCCTCGCTGACATCAACTCGCACTCCGCCCCTGCCCGCGCGTCAGCTATTCTCGCAGGTTTGGGCTTCACAGAAGAACAAACGGAAGGCCCCTGCTCTGCCCTCTCCGGCGGCTGGCGTATGCGCGTGGCGCTGGCGGCCGCCCTGTTCGGTCAGCCCGATGTTTTGCTCCTGGATGAACCTACCAACTACCTCGATTATGAAGGTACAATCTGGCTCACATCTTTTCTCAAGGCTTACCCGCACACCATCGTGCTGATCAGCCATGACCGCGACCTCCTCAATGAAGTGGTGACCTGCATCGTCCACCTCGATCAGACCAAACTCACACTCTACCAGGGCAACTACGACAATTTTGATCGCCAGCGCCGCGAGAAGCAGGCGCTGTCAGTAAAGCTGCGCAAGAAGCAGCAGGACCAACGCGACCATATGCAGGCCTATGTTGACCGCTTCCGCTACAAGGCCTCGAAAGCAAGTCAGGCCCAAAGCCGCCTGAAGGCATTGGCCAAACTCGAACCCATCGCCGACATCGTCGACGATCGTGTGGTACCCTTCCGTTTCCCAAGCCCGGAAAGAGTGTTGGCGCCACCGCTCGTCAATATGGACAAGGTGGCCGTGGGCTATGCACCCGGCAAAGCCATTCTCAGGAACATCACGCTCCGCATCGACCCTGATGATCGCATCGCCATTCTGGGATCGAACGGCAACGGCAAATCCACCTTCGCCAAGTTGCTGAACGGCAAACTGAAGGCCCAAGGCGGGACCATGGTCACCGCCCCCAAAATGACCGTGGGGTTTTTCGCCCAGCATCAGATGGATGAACTGGCCGAAGGTTACACGCCCTTCGACTACATCACCAAACTGATGCCAGACCGCAGCGTTTCCGAACGCCGTGCAAGGCTGGGTGCGGCAGGTTTCGGCAGTACCTTGGCAGACTCGCCCTGCTCAACCCTTTCAGGAGGAGAGAAGGCGAGGCTCTTGTTTTTGCTCGCGACTTTCAACGGCCCCCATGTGTTGATCCTGGACGAACCGACCAACCATCTCGATATGGATTCGAGAGAAGCGCTGATCCGCGCCATCAACGATTACGAGGGGGCAGTCATCCTCATCGCCCACGACCGGCACATCATCGAAACCTGTGCAGATCGTCTTTTGCTGGTGGAAAACGCCACGATCCAGAATTTTGACGGCGACCTTGATGACTATGCCGAACAGGTCCTCTCGCGTCGCCGCGGACGCGAACCAGCAAAGCCTGCAACACCAGCACCAGCGCCCGAAAGGCGCATCGTGCGGCCGGCCAAGAACCTTCAGAAAATGATCCAGAATCTCAACGCAACCATGCTGAAACTGCAGGAAAAAATCGGCATCCTCGATCAGGCCCTGGCCGATCCGATGCTGTATCGGGATGCCGCCCAAAAGGCCACTGATTACGCCAGACTGCGCAACAAGCTCGCCGCAGATCTGGCAGAGAATGAAAATCAGTGGCTCGAATTGAACGAGGAACTGGAACATGCATGACCTCGACCTGACCCAGTCCTGGTTCGGCTATGCCTCCCTCTTCATCTTCATTCTCGCCTATATTCTGGTTGTTTGCGAAGAAGCCATCCACCTCCGAAAATCAAAACCCGTCCTCGTTGCAGCAGGCCTGATCTGGGCGCTCATCGGCTTTGCCTACACTGCCCATGGCACACCGGAAGTGGCCAAACTCGCCGCCGAGCATACCATCTATGAATACGGCGAACTCTTCCTCTTTCTCCTCGTCGCCATCACCTACGTGAATACGCTCGAAGAGCGCCGCGTCTTCGAAGTGTTGCGCGCAAAAATGACGGCGCGTGGTTTGTCCTACCGTCAACTGTTCTGGATCACCGGCATTGCCGCCTTCTTCCTTTCCGGCGTGCTCGACAATTTGACGACGGCCTTGGTCATGGGCTCCGTGGTCCTTGCGGTCGGTGCCAACTCGCCAAAATTTGTTGCCATTGCCTGTATCAGCATCGTGGTCGCCGCCAACGCGGGCGGAGCTTTCACGCCCTTTGGCGACATCACAACCCTGATGGTTTGGCAAAAAGGCAAGCTCACTTTTTTTGAGTTCTTCGCCCTCTTCATGCCATCCCTCGTCAACTGGCTCGTGCCCGCTGCCATCATGCACTTTGCCCTGCCCAATGAAACTGCCCCTGCAGTGAACGAAAGAGTTCAACTCAAACCCGGTGCCATCGGGGTGATAGTGCTCTTTGCACTGACGATTGCCACAGCCGTGTCGTTCAAAAACTTCCTCGGCCTGCAACCAGCCTTGGGAATGATGCTGGGTCTCGGTTACATGCAAGTCTGGTCATACTTCCTGCAGCAGAAAGGCAAGCGCGCCGACAACACCGACATGGTGCTGAATTCCTTCAAGCAGATCGAGCGCGTGGAATGGGACACGCTGCTGTTCTTCTTCGGCATCATCTTCGCCGTGGGAGGCCTGGGTGTGCTGGGTTATCTCAGCCTCGCCAACCAATATCTCTACACCCAGTGGGGCCCCACCGCTGCCAACATCGCAATCGGCGTTCTCTCGGCGATTGTCGATAACATCCCGATCATGTTTGCCGTTCTTACAATGGATCCGCAGATGAGCCACGGCCAATGGCTGCTGGTCACCTTGACGGCAGGTGTGGGTGGTTCAATGCTGTCCATCGGTTCCGCCGCAGGCGTGGCGCTGATGGGCATCGCCCAAGGCAGATACACCTTTTCCAGCCATCTCAAATGGACCTGGGCCGTAGCCCTGGGCTATGCCGCCAGCATCGGAGTGCACTTTGTCGTCAACGCCGCAAAATTCTGAGGCCACCCCAAGACTTCGCACCTTCATCGATCACGAAGCGACAGGTGGCCTGCTGCTGGCTCTGGCTGCATTCATGGCCATCATTCTTGTCAATGTCGGCCTGAACAGCACCTATCACGCTGTGCTGGAACAACGCGTCAGCATCGGCATTGGCGTATTCACACTTGAAAAGTCGCTGCACCATTTCATCAACGACGGACTGATGGCCATCTTCTTTTTCCTCGTTGGCCTCGAAATCAAACGTGAAGTCTTGGAAGGCCATCTCTCAACGCCATCACAAATCATGTTGCCCGCATCCGCAGCCCTTGGCGGCATCCTCGTGCCTTCAGGGCTTTATGCCTGGCTCAACTGGGGCAATGCAGCCACCATCGGCGGCTGGGCCATTCCTGCCGCAACGGATATTGCTTTTGCACTCGGCGCTCTGGCGCTCGCTGGAAACCGTGTACCCCTTTCACTAAAGGTTTTCTTGTTGACCCTTGCAACTTTCGATGATCTTGCAGCGATCATCATCATCGCCCTTTTCTACGCGGCAAACCTGTCTGCCCTTGCACTGGCCGGTGCCGCTGTCTGTCTCGCCGTGCTTTTCGCCATGAATCTTTCCGATGTCGGACGCAAGGCTGCCTACATCTTCGTTGGCCTCACGCTCTGGCTCTGTGTATTGAAGTCGGGCGTCCATGCAACGCTCGCAGGCGTGGCCTTGGGACTGCTGATACCACTGAAGCGAAACGACGGCACATCACCCCTACATGAACTGGAACACACACTGCATCCCTATGTGAAATGGGCCATTCTACCCCTGTTCGCATTTGCCAACGCGGGTATTCAGTTGGATGGGTTTTCCGTGGCCAACATCTCGCAATCCGTTCCGCTGGGCATCGTTGCGGGCCTGGTGATCGGCAAACCCGTCGGCATTCTGTTAACCGTGGGAGTTCTGGATTTAACCGGCCTTGCCAAACGACCGGACGGTGCGACATGGCGTGACATCACTGGCGTTGCCTGCCTGGCAGGCATCGGCTTCACCATGAGCCTGTTCATCGGCTCCCTGGCCTTCACCGATCCCGGGCTGGAAGCACAAGTGCGCGTCGGCGTAGTTGTCGCATCGCTGCTTTCCATGGCCCTGGGCCTCGCTGTTCTCCTGCCGCGTAAAACTGCGCCGCCAGGCACTTGACGGAAACTCTGATCCCCGCCACACTCTGGGCGGGGCTAGACATCGGAGTACGCGATGAAATTGAAGTTTATTGCCCTGTCATTGGTTGCTTGCACGACGCTTTATGGTACTTCGGCCAAGGCCGACTATGCAGCGGACGCAGCAGTTTGCGATAGCCTCGCCGCCAGCCCTGACGACCCATCAAGACCAAACAATACTCCCGGCGTGGCTTTCGATAAAATCGATGCCGAAGCAGCCATTGCCGCCTGCCTTACAGCCGTCAAATCCAACCCCACCAACCCGCGCATTAAGTTCAATGCGGCCCGCGCCCTGGAGGCCGGAAAACAGGACGCGGAACTGCGGTTCAACCTTTACGCCAAGGCTGCCGAAGCAGGCCTGCCGCTTGCCATCAGCAGTACCGGCAATGCCTATCTCATAGGAAACGGCGTTGAGAAGGATTTGCTCAAGGCCTTCGCCTTGATCTGCCAGGCAGCGGAGAAAGGCGTGGTCAAGGCGATGCTGAATTGCGGCATCATGTACCGCCGTGGTGATGGCACCAAAAAGGATTTCGCCAAGGCCAATGCCTATTTCGAAAAAGCCATGGCGATGGGAAACACCGATGCCATCACGGAAATCGGCGCATCCTTTGAAAGCGGTCGAGGTGTTGACGTTGATCGCAGAAAGGCCGCCGAACTCTACAAGCGCGCCGCCGACCTTGGCAACCTCACAGCACAACGCTTTCTCGCCCGCATGCTGATCTTGGGAAAAGACATTCCACAAGACTATGCCGCGGCAAGAGAACTCTATGACAGTATGATCTCAGCTGGCGACGTCGAAGCCTTGAACAGCCTTGCAATCATGCATGCCGAAGGCCATGGCGGACCCGCCGACAAGGCATACGCCCAAGCCCTTTACCAACGCGCTGCTGAACTTGGTTCCGTCGATGGCATGTACAACCTTGCCAACTATTTGAACAACGGCACAGCCGGACCCGCCGATCACGCCGCCGCAGCACTCTGGTTCCAGAAAGCCGCAAATCTCGGCGATACCGACGCCATGGTCGCCCTCGGTTTGCTCTACGCCAAGGGCCTCGGCATTCCACAGGACATGACACAAGCCAACGCGCTCTATGAGCAGGCCGCTGCCAAGGACAGCGCCATCGGCAATCGCAACCTCGCTTACAATTACATTGACGGCAACGGCGTTCCAAAGGACGAGCCGCGCGGTTTCAAACTCATGCAGAAAGCCGTGGAACTCGGCGACAATGAAGCCATCAATAGCCTTGGTGTGTTGTACAACTATGGCACCGGTGTTGTGCGTGATGGCCAGAAAGCCCTTGTGCTGTTTGAAACCGCAGCCGCCGCAGGCAACGTTTTCGCCATGCGCAATCTTGCTGAAAAGTATGCAACGGGAACCGATGTTCCAGCCGACGCGGCAACAGCTTTCAAGTGGGATTTGCAGGCAGCGGAAGCCGGAAACGCAAGTTCCATGGTGAATGTGGGCTATGCCTACAGCACAGGGTCCGGTATTGTCAGAGACATGCCTAAGGCCTTGTCCTGGTATGAAAAGGCAGCCGCCGCCAACAACACCATTGCCATGCGCAACCTGGCCTCAATCTACGAAACCGGCATCGACGTTTCCCGGAACCTGGGCCTTGCAGCCCAGTGGTACGAGAAAGCCGCCAACGCGGGTGACGCTGAGGCCATGCTGCGCATTGCCAATTACTACCTCGACGGAAAAGCTGTGAAGGCGGACAATCTGCGTGCCGCTGCGTTCATGCAAAAAGCATCGGATCTCGGCAACGCCCAGGCCACGGCCAGTCTAGGTCTGATGCATCAGTTCGGTCAGGGCGCAGCGTTGGATGTAAAAAAAGCCGTTTCCCTTTACGAAAAAGCCGCAAGTGCTGGCAATGTTTCAGGCATGCTGGCCCTGGCACTGATCTATGACGCGGATGGCCTTGCGGCACCCAACCGCGAGGAAAGCCTACGCTGGTACTTGAAGGCCGCCAACGCAGGCTCGGCCACCGCCATGGTCGATGTCGGCAAGGCCTATGCCACAGGCAGAGGCACCACAGTTGACAAGCCACTGGCCGCAACCTGGTTCACCAAGGCCCGCAACGCAGGCGCAGTTGAGGCTCTCGACCTCATGAAGGCACTCTACGCCGATGACTTTGTCCAGCCGTCGGAACACTCGATTGCTGCACAGTATCTCAAGTATCTCGCCGACGCTGGCAGTGCGGCAGCAATCAGCGATCTGGGCCTCGTCTACGAACTCGGCCAGGGCGTTGGCAAAGACACGGAAAAAGCGGCAGAACTCTATCGCAAATCCGC
The DNA here is from genome assembly GCA_031398425.1 of Hyphomicrobiales bacterium. Classification (GTDB taxonomy): domain Bacteria; phylum Pseudomonadota; class Alphaproteobacteria; order Rhizobiales; family Aestuariivirgaceae; genus Aestuariivirga. Next base: position 6,250 of record JANNNG010000083.1, on the reverse strand, counting down.
AGAGGCGGGCTTCACCGTCGGCATGCGCAATTACGCCAATCTGTTGGACAAGGGCGATGGCGTCACCAGAAACGTGGATGAAGCCGTCAAGTGGTACGCCAGGGCCGCAGAGGCCAAGGATTATGCGGCCATGGCCAGTTTGGGTTTTTATTACGACAAGGGCGAAGGCGTGGCCCCAGACAAACAGAAAGCCATCGAACTTTACCGTGAATCCGCTGAAGCCGGCAACGGACTTGGTATGAACAACTACGGTTACAGCCTCGCCACCGGAGATGGCATCAAGCGCGATGTAAAAGCCGGCGCCAACTGGCTACGCAAGGGCATTGACGCAGGCGACGCGACCGCCCCCACAAGTCTCGCTCAACTCTACGACGGCGGCACCTCGCTGTATTACAATGCCGACAAGGCCGCCACTAACTTCCTTCTCGCCCTGAAACGCCAAGATGAGGAAGCAATCGGCATTCTGGTGGACAACGCAGGCGAAGCCCTGCATCCCAAAACGCGAAAGGCCATCATCGGGCAATTGCGCAAGGAAGGAAAACAACTGACCCTCAGCAGCCGCACCTTTGCACCAGAGGTGATCGAGGTGCTGAAAGGTTATCACGAGTAACGAAGGCCCCCTCCCCCTTCGGGGTACTCCCCCAACAAGTTGGGGGAGAGCTATCCGCGAGTCCTTCCCCAACTCGTTGGGGAAGTACCCGAAGGGCGATGGGGGCCTTACTCATCCCCCAGCCTGATCCCTCCACCGCCCTTCCTCATCCTGCTTCCAGTACTTGATCACCACTCCCTCGCCCTTGAACCTGCGCCACAAATCCCGCGCCTGCGCCACCGCATCTTCATCGCGCCCATCAAACAAGATGCTCGCCCGTTGCAGCGTCGACACATCTTGAGGCACAGCTCCGTCAACATAAAACCGGAACGCCGCACCATTGGGAATATCCCCCGTTGCTGAAAGATAGATCGGCTGCTGCTCAGGCATGGGCTCGCCTTCATAGCCATGCGGAATAAAAGCCGTGTCTTCAACCGTCCATAGCTTCTGCGAAAATTCCTTCACCCGTTCCGCCGATGCCGCAACAACCGCCATGCGCACACCACGTTCAAGGCCGCGTCGCAGAAGGCCCGGCAACTCGTCATCAACCGGTTTGCGTTCAAGATGATAAAACCAGACCTCAGCCATCACGCCTCGTGGTGTGCCGCCACCAGATGATTGAGCAGCCGCACCCCCCAGCCATTGGCCCAGCTCTGGCTGATCGGCGTCTTTGGCGCATCCATGGCGGTGCCTGCCACATCAAGATGCGCCCACGGCGTGTTGTTGACAAAGCGCTGCAAAAACTGCGCCGCCGTGATGGACCCCGCAAGCCGTCCACCAATGTTTTTCATGTCAGCCACATCATGGTCGATCAGCTTGTCATATTCCGGCGTCAACGGCAGCCGCCAGACTTTTTCACCCGTGGCAAGGCCTGCTTCCGCAAGCCGCGCCGACAGTTCATCGTTATTGGAAAACAGCCCGGCATGCTCCTTGCCTAGCGCCACCAGAATGGCCCCCGTCAGCGTGGCCAGGTTCACCATGAATTTGGGCTTGAAGCGATCCTGAATATACCAGAGCACATCCGCCAGAACGAGGCGGCCCTCGGCATCCGTGTTCAACACAGCAATGGTCTGCCCTGACATCGACTTCACAACATCACCCGGCCGCTGCGCATTACCATCGATCGCATTCTCGACCAAGCCAATTGCACCAACCACATTTACCTTTGCCTTGCGTTTGGCCAGCGCATGCATCAGCCCAACCACACAAGCCGCACCCGCCATGTCGCCTTTCATGTCCTCCATGCCCGAAGCGGGCTTGATCGACACCCCTCCCGTATCGAATGTCACCCCCTTGCCGATGAAGGCCACAGGGTTCACTTCCTTCTTGCCACCTTCCCAACGCATAACCACGAGACGCGCCTCATGCGGCGATCCTTGCGCCACGCCCAGCAGCGCCCCCATGCCAAGCTTTTTCATCTGCGCCGGAGTCAGCACTTCAATCTTCACGCCCAGTTTGCTCAAGCCCATCGCTCGCTTGGCAAATTCAATGGGCGTCAAAACATTGGCAGGCTCATTCACCAAATCCCGCGCCACATGATTGCCCGCTGCCACTGCTTCCAGTGCCACAAAGGCCTTCTTCGCCAAGGCTGATTCGGAGGTCTGGATTTTCAAATCCTCCAACCCCGGTTCTTTCTTGTCTTTCTTGGTCTTGTAAGTATCAAAGCTGTAACGCCGTAGCCGTGCCCCCGAAGCCAGCCTTGCCGTATGCTCACCACTGCCCAGTGCCGTTGCATCAACAACGGCCGCCTTGGCCTTTACCCCCTGCAAGGTCCCCACCATGGCTCCGCCCAGCAGTTCGACTTCGCGCGGTTGCAAATTAGCAACCTTGCCCAAGCCCATGAGAATAACCCGGTCCAGGCCGCCGCCCGGCGCCAACACATCCAGCACCTGTTCCTTCTTGCCCTCAAAAGCCCCGCTTTTGATGGCCCGCGACAATTGCCCCTTGCCTGCTTCATCCAGAGCCTTGGCATGCCCTTTGGTCAAATCGCCTTCTTCCAGCAGAATGACGAGAACGCCGGATTTGGGAGCGATGGGCTTGTCGAAGCTGATTTTCATGAAATGTCCTGTGGGTTGAACGAGCCCGTGCATAACCGCAAGCCGCCATTTCGGCAACGTTGTTATCACTGCATTAACCATGGTTTGCTGCGGCCATCATGCAGCCGCAAGACGACCGCAAGGTCTGATCATGGCACCGACAACGCATGTAACAACTAAAGGCCCCCATCGGCCTTCGGCCATTTCCCTAACAAGTTGGGGAAGGACTACCCACGAGTCCTTCCCCAATTCATTGGGGAAGTGGCCGAAGGCCGAAGGGGGCCTTACTCTCAACAAGCGACTCCCAGCAAAGTTGGGTCTTCCCGACGCGCGGGAAACCCGTTAAGGATTGGTAACGATTTGTGATCAGCGGGGAGGTTGCTTGAAGCGGAGCGCACGGGAGCAGCGACGGCGGGGGAAAATGCGTGGCCAGCGCAGCCTTATGCTTGGGCTGTCCACCATCACTTTCCTGCTCGCAGCAGCACCGGCCCTTGCCATCAAGGAAAAGCCTTTCGTCAAACCAGTCACACAACAACCCACACTCGGCACCGCTGCTGATTTCACTGCCGACCTGTTGACTTACGATCCCAAAACGAAAATCGCCGTGGCGACCGGTCGCGTCATTCTCACCTATGGCCCCTACACGTTGAATGCCACCCGCGTGACCTACAGCGAAGTCACCGACAAATTCACCGCCAATGGCTCGGTTGAGTTGCGCGAACCCAATGGCAATGTGATGAAAGCCGCCACACTGGAGCTGACCAACAAGTTCAAGCAAGGCTTCGCCCGTCAGTTGAAAGCCTTGCTCACCAACGACGTCACAATCTCCGCCTCCTATGCAAGACGCATCGAAGGCGGCATCACCATCTTCGAAAACGCCCGCTACACCGCCTGCAAAAACTGCGAGACCAGATCAGGCGATCCGGTGTGGGAGCTGGTGTCTGATGAAACAACTCACCTGCAACAGGAACGCGACCTCATTCACATCAACCCACGCCTGAAGATCGGCGGTGTCACGGTGGCAGGCCTGCCCTATCTCCGCATGGCTGATCCAACAGTGAAACGTCGCACAGGCTGGCTCGTTCCCAGGTTCCACTACGGCAGGGAATATGGGCCCGCCATCGAAACCCCCTATTTCTGGGCCATCGCCCCCGACAGGGACCTGACCTTCCGCCCCCGCTTTACAGCCTATCAAGGCCCGGTGGCCGATGTGGAATATCGCCAGCGCACGGCCAACGGTGTGTTCAATCTGCGCGGCTACGGCGTCTATGAACTCTCCTCTGGTCGCACGGACGAAAACAGCAAGTTGCGCGGGGCCGCGAAATCAAAAGGCGATTTCGCCATCAACGATGACTGGACCTGGGGCTGGAATGGTACCCTCGTGTCCGACCAATCCTTCCTCTCGGATTATGATTTCGACAATCGAAACATCGCCCAGAACGAAATTTATCTGAAAGGTCTGTGGGACCGTGATTACGTCTCGGCCCAGGCCCTGCACTTCACAGCACTTGATTCAGACGTCAACGCAGACAGCCTTCCAACGGCGCTGCCCTACCTCAACGGTGAACATTTCTTCGACCAGCCCATCATTGGCGGTGAACTCAGCGTCAACTGGTCCGCCTACTCCGTCTCCCGCAACGATTCAGGCACTCCCTTCTCCGAAGCCAGACAAGGCACCAGCCAGTCCCGCGCCACGGCTGACCTCCGCTGGAAAAGCCGTTACGTCTCTGACGCCGGTATTCTGCTCACACCCTTCGCCAATCTGCGCAGCGACATCTACGTGACCAACAACCTCGCTGACCCCACTGTCCTCGGCGGTGAACGCGCCCAGGAAACCACAACGCGTATACTGCCCGCCGCCGGGTTTGACGCCCGTTTTCCCCTGATTTCAAACTTCGACTATGGCCAGGGCATCATCTCGCCCGTGTTCCAGTTCATTGCATCAGACAACGCGAAGAACGCCGACGACATTTCCAACGAAGACGCCATCACCCTGAACTTTGATAATTCCTCGCTCTTCCTCGAAGATCGCTTCACTGGCTTTGACAAATACGAAAGCGGTGTGCGCACCAACGTCGGCGTCACCTATTCATTCCTCGGCAGCAACGGCGGCTTCCTGAAAGCCAGTGCTGGCGAAAGCTTCCACATCGCGGGCAAGAACAGCTTCGTCACCGGCTCCGGCCTCGACGGCTCCAAATCTGATCTCGTCGGCGCCCTCACCTTCCAGCCCTGGGATAACATCTCCCTGTCCTATCAAATCCGCGCCGAGGAAGACCTCTCCGCCATCAACCGGCAGGAAGCCTTTGGCAGCCTCACTTTTGACAGCTTTTCCATCAATGCTGGCTATCTCAGTATCGCAGCCGAACCAGCCTATGGCCGCTTGAAGGACGAGCGATGGGCTGAAGCCGACGCCCGCGTCGCTTTGACTGAAGGGTGGTATCTCTTCGGCGGTGCACGCTACGATATCGAGAACAGTTTTCTCGCCAAGCAAACCATTGGCCTCGAATTTGATTGTGATTGCATGAACGCAAAACTTGCCTATTCCGGAACCAAGAACAGTGCCGCAGAACAGAAAGACCATCGTGTCATGCTGTCAATTGATCTGGCAACGCTTGGCGGCTCCAGTGTGTCTTCGAAGTTCTGACCTGTTGCCATGAAACGTTTCAGCATTCTCGCTTGCGCAGTTCTCTTCGCATCGGCGCCCGTGGCACTGGCCCAGGACCAGAAAGTCATCGTCACCGTCAACGACCTCCCCATCACCAGTTTTGACGTCACGCAGCGTATCAATCTCTGGAAACTCGTAGGCGGTGGTGGTGGCGGCGACAGCCGCAAACGTGCACTCAACGAACTGATTGATGATATCGCCAAGGTCGAAGAAGCTAAAAAATACAAGGCCGAAGCCAGCGAAAAAGAAATCGACGCCAGGCTCGGTGAAGTCGCCTCAGGTTTGAAAACTGATGAGAAGGGCCTGCAAGCAAAACTCCGCGCGCAAGGTGTCTCGATGACGGCCATGCGGCAATACCTTGCCGGCCAGATTGCCTTTGGCCGCATTCTCCGCGGCAAATACAAAGTGTCGGTAGAGGCAACACCAGCCGAAGTGGATCGTAAACTCAATGGCTACAAAGCCGAGATAGACGGCAAGGTGCGCAAGTATATGGCGGACCCTCGCATGCAAACAGTCACTGTCTATGAAATCCAGGAAATCACATTTCCTGTCGAAGGCGAGATCACCAACGAAGTCCTGCAATCGCGCGCCATCGAAGCCAATCAGTATCTGTCGAACTTCAAGGGCTGCAAGTCGGCCCGTGCCGCAGCCAACGGCATCTTCAATGTGCGCGTGGGAAAACGCATCGAAGCCGATGGCCGCAAACTGCCGGCCCAATTGAAAGCAACCCTCGACAAGACCAGTCCTGGTCGCGCCATCGGTCCGATGCGCAGTCAAGACGGCATGCAGGTTCTGGCTTTCTGCGGTCGCCGCAAGATCGAACCGAAAAAACCACAGGTGCAATATCCCACCCGCAAACAAGCCGAAACCGCCGTGCTGAATGAGAAATACGCGGCAGTCGTGACAAAATATTCATCCCAGTTCCGCAAAGGTCTGATGATCGAATACCGCGACCCCAGC
>JANNNG010000326.1:0-3121 GCA_031398425.1 Hyphomicrobiales bacterium | reverse complement strand
GGTGGGCTCCATCGTTCTCACGATCCTGCTCTGGGTCGTCGCTTATGGAGTGAAGCCATGAGCGAGTTCAAGACGCCATTGAAAAAAGCCCGTGGCCTGGGCAGTGCCAAATCCGGCACCGAACATTTCTGGCAACAACGCGTGACAGCACTTGCCAACGTGCCGCTGGTGCTGTTCCTGATTTATTTCATCATCTCGCATCTGGGCGGCACCCGCGCTGACGTTGTCGGGAGCGTTAAAAATCCCTTCGTTACCTTGACGCTGCTCCTCGCCCTCGCTTCTATCATGTGGCACATGCGCCTGGGCCTGCAGGTCGTCATTGAAGACTACGTGCATAGTGAAGGCCGCAAACTCGCAGCACTTCTGCTCAACACATTCTTCGTCGCAGCCCTCGCGTTGACGGGAGCACTCGCAATTCTGAAAATGGGTTTTGGACTCTGATGGCCGCCGTGGAAACGAGAAAAGCCCCAAACACATTCAACGTAGGTGGCCGCGCTTACCCTATCACCGATCACACTTTCGATGTCGTTGTCGTCGGCGCTGGCGGCTCTGGCCTTCGCGCAGCCCTCGGCGCATCACAAGCCGGATTGAAAACCGCCTGCATCTCAAAAGTCTTTCCCACCCGTTCCCACACTGTGGCTGCTCAAGGCGGCATCGCCGCGTCGCTTGCCAACATGGGCGCTGATGATTGGCGCTGGCACATGTACGACACCGTGAAAGGTGCCGACTGGCTCGGCGACCAGGATGCCATTGAATATCTCGTCCGCAACGCACCAACAGCGGTTTACGAACTCGAACATTTCGGCATGCCGTTCTCGCGCACCGAAGACGGCAAGATTTACCAGCGCCCCTTTGGCGGCCACATGATGAACATGGGTGACGGCCCGCCCGTACAACGCACCTGTGCCGCAGCCGACCGCACAGGTCACGCGATGCTGCACACGCTTTATGGTCAATCGCTCAGATACGACACCGCCTTCTTCATTGAATACTTTGCACTCGATCTGATCATGGAAAATGGCGCTTGCCGTGGCCTCATGGCACTCAATATGGAAGATGGCACCATCCACCGCTTCCGCGCCCATCAAACCATTCTCGCAACAGGCGGCTATGGCCGCGCGTATTTTTCTGCCACATCAGCCCACACCTGCACAGGTGACGGCACGGCCATGGCGCTCAGGGCGGGCTTGCCCGCACAGGATATGGAATTCGTGCAATTCCATCCAACAGGAATTTACGGCGCAGGCTGCCTGATCACCGAAGGTGCGCGCGGTGAAGGCGGCTACATCACCAATTCAGAAGGCGAGCGCTTCATGGAACGCTACGCGCCATCGGCAAAAGACCTGGCCTCCCGCGACGTCGTCTCACGTTCAATGACACTGGAAATCCGCGAGGGCAGGGGTGTGGGAAAGGACAAAGACCACATTCATTTGCATCTCGAACATCTCGATCCAAAAGTCCTGCACGAACGTCTGCCCGGCATTTCCGAAAGCGCCAAGATTTTTGCAGGCGTGGATGTCACCAAAGAACCCATCCCCATCCTGCCCACCGTCCACTACAACATGGGCGGCATTCCCACCAACTATCACGGCGAAGTTCTTGCGGGCGACAAAAAGGACCACGAAAAGACCGTACACGGACTAATGGCCGTCGGCGAAGCCGCCTGCGTCTCAGTCCACGGCGCAAACCGCTTGGGCAGCAACTCCCTCATCGACCTCGTAGTATTCGGCCGCGCCGCTGCCCTCCGCTGCGTCGAACTCCTGAAAAATGGCGGCACCCACGCCGATCTCCCCGTCGACGCAGGCGAAGCTGCCATCACCAGAATGGACGGCTTCCGTTACGCATCCGGCAGCACTCCAACAGCCAAACTCCGCGCCCAAATGCAGAGAGCCATGCAAGACGACGCCGCCGTCTTCAGAACAGGCGAAACCCTCGCAGCAGGCTCGAAAAAAATCAACGAAATCTGGAAGGGCGTAGAAGACATCGCCGTAACAGACCGCTCCCTGGTCTGGAACAGCGACCTGATCGAGACCCTCGAATTCGACAACCTCATAATCCAGGCCGCCACAACAGTAGACAGCGCCGCCGCCCGCAAAGAAAGCCGCGGAGCCCACGCCCGCGAAGACTTCCCCAAGCGCGACGACAAGAACTGGATGAAACACTCACTGGCCTGGACTGACGGGGAGAGGAAGAAAGTGACAATGGGCTATCGTCCCGTGCATGACTACACGATGAGCAAGGATATCGAATACATAAAGCCGAAGGCACGGGTGTATTGATGGCTCGAAGCGACGCGAAAATTGTAGCTTCTTTCTTCGGTGTTGTCGCGATCATCTGGGCAATCACAACTTACTTTCACCCGCAAGCAAGCGACAACCTTTACGGGTCTCTTACCTCGGTAAGTGTTGCGGTATTTCTCAGCTTCTTCATCTCTGGCGCCTTGATCGCGCTACGCTACAACTGGTTGGGTTTCTTTGGAATTACGCTTACTGCAATTACCGCTTTGAGCTTGTTAATCGCGTTCAACGAAGCAATAGATCCTGGAGACGCCGGACCCTTTCTTGGAACTTTCTGGGGAAGCGCTATAGTAATCCTTACAGTTGGTTCATGCGGTGTTATCGGATTTTGGTTTTCGAAACTTTTTGGAAGCTACTTAGGAAGTAAAAAGAAGGGTTCCGGAAATGCCTGAATTCCCTAGAATCACCCGCACGCCCGGCATCATGGGTGGCAAGCCTTGCATTCGTGGCAAGCGGGTGACTGTTGGCATGATCGCCGGACCAATCCGCTCGGGAACAACAATTGACGAAATGCTTGAGGATTTTCCTTATCTGCAGCGGGACGGCATTCTGGAAGCCATCCTCTATGCTGGAGCATTGGCGTCGAACGCGGCGAACAGTATTCAACCGGAAGATTCAGACTTTGATAGCTTTGCTATCGATCTTGGTGAGGAAGTTTCATGAACATCCATTCAGTTGGAATCGGACACAATCGGCAAAAGCCTATCGGAGGACCATCGCGCATGTATGCAATCGTCTTTGATCTTGACACCCAGACGCTTGAGGCGACCTATCCGAATGCATCATGGCGCAACGCATATTCAGATGTTCGCAATTTCCTTTCG
>JANNNG010000278.1:0-4026 GCA_031398425.1 Hyphomicrobiales bacterium | reverse complement strand
ATTCAAACGAACTGAACGTTTTCGCCATAGACTGAAAGTTCTCGGTCAGAAGTTAACAGTATCATGCCTTCAGCTTTGGCTTGCGCAACCAGCAATCGATCAAACGGATCCGTATGATACATTGGCAATTTGGCTAGTTCTAGTGTGGGCGTCCCGTCAATCGCCAATTCAAAGTGCCCATTCCTGAGCAGACCTACACGAAGCGGCGCTACATCAAAGTGAAAGTCAGGTTTGTTCAATGACCGTTTGATCGCGACTTCCCAGAATGTGACCGCGCTCTCCCACAAAGTATGTTCGCCCTTCTCCAATAATTTCGCTGCACCAACAGGCAACTTGGACCTTGCTGCACTTGCCCAAAGCACAATATGCGTATCAAGAAGCAGATTCACTTGCGTGGCGGCGGAACTAATTCAGGGAGATCCTTGCCATAGAACATCTCTTCGATGTCCTTCTTGAAAGGCGAGTCGATGTCATCTGGCACTTCAAACTGCCCCTCCATGAAGCCAATACGTTGTGGAGGCTTCTCGAAAATAGGCACAACCTTGGCCACAGGCTTGCCAGACTTGGCTATGACAAATGACTCGCCCTGAGCCACGCCTTCGAGCAGGCGTGACAAGTGGGTCTTGGCTTCGTGGAGTGGATGTTGACCGTTTTCATTGGAGTAGACTTACAGACTTAGTTTATTTGGTCAACTTTGCGTCGTTGAGGAAGAATGTCGCCCCTGCCCCCGCCGCCTTGTATGGGGTCGTTAAAGCGAGTAGCGAAAATCCAGCGGGGGCGCTTTGAGATTCTGGGGAGACGGGCTGATGGGCATCAAGCGGAGATTGCAGGGGGCGGCATCGGCTTTGGCGCTTTCGATGTTCGTCGTGACGGCTTCGGCTGATATTGTCCCTGATGCGAACTTGCCGTCGGGCGTTTGTATTTCGTTTGCAGAAACGGACGTATCGCAATGTGTCTCGGATCAACCCCCATCGCCCGGGGTGAATAATGAGCTTGCTCTTTCGTCGACGCACCGTGACACGATTACCACAGTCATTCTGCCGGATGGCTCTGGTGTTGGCGGTTCCGGACCGGTGCAGGATCAACTCAACGTGTTGCTGACGGGGCCAAACGGCACCGCTCTTCGAAACGCGCTCTCGCCAGTGATCGGATCATCAACGCTGACTTTTATCGACCGACAATACAATGGCACCGATTTGACGATTGTGTTCGAAGATACACTTGGCCCAGGCACAGTGTTGGTCGGCTTCAACAGAACGCGTTCATATTTTGCCCCTCCGGGTACAGTAGTTCTCAACATTATCAGCAACTTTGATCGCCTCTTCACTGACACCTTCCAAGCCAGCAACAGCCTGAGTGCTGCGGGCCTCGGCTGGCTCAGTGGTGAACTTCATACCACATTCCAAACTGGGTTGCTCGATGATGGTTTTGGTTTTACCGATACGTTGCTGTCAAGGGGTCGCCGCAGTGCGGGGCCTTCCGGTAGTATCATCGCGGCGGGGCTTGGTGGGGAGCCTTTGGAGGCCAGCCTTGGCGATGGCTGGAGCACCTGGAGCAAATCCGCCTATCGCAATGCATCGTTCGACAGCACATCAGGCAATTTTGGTTTTGCCGCCGATGGCTTCAGTTCCGCCTATGGTCTTGACCATGCGGGTGGCGATTGGTTGACGGGTGTGGCTGTTGGTTACAGCACGCTTCACTCAAAACAGGACGTGACCAGCGACAAGGGCAACTTGCAAGCTTTCAAAGCGGGGCTTTATGCGTCGTGGCATACCGGCGACTGGACCATCACCGGTTCTGCCACCGGCAGCTTCCAAACCATCAAGTCGAAACGTCTGGTCACGCTGCCCACCCCCGCCAAAGCAAACTATGATGCCGCCAGTTTTAACCTTGGCCTCGAAGCCTCAAGGCACATCGCAATTTCCGACAGCGCCTTCTTTGAACCGACAGGCGGCTTTGTCTATAGTCATCTGCACACGGACGGTTTCACCGAATCCGGCGGCGGCGGTTTGGGTCTCAGCGTCAAAGCTGAAAACACTGATGCGCTGAAAGCCTATATCGGCGCACGCCTCGCCCGCACCATGGAACTGAGCGACGGCATGAGCATCACTCCGGAACTGCGGGGACGCCTTGTCTATGACGTGTTGGGCGACAACCGCGACCTGACCGCCAGCTTTGCAGGCGTCCCCGCCGCCACCCCCTTCGCCGTCTCCGGCCTTGAACCCAAACGCATGGGCGGCATCTTAGGAGCAGGCCTCACGCTGGCAGGCACCACCAACTGGCAAGCCACAATCAGCTACGACGCCGAAATCCGCGGCGGTGACGTGCTACACACGGCACGGGGTGGGTTCAACTGGGCGTTTTGAGGGGAGACGGTTTCAACGCCTGAAACCCGTCATCCAACCGTTACAACGCAGCATCAGCTTTGTCTCACCGGAATCATCATGAGGCATCCCATGTTCAAATCCATGCTCACAGCAATCATCCTCGCCCTTTCCGCCACCACGGCCCTCGCCGAACCATTCACCATCGTCACCTTGGGCGACACAGCTTACGGCAAGCCAGACGAAGTCTACCCGCAATACGAAGCCCTGATCGGCGCTATCAATGCCAGGAAGCCAGACCTCGTCATCCACGTCGGCGATACAAAGTCCGGTTCCACTCCCTGCTCCGACGAAGCCCTTTCAAAGCAACTGTTCTATCTCGACAGCTTTTCTGCCCCTCTGCTCTACTCGATTGGCGACAATGAATGGACCGATTGCCACCGCGAAAAGGCGGGCAAGTTTGATCCCATTGAGCGCCTGGCCTTCATCCGCAAAAACTATTTCGGCACGCCGACCAAATCCTTTGGTCAAGTCAAAGTTGAAGTCACATCACAATCTGCTGACGGCTATCCCGAGAATGCCATGTTGATGCACAGGGACGTGGCCTTCGTCACGCTGCACGTACCGGGCTCGAACAATAATTTCGAAGTGCGTGATCCGAAAGCCGTCGCCGAATTCTTCGCGCGTGACGCCGCAAATGTGAATTGGGTGAACGACAGTTTTGCAAACGCCAAAGACGCAAAGGCTGTGGTCATCGGCATGCAAGCCAACATGTTTGAGTTCGACTGGAACAGCGCAAACGATGAAACCTGGCTGCGCCATTCGGGCTTCAGCAACATTGGGACCGCCATCATCGAGAACGCCGCCAAATTTGGAAAACCCGTATTGCTGGTTTATGGCGACAGTCATGTTTACAGCAATGGCCGTCCGTTTCCAAACAAGGCAGCAAACGTCATGTCCCTGCAAGTGCCGGGCGAGAAGGACATGCATGCTGTTGAGGTGACCATCGACACCGCAACATCCGGCGTGTTCTCAACAAGTCTCATCAAAAACCCAGCGCTTTCGAACTGACGTGAAATGGACTTGAGACGGGCGGCAACTGTTGCGACACCCACAGTTTGTCATTTGCTCGTCACGGAATCTTGGCCCCTGCTTCACACACCCATGCGGAACAACACATAATGCCACCAGCGATTTCATCTACTGCAGAACTGACTTTTACTAATCTGGACAGTGCTCTGCGAGAACCCATTCGGTTCAGCTATTCGCGAAGCGATGATCCTTTGTTGAAGAAAGCCATCATCCGTTCCATCGAGTTGATGTCAGGCGAAAAATTTCTTAAGAAGCGTTATTTGGAATGGTCGGCCAAGGGGCCGGCCAAGGACAACATTTTCACCGCAGGTATTCGCGCACTCGACATCAAACTTGATTTTGACCCGATGGCCCACGCCGAGATTCCCCGTCATGGACCATTGCTCGTCGTTGCCAATCATCCCTTTGGTGTGGCCGACGGGCTGGCTTTGGGGGACATCATAACCCGCGTGCGACCAGACATGAAGATCATGACCCACAGTCTGCTCTGCCAATCGCCTGAGGCTTCACACTTCATGCTTCCAATCGATTTTGGCAAAACGAACACGGCGCGCCAAAGATCAGCCCGCACACGCCTCGAAGCGCTGCAATGGTTGAAGGACGGCCACTG
>JANNNG010000268.1:0-3418 GCA_031398425.1 Hyphomicrobiales bacterium | reverse complement strand
TTTCACCGATGCGGGGCTTGTCATTGAAAAGGAAATCGGACCTTTGGACTCGGTCATCAATTATGCGCCCTATACGAAGGTGAGCATCCGCCACGAATTGGCCCGCCGCTTCGGGCCTCTGGCCAGAGTGGCGAAAGTGGCCATGGCACCCGACATTATACTAGAAACCGTGTTGAAGATCACATCTCGCATAGACCGCAGACCCGGCAGGCTTGTGAGTTTTGTATGTGGAAAGCGATAGGCAAAATTGTCTTTGTCAGGACATATCTTCAGCTGGATTGCTCGCGCAAAGTTTTGGCGCGCAGGTGCAAAGCTTGTAACAGGCAAGCGAACCCAGATACGCTCAATGGCCGTTGCGCCAAGACGAGACGGGATTCTTCAAATCGGTGAAGACAGTATCTTCTGTGGCCGCATTGCCATGGATCGTGTGGGAGCGAGAATTGCAATTGGTGATCGGACTTTCTTTGGAAAGTCCAGTTTGATTTCAGCAGAGAGCATCAGCATCGGATCAGATGTGCTGATTTCGTGGGGAGTGACAATTGTCGATCACCAATCTCATAGCCTCGTCTTTGAAGACAGGAAGAAAGATGTTACAAACTGGCAGACGGGCGACAAAGACTGGAAAAACATAGTGATAAAGCCCATCAAGGTCGCCGACAAGGTATGGATCGGATTCGGTGCGACGTTGCTTGCCGGCGTTACCGTTGGAGAGGGTGCGGTTATTGGAGCTGATTCTGTGGTCACGAAGGACGTGCCGCCATGGACCGTTGTCGCTGGGAATCCTGCGCGAGAAATCAGAAAGTTGGACACCGAGTCAGTGGAGAACTGAGTGTGAATACTGATCTTGAACACGCAGTATGGGATACTCGTGTTCATGACTTTGACGCCGTAAACTTTATGATGGTGACGAAGTCCAGTACAAATGAATCTATGGCGTTGGAGGGAAGTCGATGAAAGTCGAAGACAAACTCAAATCGATGTATGATGACTACTACGCAGATGGAACGGTGGCTCGCAAACGGGAGATTACCGCCAGGCAAACTGTCGGCCATATCACGGCATTAAGCAATGACCTGAAACGCGCGAGTGTTTTGGATGTGGGGTCTGGAGACGGCGCTGTTTTGGTAGAAATGAATGCCAGGGAACTGGGCACAAGCTATTGTGCGGTTGATATATCCAAGTCAGGAGTCGATCAAATACTGGCCAGGAAAATACCTCGACTGAAAGAGGCACTTCTCTTCGACGGTTATAAAATACCTTATCCCGACAACAGTTTTGATTTTGCGCTTGGAATTCATGTGATTGAACATGTCGAGCATGAGCGCGCTTTCATCCATGAAATCCTCAGAGTTGCAAAACGCGTCTACGTCGAGGTCCCACTTGAACTGACATTTCGCCTCAAACGTGCCATAGAGGTTTCCGGCCCGCACGGACATATCAATTTTTATACCCCTAACTCGTTTCGCAATCTGCTCGCCACATCTGGCGCAAAAATTGAAGGCTTTCGTGTTTTTCCACATGACCGGGAGTTGGAAGTGTTTTTGGCAGGCAACGCAAAGGGTTCCGTCAAGTACGCAATGAGGACAAGTGCCCTCAAAGCTGTGCCAGGCTTTGCATCAAACGTGTTTGTTTATATGTGTGGCGCGGTCATATCAAAAAGCGCTGACTAAAACGCCAGTTGATGAAATCAGCCAACAATCTGTGACAGTAGAGTTGCGTTCATACGATGCCGAAAATATCAACTTCTGCCACGTTGATGTATTGCCCTGGCGCCCCATCTATTACAACGCTTCTAGCCACAATTCCATCTGGAATGTCGAAAGTGAGATGTTGTCCGTCACTTGCGCCAACAACAGGATTGGAAGTGTAGAGCACCGTGCCAGCAGCATTGAGAATATTTATCGTGGCTCCGTCTAGGCGCGCACCTCCGGCTGCGCGATTGATCAAGTCGACAAATGACAGTTCAAAGTTGCCACCCAGATCAATTTTCACCCACTCATTTGCCCCGTTTTGCGTGCAATTGAATGTGACAGCGTCGTTGTCCAAAAGCTTCGACGCGGTAAAGCTGCTGGCATAGGTAGAACTTTGTGTGGCCACGACCTGGTTGCGATAGGTGTCTGTCAGATTGACGGAGATCGGCAGGCCAAAGACATTGACCTCCGCAAGATTAAGGTACTGTCCGGCAACGCCGTCGACGATGATGCTTTCTGCAACGGTTCCTGGCGGCAGCTTGAATATGAATTTTTCACCATCTTGCGCGTTTGCAATCGGCGCGGAGGTGTAGACGACGGTGCCGACTTCGTTGAGCGCCTTCACCACGGCACCATTCAATCGATCACCCCCGGCCAGCCGGTTGGTAAGTTCTACCGCCGTCACTTCAAAATTCTTCGACAGATCAATTTTTACCCACTCATCAGCGCCATTCAGCGTGCAATCGAATGTCGAAACATCATTGTCGAGAACTTTTGCAGCCGTATAGGTGGCATAGGTCGAACTTTGCGATGCTTGAACAAGGTTACGATAAACATCGGTCAAATTAACGCCGACCGGGGCCGAATCGTCATTCAATATCGTTGCCTGTGCAGTCGATGTTCGAATAGCCAAACCGGTACTTGCTGAACTCAATGCAACGCTGAATGTCTCGTTAGATTCCAGCAAATTGTCTCCAGTGACGAAAACTGTAACGACTTTGGATGATTCCCCTGCCGCAAAGCTCACTGTCCCGCTCAATAGCCCGGAAAAATCGAAGCTATCGGTGGGGTTTGCACCGGAGCCACCGACGTTGTACCTCACACTCTGTGCCGACACCGCTGCTGCATCCAGGCTCACATTGAAGGTGAACGCGGTTGTTCCCGCATTGCCTTCATTTGCTGATGCTGTCGTTGCCGCGATTGACACATTGCGGATGAAGCTGTCGTCATTCACGATTGTTGCAGCGGCGGAGGCTGTGCCTAAAGAAAGTCCGCTGGTGGGGGCTGATAGTGTCACGGAAAAATTTTCGTTGCTTTCCGCCACCGTGTCGCCTGCGACGGAGACACTGATCCGCTTGACGGTTTCGCCAGCTGCAAATGTCACTGCACCAGACAGAACGCCTGTAAAATCTGCGGCGTTGGCGGGAGCGGCTCCTGAACCTGCAACGGTGTAATTGACGGTCTGGGCCGAGAAGACTGCGGCATTCAAGCGGACTTCAAAATTGTAGATGGTCGAGCCACTGTTGCCTTCGTTCTGCGACGGTGTGAGGCTCGTCACGGACGCGCTTCGTTGCGGCGGGCCGCCTGCTGTTTGCGGTGGTGCGCGCACACCATCAGCGAACTGGAAGGTTTCAACGCCAGTGACTGTGTCGATGCTGCCGTCGGCGCCATAGACGGTGTAGGTTGAAGTGGCTGCACTGTAACTGAAGGCATAGGACGCGTAGTTG
>JANNNG010000258.1:0-1838 GCA_031398425.1 Hyphomicrobiales bacterium | reverse complement strand
GCATTGACCCTTGCCACCAAGCAACAGCAGAAGGACTGGCTGGTCCTGTGGGATGATGAGGAACAACATGCACCACGGGGCAACACGCTCAAGAAGTGGCTGCTGGGTGGCGAGAATATTCCCTCCAATGTGGCATTGTTTGACCTTGGCCAATACCAAGGCGAAATCATCACCGACCTGTTTGGCGAAGAGAAGTTCTTTGCCAACCCCGATGGGTTCTGGGCTTTGCAGGATGCTGCCATTCAGGCGAAGCGCGATGACTATTTGGCCCAAGGCTGGACCCGTGTCGAAGTGCTGCCACGCGGCACTCGCTTCTATGAATGGGAGTATCAGAAAGCGCCAAAAAAGAAGGGCGGAGCCGTCTGGATTGCTGTCTCTGAACGCGGCGAAGTGGAGATACACGAGGGCTATGTCTCCCGCGATGAGGCCCGCAAGCGGGAGAAGCAGGAGCGTGGCGAAACCGAAACACCCAAAGCCGCCAAGCCGGAACTCACTGCACCGATGCAGAACTATGTCGAACTGCACAGGTTGGCCAGCATCCGGCTGGAACTGTTGAACCATCCGCAAGTGGCCTTGCGTTTGACGTTTGCCCACATGATTGTGGGGTCCAGTCTGTGGAACGTGAAGCCCGAACCGATGAAACCCGCAAAGCCAGAAATCGGGGCTTCCCTTGCTGCCAATCCAGTTTGCCAGTACTTCGAAGAACGCCGCAGGGAACTGTTGACTTTGCTTGGCTTCGAAAATGATCGCGGCAGCTTGGTCAGGCCCAATGGCGACGACTACAGCTTGGCCAGCATCTTCGCCCAGTTGCTCAAACTCCCCGACGAAGATGTGTTGCGTCTCTTGGGATTGGCCATGGCCGAAACCCTTGCCGCAGGAACAGCCGCAGCCGAACTGGCAGGAGCCGTGACTGGAGCCACGCTCAATGACTGGCGTCCCGATGACACCTTCTTTGACCTGTTGAACGGCAAAGACGTTGTGAATGCATTGTTGTCAGATGTTGGCTCACCCGCCATTGCCGAGGGCAACAGACACGAACCCGCCAAGGTGCAAAAGGGCATCATCAAGGACATCATGCGCGGCGATAATGGCCGTGAGCAGAATGCAGATTGGTTGCCTGCTTATTTCCGTTTCCCACCGATGGCGCACACCAACCGTGGTGGAATTGCAATTGTCGACAAGTGGCACAGCGTGGCAGAGTTGCTCCATCCTGCAACGTAAACATTCCCTCCCCAACTTTTCTGGCAGGCCTTCGGGCCTGCTTTTCTTTGGGCAAGTGCATGTGAAATTTTCGTAGACAGCAACACGTTTGGAACCGAGTGTTGGTTTGTATATCTGCCAAGGAATTCGATACCGATGAACTTTCTGAATCTCAAAGACTACGAACTCGACAAACCCGTGTATTGTATCATGAGTGAAGCTCATGTGTTCTCGCTGTTCAGTAGACAGCAGAATGTTCTGAGCCAAGTTCACAACTGGAAAGACAAGTTCGAGAATTTCCAGTTTAAACTAGGTGGCATGTTGGATGACAAGTCATTTGCCTATGGCTTCAAGCATGACTTTGTTGGTCAGTGCTGGACACGCCACAGCTTGTCTGAGGCTATGTGGGGCATCTATGCCAACGATCCTAGTAAGCGCTATTTGCGCGTCTCATCCGAACAATCGGCTTAGGCCAGCCCTTAGCAAGGCGCAAAGGGATCAACTGCTTGGTTTAGGGTTTCAAACTGGCTTCATTAATAATCGCTTTTTTTCATACTCCTATAGCGATTTGCAGCGTCTAATTGGGGTGTGGGCTCATGCGTAAAAAGATTGTAGCAAAAGGAAATATGCGCCGCGGC
>JANNNG010000253.1:0-5610 GCA_031398425.1 Hyphomicrobiales bacterium | reverse complement strand
ACGGCTTCGGCAAGGGTGATCGGCAGCTCCACGTGAATGTCGTCGCCATGGCGGGTGAAAAAGCGGTGGGGAGCAATTGAGATTTGCACCAGAGCATCGCCTGCAATACCCTCGCCAGCCGATGCAGCGCCCTTGCCACGCAGGCGCAGCGTCTGTCCCTCCTGAATGCCCGCAGGGATGCTCACATCAAGGCTTCCACCATCAGGCAAGGTGATGCGTTTGCTGGCACCGTTAACGGCATCAAGGAAGTCGACCGACAGACGGTAGCGCAAATCGGCACCCGGTGCGTTGCGGGCTTGCCGTGCCTGCTGGCGAAACAATTCCGCAAACAGATCATCGGTATCACCAAAATCAGCATAGCCTGATCGATTGTTGTAACTGTTTGCGGCAGGCGCTTCAGCAGCGTAGTCCTTGTAATAGCGCTCACGCGGTTTTTCTGCACCTGATGCGTCAATCTCGCCGGCGTCGAAGCGTTTGCGCTTCTCAGGATCGGAGAGCAATTCATTGGCAAGTGATGCATTCTTGAAACGCTCTTCGGAATCCTTGTTGCCGGGATTGAGGTCAGGGTGCAATTTCTTGGCAAGGCGGCGATAGGCCTTGCGAATGTCGTCCGTGGACGCATCACGTTTTACACCCAAGGTTTCATAGGGGTCTTTCATGCGGGCGCTGGCTCACTTGCGTGTGGGTTTACTGGTGCAGCCGGTCGTCCGGGTCCAAGTGCTCTCAGCGCATTGAGTATCACAGCAACATCGATGGCCTCTTGCGAAAGGGCACCTGCCAGCGGTGGCAGATAGCCGAGCGCTGCTGCAATCATTCCAAGCGAAGATAGCGACAGTCCGACCACCACGCTTTGCAGTGCAATGGCGCGCGTGCGCCGGGCTATGGCCATGGCGTCAACGACGCGGTCAATGCGATCTACGAGAAGCACGATGTCTGCGGCTTCCGAGGCCGCTGCGGCACCACGCGCACCCAGTGCGACGCCAATGTCAGCAGCGGCAAGGGCCGGCGCGTCATTGATGCCGTCACCCACCATCATGACCGGGCCGTTGTTTGCCTCCGCCTTAACGGCTTCCACTTTTCCGGCTGGTGTTGCTTCAGCGATGACGAGATCCACGCCAAGCGTGTCGCCCGCTCGTTTGGCAATGGCAGCCTGGTCGCCTGTCAGAAGTACAATACGCGTAACACCGCCAGCACGCAGTGCGCGGAGCGTTTCTGGCGCATCGGTGCGCAGGCGATCCTCGAATACGATGCGGCCTGCTGATTTGCCGCTGATGGCGACGGCCAGAACGGTTGTACCGACGGCGGCGGAGGCCTCTTTTGACTTCGGATTTTTATTCACAAAGCCGGGTCTGCCAATGACCACCAACTTTCCATCAACGCGTCCGGTCACGCCATCTCCGGGGGATTCCACAACATCGGTTGGTGCGACAAGCTGCAAACCGCGACCACGGGCCTCGGCCACCATGGCTTGCGAAACCACATGCTGTGAGGCTTGGGCCAATGATGCTGCGGCGGTGATCAATGCAACGTCATCAAAACTCGGTCGAGGTTCCACACAACTGACGTGGGCTTGGCCATCGGTCAGCGTGCCTGTCTTGTCGATCAACAGCGTCTTGATCTGGGGCAGCAATTCGAGGATGCGTGCTGACTTGATCAGAAGGCCGCGCTTTGCCGCCCGCGACATGCCAGCCACGATGGCAACAGGCACTGCCAGGATCAGCGGACAAGGCGTTGCCACCACCAGAACCGCGAGCGCCCGCTTGGGATCATCAGAGAAAAACCAGGCAGCAGCCGCCAACACCAAAGTCACAGCCAGAAAGCCCATGGCATAACGGTCTGCCAATCTGGCCATGGGGGCTTTTGACAGTCGTGCGGCATCAACCAGACGCACCACACCGGCATAGGTGCTCAAGGCAGCGGTTCTGGTCACAACGAGATTAAAGGGCGCATCGCCATTGGCCACACCGCTTGCCACGGCTTCACCGGCGTTGCGGCGCACAGGCAAGGCTTCACCTGTGAGCGAGGATTCATCCAGCAGAACAGAGCCACTTTCCACCGTGCCGTCAGTCGGCACCACTTCTCCGGCACGGATCAATAGCCTGTCACCGGGGACTAAAATTTCAATTGTCGTTTCATGCAGACTGCCATTGCGATAGGCCTGTGCCGTGCGGGCCACGCGGCCCAGAAGGGCCGTCATTTCACGCATGGCCCGCCCTTGTGCATAGTCCTCCAGCAACATTCCGCCAGAATACATCAACGCCACTACCACACCCGCAAGGGCCTCACCTGCAAGGAGCGCACCCAACATGGACAGTGCCGCGATAATGTCGAGACCATATTCGCCACGCCGCAGGCTTTTCACAACTGACCAAAGCAAGGCGAGAAGTACCGGCACAATGCCCGCCATAAAAATCCAGGTTGCGAGATTGGATCGGGAAAATGCCATTGCGGCAAGTCCACAGATCAGCGCCGTTGCCGGAATCGCTGCGAGTGCCAGGGCCGTTGAATGCTGGTTGCCGTTGTTGATTGCAAGAGGGCTTGGAGCTTCGTGCATTTGATCAAACTGTTGAGGCTGGTGCGATGTTCGATGCCGCAAGTGCCAGCCTCGCAAGTGCCGGCAGGGATTTTGCCCCTGTTCTTTTCATGATCGATGCGCGATGGTTTTCGACCGTTCGTTGGCTGATGTTCAGTTCGGTGGCAATGTTCTTGCTGGGGTGGCCATCCAAGACCATGGTCATGATCTGGCGTTGCCGTAAGGTCAATCCTGCCATGTGCCGGGTGGCGATCTTGCGCCACTCTGCAAGTTTGTTTTTATCGGTTGATTGGTCAAGTGCCCGCTTGATGCTGTCGACAAGTTCACCTGCACTTACCGGTTTTTCAATGAAGTCCGAAGCACCCGTTTTCATGGCTTGGACAGCAATTGCGACATCGCTGTTACCGGTCATCATGATGGCGGGAAGGGCGCTGCCGAAGTCACGAAGTTTTTGCAACAGTTCAAGCCCGCTCATGCCGGGGAGGTAGGCATCGACCAGCAGGCACGCATCATCTTCATGTTGACCCACTTTCAAGAATGCTTCGCAGCTTGAAAAGGTTTTGACTTGCCAACCCTCGTCTTCGAGTACGGCACGCAATGTATCGCGAACATTTGCATCGTCGTCGACGATAACAATCGTGGACACACCGAATGCCTTTGATGCCGCTGCTGCGGCCTGCACCTTGCTGGGTGCGGCGAGCAACAGGTTTTGAATGGTTTGGGTAAGCTCGTAAAGTTTCACGGGTTTGTTAAGCTGCACGCACTTTTGAAATGAAATGTCGCGCAGTGTTTCAGTTGAAATGTCGCCTGTGAGGATGATTACCGGAAGTAGCGCTTCAAGCTTTTCGCGCAATTGAGCTGCCAGTTGCAGGCCATTCAGCGCACCGGGCAGATTGAAGTCTGTGAGGACCAGGTCGGGTTTGATCAGCCCTTTCGCTACCAATTCCATAGCCGCTGCGCCATCCAAAGCAGACACGACGTGATGGCCATCGTCATTCAGGATTTGTTCAAGCAACGCTTGCACGTCTGGATCATCTTCCACAATCAACAGTGTTCCGCAGCGATGGGTATGACCGATCGTGTCGTAATCCGCGACACCGCTTGGAGTTTCGGGCAGGGGTTCTGCAGGCTCTGCCGGCGGAACAATTTCAATTTCGAAGACCGAACCCTTATCAGGTTTTGATCGCAAGCTTATCCTGTGTCCAAGCAAATTTCCCAAGCGCTGAACAATGGAAAGTCCCAATCCCAACCCCCGGCTCCGGGCTCGTTCGGTGTTGCCAATCTGGTGATATTCATTGAATATGGCTTGGGTTTGATCGTCGGCAATGCCTATTCCAGTATCCCAGATTTCAATGCTTACGACCCCGGCGCGGCGGCGGCTGCCCAACAGCACTTTGCCTTTCGGCGTATACTTCATGGCGTTCGAAAGCAGATTGCGGATCATCTGCTCCAACAATCGCGGATCGCTGTGGACCATGTAATCGCCTGACACCACACGCAATGACAGTCCCTGGGATTGCGCTTGATAGGTGAATTCATTTCGCAGGCGGTCCAGCAAATCCTTGAGACTGAACATCGACTTATTGGGTTGCACATTGCCAGCTTCAATCTGGTTGATATCGAGCAGTGTGTTCAACATGCCAGTCATGGCGCTCAGGGTTTCATCAAGACGGGCCACAAGTTTATGCGCCTTTTCGCCCTCAACTGCTCGAGCCAACAGACCCTGCAAGAGAGCCAAAGTCTGCAATGGTTGGCGCAAATCATGGCTGGCTACGGCGAGAAAGCGCGACTTTCCGGCATTGGCCTGTTCGGCGTCGAGCCGGGCTTGTTCCATATCCTTGCGAATGCGTTTGCGTTCACTGATATCAGTGAATGTGATGACCACGCCCTCAACATCATCGCCATGGGTCCTGTAAGGCAAAATGCGACGCATGAACCAAATGCCCGTTGCCGTATCAATTTCACGTTCGATGGCTTTCTGGTCTCGCAAGACGGTTTGAGCATCGGTGACCAGCGCCGTGTCGCCAGACAATGAGTGAAGATCAGTCAGGGGCCGCCCGACATCGCCGGGAATGACATTGAAGAGTGATTTTGTGGCTGGCGTGAAGAATCTGATGTTGAGGTGCAAGTCGAGAAACAGCGTTGCAACATTGGTGCTGTAAAGGATGTTCTGCAGATCGTCCGAGGTTGATCTTTGGCGCTCCAGGGTTTCCTGAAGCTGGCTGTTGAGGGCCGTCAGTTCTTCATTCAGGGATTGCAACTCCTCCTTTGACGTCAGTAATTCTTCATTGGTTGATTGAAATTCCTCATTGACCGACGAAGCCTCTTCGTTGATTGCCTTTTGTTCCTCTGCCGATACTTCAAGCTCGCGCACAGCACTTTGCAGTTCTTGCCGCGCCGCATGGAGCTCAAGCTCCAGTTCAGCGACACGCGCCAAGTCCTGCGGCTTTTCCTTCGGGCTGGTTTTCAGGACAGATTTTGCCGTGTCGATAAAGCAGACCAACAGGAGGTCATCGCCTGATACAGCCTGCACATCAATCGAGAAGATATGATCTTTGCCCTCACGGCGCATCCGGCAACCTTCGACAGTCTTGCGCAGCTTGCTGTCGGTCACTTCCAGTATGGCGAGCTTGAGTTTGGCGCGAACACCCGGCGACACCATTGCCAACAGATCATGGGTGGGGTGGCCGGGTGAGACGCGCAAATAGCGTTCCGTTGGCCCCATGGAGAAGATGCAATCGTTCTTCCGGTTGATCAGCACCGCAGCCGGCGCGTACCCTTCCAATACCAGTCGGCGGCAGAGCTCAGCCAATGCGGCGGGGTTGGTTGGGGACTGGCCCTGATTTGCACGTGTCGGTGTGCGTGTAACGTCTCCGACGCTCAGGCTGATGTCTCCTGCTGGCCCGCGCCCGATGTTCTTGTAAATACGCACAGGTTTTGAAACGATCTCAAAGCGACCTTCGATATTGCCAGCGGTTTCTGCACTGCCCAACAGCAGAAAACCGCCTTTGCGCAGGGCAAAATGGAACAGCGAAATGACTTTGGCTTGTGCCTGGGCATCAAGATAAATCAGCAGG
>JANNNG010000246.1:0-17097 GCA_031398425.1 Hyphomicrobiales bacterium | reverse complement strand
TTCATGACCATCGCAATCGGTGACCATTTGCCCAAGGCCGAATTCAGTTCACCCGGTCCCGACGGCCCGGTCAAACTCACAACGGATGCCGTTTTCAAAGGCAAGCGCGTCGTTCTCTTTGCCGTGCCTGGAGCCTTCACGCCGACCTGCAACGCCATGCATCTGCCGGGTTATCTGATCGATCACGACGCCATCAAGGCCAAGGGCGTTGATACCATTGCCTGTCTGGCCGTGAATGACGTGCATGTGCTGAAAGCCTGGTCAAAGGCCAATGTGGCCGATGACAAGGTGCTGATGTTGGCCGATGGCAACGGCGATTTCGCCAAGGCGATCGGCCTCAGTATTGATCTTGCTGTGGCAGGCATGGGTCTGCGCTCACGGCGTTATTCCATGCTGGTCGATGATGGCGTGGTAAAGACGCTGAACGTTGAAGAAAAGAGCGGCGTCAACGTATCCGGCTCTGCAACAATCCTCGCACAGCTCTAAAAAATTCCCTCTCCGTCATCGCTGGCGCGATGCCACCTCGCCCGCTTGCGGGAGAGGTGGCACGCGGAACGCGTGACGGAGAGGGACTTCCTACCCCTTAAACGGCTTCATCCCCAGCCTTGCCAATTCATCCGCCCGCTCATTCTCCGGGTGCCCGTCATGTCCCTTCACCCAGTGCCAGGAAATTGTGTGGCGCTTGATCGCCTCATCCAGCGCCTGCCACAGCTCCACATTCTTCACGGGCTTCTTGTCAGCCGTTTTCCAGCCGTTTTTTTTCCAGCCATGAATCCACTTGGTAATGCCGTCCTTCACATATTGTGAATCCACATGCATCTCTACATCGCAAGCCCGCTTCAACGCATTCAGCGCTTCAACCGCAGCCTGGATTTCCATACGGTTGTTGGTGGTCAGAGCCGCGCCGCCGTTCAATTCCTTGCGCGTGCCGTTGTAGTCAAGAACGGCACCCCAGCCGCCGGGTCCGGGGTTGCCGGAGCAAGCCCCATCTGTGTGAACAACAACCTTCATGCCGTGGGTTGAACGTCGCGCAATTCACGTGGCAGTTTGAACGACACGTTTTCCTCGCGCAGAACAACGTTCTCCACGGTCACATCGTAATGCGTACGAAATGCATCGATGATTTCATTCACCAGCACTTCCGGTGCGGAGGCACCTGCCGTGAGGCCAATGGTACTCAAGCCTTGCAGTGAAGTCCAATCCAGATCAGCAGCCCGTTGCACCAACTCGCCGCGCGGACAACCGCTCTTCAACCCAACTTCAACAAGTCGTCTGGAATTCGACGAGTTGGGCGCACCGACGACCAGCAGCAGTTCAATCTGATCAGCAATGGTCTTCACCGCCTCCTGCCGGTTGGTCGTGGCGTAGCAGATGTCTTCCTTGAACGGCCCCGTAATGGCGGGGAATCGGCGACGCAACACGACGATCACGCCCTGGGTATCATCAACGGAAAGTGTTGTCTGGGTGACGTAAGCCAGCTTGCTTTCATCCTTCACCTGCAGGGCCTCGGCATCTTCCGTCGTTTCGATCAACGTGATGGCACCCGGCGGCAATTGCCCCATCGTGCCAACCACCTCTGGGTGGTTCCTGTGTCCGATGAGGATGATCTCAAGCCCCTGATTGAAATGCCGCAAGGCCTCCATGTGCACCTTCGTCACCAGCGGACATGTTGCATCCAATTGGAACATCCGGCGGCGCTCGGCTTCGGCGGGGATCGCTTTGGGCACGCCATGCGCCGAGAACACCACAGGGTGATCGCCAGACGGAATCTCATCCAGCTCCTTGACAAAAATAGCCCCCTTGGCCTTGAGGCTATCGACGACAAACTTGTTGTGAACAATCTCATGTCGCACATAAACCGGAGCACCGTAAAGATCGAGTGCACGCTCTACAATATCAATGGCACGCACGACTCCGGCACAAAAGCCACGAGGTGCGGCAAGCATGATTTTGAGGGGCGGGTGTGGCATGGGGCAGAAATGGCGGTGGGAAGGCGCGAAGTCAAGTTTGGAGTTGTCAAGTCAACACACAACATTTATGTTGTATCATGAACAGCAAGCAGGCCAAGCGATATCTTGCAGCAAAAGGATGCCGCTTCGAGCCGGGCAAGGGTAGTCATTTGATTGTCAGACTGAATGACAAGAGATCGGTCTTGCCCATGCATGGCTCCAAAGAAATAGGAATCGGGCTCTGGAAAGCCATTCTGAAACAGCTCGGGATTAAGGACTGATCATGCGTTATGCCATTCGAATTCGAAAAGATACGAACAATAGCTTTTTGGTCACGGTGCCGGATTTACCCGATGCCATTACTTTTGGTGAGACCTTGGACGAGGCGAAGCTGCAAGCTGTCGATGCAATTGAAACTGCGATGATGGCGCGTATGACAGATCGTGAAGTCATACCAGAACCGAAAGCGACAGGGCGATATTATGCAGAACTGCGGCCAGCGGTTGCCGCAAAAGTGGCATTGTGGAACGCCATGTTGCATCAGAGTCTTGGCAAAGCTGCATTGGCGCGGAAACTTAAATGGCACATGCCGCAGGTAGATCGTGCACTCGACGTGAGACATGAATCGACATTGAGTTCTTTGGTTGACGCATTGGCAGCGACAGGAAATGCGCTCTCAATTACGGTGAGTGCGAAACCCAAGCAGCGTGTACTGTCAACACAATCGAAAGCGGCATGACCAATCCCCTCAATATCGTCATCTTCGGTGCAACTGGTGCTGTAGGTGGTGAAGTTCTAGAAACTCTTCTCACTATGCCGGACGTTGCCCGCATCACCGTACTTGTGAGGCGCCCCTTAGCAACTCCGCTGAACTCCAAAATCACCCAACACATCGTCGATGTGTTCGGCCCAGCAAGCTATGCAGCCCTTCTCAAGGACCACGACGTTGCCATTTGCACCTTCGGCGTCGGAGAACCATCCAAGACCAGTCGGGAAGAATTCATTCGCGTTGACAAAACCGCCGTGCTTGCCTTTGCCAGCGCATGTCGTACAGCGAACATTGCTCACTTTGAGCTGTTGAGTTCGGTGGGTACCGACGCGACGTCCCGCAGTTTCTATCTGAAGACCAAAGGCGAGTTGCGCGACGCGATTGCAGGCTTGGGCTTTCAGCGTTTCAGTGCCTTTCAACCCTCGATGATCATCACGCCCAGCAACAGGTATGGCGTCAGCCAGGCCGTGTTGCTGAAACTCTGGCCCTTGCTGTCACCACTCTTGATCGGCCCCTTGACAAAATTCCGCGGCATTCGTGTGGAACACTTGGGGGCAGCCATGGCGCAGAACATTCAGACAGCGGGGCAGGGCACGGAGATCCTGCATTATCAGGACATCAGGGCATTGAGTTGCCGCACTTGACTTTACTGCGCCTGAGCCTAGTTTGTGCAGCGTCGACCGCCCACAGCGGGAGAGTCTGGCCGGATCTCAGACCTGCCAGCGCCGAAGGAGCAACCGCCCCGGAAACTCTCAGGCAAAAGGACCGCGTGGGTGAGCAACAAACTCTGGAGAGCAGATGGCGACGAGCCAGCTCACCGAAGGAGAAAGCTGACATGTGTCGGAGTGACACGTCGGTGAAAACTCTCAGGTACCTGACAGAGGGGGCAAGTTCGCAATGCGTTGCGGGCTTGAACCACCTTGTCAGGAGAATTCAGTGAGCGAAACCCTTCACCGCACAACACTGTATGACGAACACGTTCGCCTCGGCGCGAAGATGGTGCCCTTTGCCGGCGATGAGATGCCCGTGCACTATCCCGCAGGCGTGCTGGCCGAGCACAACTGGACGCGGGCGAACGCGGGTCTGTTTGATGTGTCACACATGGGGCAATGCTCTGTCGTCGCGTCGGATTTCGACTCCGCATGCACCGCCATGGAAAAAATCGTGCCCGCTGACTTGCGCAGTCTCGTGCCCGGCCAGCAGCGCTATTCGCAATTATTGAACGAAGCGGGCGGCATTCTCGATGACCTCATGATCACGCGCTCGGCGTGGAAAGGGCTTGAAGGTTCGTTTTATGTCGTGGTGAATGCCGGACGCAAACTCGGTGACTATGCGCATCTCTTGTCAAACCTGCCTGATGTCGTGGAGTTGAAAATCTGGGACAGTCTGTCATTGCTGGCGCTGCAGGGCCCCAAGGCGGAAGGCGTGTTGTCTGCTCTGGATTCGAATGCCAGAGACATCGCCTTTATGCACTCGGCGCGGCTTTCCCTCGGCGGCATCGAAGCCCACGTCTCGCGCGCTGGTTACACCGGCGAAGATGGCTTTGAAATCTCAATGCGCTCCGAGGAGGCTGCAAAAGTCTGGAACCTTCTCCTGACGAACGATGCTGTGAAACCCGTTGGCCTCGGTGCACGAGACTCACTCAGACTGGAAGCTGGCTTGTGCCTCTATGGTCACGATATCGACGAAACCACCTCGCCCAATGAAGCGGGATTGCTGTGGTCCATCGCAAAAAAGCGCCGGGAAAACGGCGGTTTTATTGGTTCGACACGTGTGCAGAACGAGATCATTACAGGCACGAAACGAATGCGCGTCGGCATCAGGCCCGATGGTCGCGCTCCAGCCCGCGAAGGGACCATCATTCAGAATGCTGCAGGCCGCGCGATTGGCCACATCACCTCAGGCGGCTTCGGACCGACAGTCAATGGTCCCGTGGCCATGGGCTATGTGGAAACTCAGTACACGGACGAAGGTACACCCTTGTTGTTGCTGGTGCGCGACAAGGCGCTGCCAGCAAAGGTGGTGAAGTTGCCGTTCGTGCCGAACCAGTTCAAGCGATGAAGGAAACCCTACCCATGAAAAAATACACCACCGAACACGAATGGCTCTCCGTTGATGGCGACATCGCCACCGTCGGCATTACCGAACACGCCCAGCAACAGTTGGGCGATGTGGTGTTTGTTGATCTGCCCGCCGTTGGCAAGACAGTGGAGCAAGGCAAGGACGCTGCCGTTGTTGAAAGTGTGAAGGCCGCAAGCGATGTCTATGCGCCGATCACCGGTGAAATTGTGGAGGTGAACAGCAAGCTCACCGACAATCCGGCAATGGTCAATGACGATGCGGAAGGTGCGGCCTGGTTCATGAAGATCAGAATTGCCGATCCATCGCAGCTTGATGGCATGATGGACAAGGCCGCCTACGACAAGTTGGTGGGATAAGCATGACGCTCTCTCTCAAAGACCTTGAACCCGGTGCCAATTTCATCTCGCGCCACATCGGCCCCGATGATGTCGAGACACGTGACATGTTGCGTGTGATGGGTGCAGCAAATCTCGAGGACTTCATTGCAAAAGTGGTGCCCGAAAAAATCCGCTCGAAACGCAGACTTGATCTGAAACCCGCCATGGCCGAGCGCACCGCACTGTCCTATCTGCGCAAGGCCGCTGAGCGCAACGAGGTGTTCACCTCCATGATCGGCATGGGCTACTATGGAACGGTGACGCCCAAGGTCATCCTGCGCAATATTCTCGAAAACCCCGGTTGGTACACAGCTTACACACCCTATCAAGCGGAAGTCAGCCAAGGCCGTCTTGAAGCCTTGCTCAACTATCAGCAAATGGTCATGGACCTCACAGGCCTCGATATTGCCAATGGCTCGCTGCTGGATGAAGCCACTGCTGCAGGAGAAGCCATGGGGCTCGCGAGACGTGTTTCAAAATCCACGGCCAACACATTTTTCGTCGACTCCGACACCCACCCGCAAACCATCAGCGTCATCGAAACCCGTGCCAAGGGTTTCGGAATAGACGTCAAGATCGGTGATCCCCTGAAGGACCTTGACGCGACAAAAGTATTCGCCGCATTGCTGTCCTATCCCGGTTCATCCGGCGAGGTGCACGACTTCCGCAACGTCATTGCAAAACTCAATTCCGCAGGCGCGCTTTCGATCATGGCCACGGACTTGCTGGCGCTGGCCTTGCTCACACCACCGGGCGAACTCGGTGCCGATGTGGCCATTGGTTCGGCACAACGCTTCGGCGTGCCCATGGGC
Organism: Hyphomicrobiales bacterium; assembly: GCA_031398425.1. GTDB lineage: Bacteria > Pseudomonadota > Alphaproteobacteria > Rhizobiales > Aestuariivirgaceae > Aestuariivirga. Next base: position 11,108 of record JANNNG010000246.1, on the reverse strand, counting down.
TACGGCGGGCCCCACGCGGCCTTCTTTGCGACCAAGGACGAGCACAAGCGCGTCATGCCCGGTCGCTTGATTGGTGTATCGGTGGATGCCCAGGGAAATCGCGCATTGCGCATGGCGCTGCAAACCCGAGAACAACATATCCGCCGTGAAAAGGCGACAAGCAACATCTGCACGGCACAAGTGTTGCTGGCCATCACGGCTTCGATGTTCGCGGTTTACAATGGCCCCAAGGGCATTGCCAAATCCGCTGCTCGCACCCAGCGCTTGATGCAGATTTTTGTAAAGGCGGTGACTGACCTAGGCGTGACGGTGAAAACGAAACACTTCTTTGACACAGTAACTCTGCATGTGCCGGGTCGCGCCCACATGCTCTGGGCCAAGGCCAAAGAGAAGAAAATCAATCTGCGCTTCGTCGATGCCAATCACATTGGCATTGCCTTCGACCAGACCACGCGCCGCAAGGAAGTCAACACATTGCTCTCGGTATTCAAGTCTGATGCCGTCCACACCGATCTGGATGTGGTGGACGCATCGGTCGGGCCGGCATTGCCAAAGGCACTGCTACGCACGTCAAGTTTTCTCACGCACCCGGTGTTCTCGCGTTATCATTCCGAGACCGAAATGCTGCGCTACATGCGACACTTGCAGGCGAAGGATCTCGCACTTGACCAGGCCATGATCCCGCTTGGCTCCTGCACCATGAAACTGAATGCCACCAGCGAAATGATCCCCATCACCTGGCGGCACTTTTCGCTGTTGCATCCATTCGCACCTTTGGAACAGACGCAAGGCTATCAGCAACTCTTCGAAGAGCTTGAGGAAATGCTGGCGGAAATCACGGGCTTTGACGCGGTGTCACTGCAACCCAACGCAGGGTCACAAGGGGAATATGCCGGCCTCCTCGCCATCAGGCGCTATCATGAATCCCGCAGCGACAATCACCGCAACATCTGCCTCATCCCCGTCTCAGCCCACGGCACTAACCCTGCATCCGCAGCCATGGCCGGCATGCAGATTGTGATTGTTGGTTGCGATGCAAACGGCAATGTCGATGTGAACGATCTGGAAGTGAAAGCCAAACAGCATGCAGCCAGTCTCGCGGCCCTGATGATCACCTATCCTTCAACCCACGGCGTGTTTGAAGAATCCATTATCGATATCTGTGCCATCATCCACTCCAACGGCGGACAGGTCTATCTTGATGGCGCAAACCTCAACGCCCAGGTGGGCCTCATGCGGCCTGCCGAACTCGGTGCGGATGTGTGTCACATGAACCTGCACAAGACCTTCTGCATTCCCCATGGCGGTGGTGGTCCTGGCATGGGGCCGATTGGCGTTCGCGCACACCTTGCACCTTTCCTGCCCGGTCATGCCGTGGTCAACGGTGTCAACCCCGCAGCGGGCCGCGATGGTGATCAGGGTGCCGTCTCGGCAGCGCCCTGGGGTTCCGCCAGCATTCTGCCGATCTCCTGGATGTATATCGCCATGATGGGTGGTGAGGGGCTGCGCAAGGCGACGATCATGGCCATTCTGAATGCGAATTACATGGCCAAGCGATTGTCGCCGCATTTCCCCGTGCTCTACACCGGCCCCGGCGGTTACGTGGCGCATGAATGTATCATTGATCTGCGCTGGTTGAAAGAGCGCACGGGCCTTGGTGTGGAAGATGTGGCCAAGCGATTGGTCGACTACGGTTTCCACGCTCCCACCATGAGCTTTCCCGTGGCCGACACCTTGATGATTGAACCCACCGAGTCAGAATGCAAACGTGAGCTCGACCGCTTCTGCGATGCGATGATTGCAATTGCCGGAGAGATCAAGGCTGTCGAGGAAGGCCGCGCGGACAAGCAGGATAACCCGCTCAAAAATGCTCCGCACACGCACAAACTTCTATTCGGGGAATGGACACATTCTTATTCGCGTGAACAGGCGTATTTTCCGCTCGCCGGATATCCCAACGACAAATACTGGCCCCCCGTGGCGCGGGTGGATAACGTGTTTGGCGACAGAAATCTTGTGTGTTCATGTCCACCAATAGAAAATTATATGCAAGCGGCCGAATGACATTCCCTCTCCGTCACGCCTGCGGCGTGCCACCTCTCCCGCAAGCGGGCGAGAATAAGATTTCTTTTCCTCGCCCGCTTGCGGGAGAGGTGTCGACGCGAAGCGTTGACGGAGAGGGAATTGATGACCCGCACCCGCACTGAAGCTGACTCCATCGGCAGCGTCACGTTGCCAGAAAACGCCGACTATGGCATTCACACCGCACGTGCGGTTGAAAACTTCCCAATCACCGGCGTGTTGCTCAAACACTTCCCCGAACTCATCCAATCCCTCGCCATGACCAAGAAGGCGGCCGCACTCACCAACATGGAATTGGGCGTGCTGGACCAGCGTCGGGGCCAAGCCATTTCGCGCGCCTGTGACCGCATCATTGCAGGCGAGGGGCATGGCAATTTCACCGTCGACATGATCCAGGGTGGGGCTGGCACGTCCGCCAACATGAATGCGAACGAAGTGGTCGCCAATCTCGCACTTCGCGAATTGCAGCGCCCGGCTGGTGACTACAAGACCATCCATCCCAATGACCACGTCAATCTCTCGCAATCCACCAACGACGTCTATCCAACAGCTGTGCGCCTGACCATGATCCGCTGCTGCCCCGCGTTGATTGCAGAACAGGAAGCGCTCAAGTCAGCACTCTTGCAGAAGGCAGAAGAATTCCACGACGTCATCAAGGTGGGGCGCACGCAATTGATGGACGCTGTGCCCATGCGGCTCGGCCATGAGTTCCGCGGTTTTGCCACCACCATCGGCGAAGATATTGACCGCCTGCGCGAGGTTGGCAATCTTCTCCGCGAAATCAATCTGGGCGGCACCGCCATCGGCACCGGCATCAATACGCCGGAAGGCTATGCGGAAGCCGCTATCATGCATCTCTCAAACATCGCGAATGAAAAACTGATCGCCGCCGGGGACCTCATCGAAGCCACATCGGACATGGGTGCGTTTGTCACCTTTTCCGGCGTGTTGAAACGCATCGCCGTCAAACTCTCAAAAATCTGCAATGACCTTCGCCTCTTGAACAGTGGCCCGCGTGCAGGCCTTGGCGAAATCCGCTTGCCCGCCGTGCAGGCGGGCTCTTCCATCATGCCGGGCAAGGTCAATCCGGTGATGCCCGAAGTCGTCAACCAGATCGCCTATCAGGTCATCGGCAATGATCTTACAGTCACCATGGCTGCCGAAGCAGGCCAGCTGCAGCTCAATGCCTTTGAACCTGTCATCGTCTTCAACATCCTGCAATCCATGCGCATGCTCACGCGCGGTATGTTGGTGCTGCGCGAGAAATGCATCATCGGCATCGAAGCCGACCGCGAACGCTGCCAGGAATTGCTCGATCACTCACTGGTCGCAGTCACCGCAATCAACCCCTACATCGGCTATGTCGAAGCCAGCCGCGTGGCGAAAGAAGCATTGAAGTCGCGGCGAAGCGTTCGCGAAGTTGTTTTGGCCGAACAGCTAATGACTGTTGCACAATTGGCTGAAGCATTTTCGACCGAGAACTTGCTAGGGCAGCGGAAGCTACTCACGCGGTGAACCCTCTATTCCACCATCGGTTCGGGTTGTCTCGGCTTTCTGAATAAACAGCGCGAGTGGCTAAACTTTCAGTGATGTAAATCACGGGTTCTTCGTAGCTATGGGCGTGGTGGATGGCTTCAAGCGCAGCCTTCAACAACTTCTCATCCCGCAAAATCGAAAATGATAAAACTCGAACGGGCAGTGCAATGGTCGTCGCATGCTCGCCGAGTTGTGATCCTTTAATCGGATGAAAGAACTGGACGCCCTCTGAACTTTCCAAGGCCACGCGGTCATAACTGCCGTAAAATAATCCAACGGCTTCAGTCACGGCCTCCCGCACCCGCGCATCGTCCCGCGCGGCCAGCTATACATGGATGAACCAAACAGGTTCGAGGTGGAAGAGCTTGGAATCCGAAATATCGACGCGCATGAGGCCAATTCCTTTTCAATTTGAACTACGGCCTGCTCCCACCCAAATCTGTCAGCAAGCCACCGTTTGACAAAAATTTAAATTCCGACTAGTCTGACTAGTCAGAATTGGAGCATTTTCAATGAACCATCATTCCCGAACCTGGCCTTTGCAAGAAGCCAAAGCAAAATTCAGCGAACTCGTTCGCCGCGCACAGGCCGAGGGCCCACAAACAGTGACGGTGCATGGCCAAGCTGCGGTGATCATTACCAAAGCACCGCTTCCAAATGATAGGTCGAAAATGACAGGCGCAGAATTTGTTGCAGCCATGCGAAAAGGTCCGCTGTTTGATTTTGAACTTCCACCACGACCAATATATGCGCCTGAGAAAGATTTTTCTTTCGATGATGATGAACAGTGATGAACTGGCTTCTCGATACCAATGTTATTTCAGAGTTAAGAAGGCCGCGCGCAAATCAGCACGTTCTCAATTGGTATGAGAGTACAGGCGTTCATGAACTTGGAACCTCGACACTCAATTTAGCTGAACTGGTTTACGGCGCAGAGAACCAATCTGACCTCATAAAGCGGCGCGAGTTGTTGCGTTGGATAGACGAAGATATCCGTACTCTGCTTGCTGGCAGAATATATGAGATTTCCGAAGCTGTCCTCGTGCGCTGGCGAATTGTCACCAGACAAACAGAGATTAACAAAAAACGAGGCCCGGCGGCAGACCTACTTATAGCGGCAGTTGCCTTGGAAAACCAGCTGTCAGTCGCCACGCGCGATGTCGCCCCCTTCGTCGCTTGCGGCGTTCCCACTCTGAACCCATTCAACGGAGAACGCTTCAACGGCGCTTGACCCCTGCGCTCTGTGCGGGGGTTATTTCAATTCAACCGCGACTTCACTGCCGCAATCGACTCGGCAATCAGCTTTTCCCCGCCCTTGCCTTTTGCATTCTCAGCAATCACTGCGGTTGCTGCACGAATGGCCAAGTCCGTTGCTGCCGAACGCACGTCCTTGATCGCAGCCGCTTCGGCTTGGGCAATCTTGTTTTCAGCCTGCTTCGTGCGACGTGTCAAGGAATCTGCCAATTTCCTCTTGGCATCTTCGGCATAGACTGCTGCATCGGCCTTGGCTTGAGCAATGATTCCTGCCGCCTCTTTTTCAGCGTCTAGCTTCTTCTGCTTGTATTCGGCCAGCAATGCCTCTGCATCCTCACGCAATTTCCGCGCATCAGCGATGTCCTTGGAGATCTGGTTGGCGCGCGCGTCCAATGCGGCCCCTGCCTTTTTGTGGGCGCCGGCATAGAAGACCACGCCCAGAAACATGACAAGGGCAACCAAGGCGAAGAATGTTGCGTCAAAATGCATATGCGTTGTCCTTACTTCGCCGCCGCCAGCGCTTTGTTGATCGCAACCTTGGTCACCTTGCCACCCGTGAGCGAGGTCACAATATCTGCCGCTGTTTCAGCCGCGATGTCCTTGACCGACGTCATGGCCTTTTTCTTGGCCGCGGCGATCTTGGCTTCGGCATCCGCGGACTTGGTTGCGAGTTCAGCATCAAGTGCATGCTGCTTGGCCGCAACATCACTGTTCACCGTATCACGCGTGGTCTGGGCAATGCTGGTAGCATTGCCCCGCGCATCGGCCAACGACTTCTGATAGGTGTTGAGCGCAGCTTCAGTTTCTTCCTTCAAAGCCGAAGCCCGTGCAAGATCACCCTCGATATGATTGCGACGCGCTTCGAGAATGCTGGCAATGCGCGGCAGCACAAGGCGGCTCATCAACAGGTAGAGCGCGCCAAAGAAAATCACCAGCCAGAAAATCTGCGAAGGGAAAGTCTTTGAATCAAGAGGCGGAAACACGCCCTTGGGGCCACCCTCGGCGCCCTCATGGGCGGTGCCTTCAACCTGTGCTTCGTTTGTCGTTGCCATGTGTGGCCCTCAAAATCATACACGGTGAACCAGCCGAAGCTGATCCACCTATCAAGGAATGCTCCGTACGCGGATTAAGCGACGAACAGCAGAAGCAGTGCAATAACCAGCGAGAAAATGCCCAAGCCTTCAGCCAGAGCCGCACCGATCAGCGCGTTGGTGAACTGGGCACCAGCTGCGGCGGGGTTGCGCAATGCACCTGCGAGGTAGTTGCCGAAAATATGGCCGACGCCGATGCCGGCTCCGCCCATGCCGATGCACGCAATACCTGCGCCGATGAGCTTTGCTGCTGCTGGATCCATAGTCGTTCTCCTTGATGTGACTGGTTGGGATTAGTGGTGAGTGTGAAGCGCGTCGTTGAGATAGACACACGTCAGAATGGCGAAAACGAAGGCCTGCAGGAAGGCCACGAGAAATTCAAGTGCGGTCAAAGCCACAGCCATGGCCAACGGGGCCACGGCACCCAGAAGCCCGAGACCGCCCGCAGCGCCCAGGCTGACAACAAACCCCGCAAATACTTTCAACACGATGTGCCCGGCCAGCATGTTGCCGAACAGACGAAGTCCAAGCGAAATCGGTCGCGACAGGAACGAGATGATCTCGATCAGCGAGATGAAAGGCAGAATGGCCATGGGCACTCCCGACGGCACGAAGAGTTTGAACCACCCCAGACCATGTTTGTAAATGCCGACGACAACAACAAGCCCGACCACAAACAACGCCATTGCAACCGTCACAATCACATGACTGGTCACCGTGAAAAAATACGGAAACATGCCCAGCATATTGGCAATCAGCACGAATGAGAACAGTGAGAACACGAGAGGGAAAAAAGGCTTTCCCTCCTTGCCCAGCACATTGTTCACCATGTTGTCGATCATGCCGTACCACATCTCGCCGACTGACTGCAGACGACCGGGAACAAGTTCACGCTTGGCCGAAGCCAGCAGCAGAATGCCGGTGATGGCAGCGACAGTGAGGCCCATGAACAGCGCAGAATTCGTAAAGCCGATCTCATAGCCACCGATGCTCACAGGCCCGGCAAGGTCCTTGATTTGAAACTGCTGAATAGGATCGTTGGCCACGATCAGTCCTCTTCGTCATCAGCCGAAGGTTTCGGCATCTTGCTCAATTCTTCAGGTGTCGGCTGGCTTCTGTTGGCGGCTCTGGACATGTTTACAATGCCCGCAGCAAACCCCAAAAGCAGAAAGATGATCAGAAACAACGGCAAGGTTCCGAACAGGAAATCCACGCCATACCCGATCAAGCCGCCCACCAGCACACCCGCTACAAACTCGCTCGCCAGCTTGTAGCCCTTCGAATAATCCGAAGCGCCCTGAAAACTGGTAGATGGTTTGGAGGCTTCGGCCCTCTCGCCCTTCTCAACCGCAATGCGGTTGCCAAGGTCTTTCAGGCGATCTGATAAATCTCCGAACTCCGGTTCTGGCGTTTTGGGCGGCTTTGGATTGCGCGGATCAGCCAAGATGATTGCCCCTTTCGCAAACGAAAACAGCCCGGAAAAGCACCCCTTCCAAAGCGCACTCCTCATAGTTTCGGTGGAGAAATGTGTCAAGAAATGGATTTCGCTTTTATCGCATTGTTATCGAATGATGTTTCGGTCACTGCGGCAATCCGCCCACCAACTATAGCACACCACTGGCCAGCAGCACCGCCCGCAGCGATTCCGGCGTGGTAAAATGATGCCCGCGCATGCCCACAGCCTCAGCCCCCGCCACATTCTTCAGGCTGTCATCAATGAATATCGACTCTGACAGGCTGATGCCGTTGCGCTTGGCCAACAATTCGAAAATCGCGGGCTCTGGCTTCAACATCTTTTCATTCCCCGAAACCACAATATCCTTGAACAACCCAAGAAACGGAAAACGGCTCCGCGTGGCACGAAACGTATCGCCGTTCCAGTTGGTAATGGCATAAAGTGGCACGCCCCGGTCGTAAAGGTCTTCCAGTATCTTGACGCTTCCCTTGATCGCGCCCGGAACCATCTCCATCCAGCGATCACGATACATGGCAATTTCAACAGCAAACTCCGGATAGCGCCCCGTCACTTCCCTGACAGCATCATCAAAAGACCGCCCCCTGTCCTGCTCCAGGTTCCACGCTCCATTGCAAACATGCTCCAGAAACCATTCCATGCGCTCAGGATCGGCAAACACGCGGCGGTAGAGATGACGGGGGTCCCACTCAATGAGCACCATGCCGAGGTCAAAGACGATGTTCATGTTTTTGTTCCCAACCCTTATACCGTCATCCTGGCGAAGGCCGGGACGGGGCTTTCTCGCTTACAAGTATGTCGATTTAGTCGTGCAGATCAATCCAGTCGGGATTCATCTCCTCAACAATCCGAAACTTCCAATCCCGATGCCACTTTTTCAGCAATTTCTCGCGACGTATCGCTGCTTCCATATCAAGGCGATGCTCATACCAAACAAGTCTTTTCAGCCCGTGCTTCTTCGTAAACCGTCAAACCGTTCATTCTTGTGATCCCAAACGCGATACCAAAGCAAACTCGTCACACTGACATAAAGTGTGCCGCGATAGCGGTTCGCCATGATATAGACGGCTGGAAACTTCTCTTCGTGCATCAGTAATGTTTGCACTGGCCGCCAATGAGGTCAACACACCCACTCCCGTCATCCCGTCGAAGGCCCGGACCCCGCTAGCCACACGCGAAACCTCGGGAAAAGCTGGGCCCCGGCCTTCGCCGGGGTGGGGAAGTAAGAGGGTGAAATTCAATATCCAAAACTTCGCCCCCAACGTCATTTTCTTTATCGACACAGAACTGTTGTTGGAAGCGGAGACCCATCTCTGGAATGTGCAGAGAACTACCTGATCGACCGCGCGGTGTCAAGCGTTATTTTCCCAGAACGTATCTTTTTACTTATATCGGACCAAATCAGGAATTTAACCCGCCTCCGCCACCAGTTCCGTCGCCTGCTCAAGGTCAACCGACACCAGCTGCGACACGCCGCGCTCCATCATGGTGACGCCGAACAGCCGGTTCATGCGCGCCATCGTCAGGGGATGATGCGTGATAATCAGGAAGCGCGTGTCCGTGCGGTCCATCATGGCATAGAGCAGATTGCAGAACCGCTCCACGTTATGGTCATCCAGCGGCGCATCCACTTCGTCGAGCACGCAGATCGGCGAGGGGTTGGTCAGGAACACGGCAAAAATCAGCGCCATCGCCGTCAAGGTCTGCTCACCGCCCGACAGCAGCGACAGGGTCGTCGGTTTCTTGCCCGGTGGTTTTGCCAGAATTTCAAGTCCGGCTTCCAGCGGATCATCGGACTCGATCAACAGCAATTCCGCTTCACCGCCGCCAAACAGCGTGGTGAAAAGTTCCGTGAACTTCGCGTTCACGGTGCCGAAGGCATCGAGCAGGCGTTGCCGCCCTTCCTTGTTCAAAGAGCCAATAGCGCCACGCAATTTGTTGATGGCCTGCACCAATTCGTCTTTTTCAGTGGTCATGGTGTTGAGCTGGGTCGCCACAGCCTCGGCCTCTTCATCCGCCCGCAGGTTGACAGCACCCAGTCTTTCGCGGTCTTCGCGAAGACCAGTCAACTTCTTTTCAATTTCATCCGCATGCGGAAGGCTTCCACTCTCCATTCCAACCTGCGATAAAATCTCATCCGGCGCACAATTCAGTGTCTCGGCAATCCGCGTGTGACATTGTTGTTGCCGCTGCTGCGATGCCTCAAGCCTGGCACCCAACCGCGCGTGATCTTCGCGAGCGCGTCCCGCCAATTCTTGCGCCTCGCGCAAGCCCTGATCAGCCGCTTTCACATTGTTCTCGGCCAGTTGCAAGGCGTCAGCAGAAGCTTTGCGATCGCCCTCCGCTTCCGAGAGCATGTTCATCAGCTTGAAGCGCTTGTCTGCCAGCTGCTGTGGCATGGTCGCAAGTTCGGTCAACGTAGCCGCAGCGTCGGACGCCCGCGTGGTCAGCGCCTCCATCTGTTCGCGCGCCTTCACCGAACGAGCCACCCACTGCTGTGTCTCCGCTGCAATCGCCGCCAGACGATCACCGCGCATTCTGGCCTCACGTTCAAGACCATCATGCCGCGCCCGCGCCTCTCCATATGTCGAGCGCTCACGATTGAGCTCATCGCGCAATGCGGCGACGTCGCTGGTCAGGCCATCAAGCGCGGTCAGCTCTGCAAACTCAAGTTCAGCAGAGGCGCAGAGTTGATTGACCTCCTGCAACTGGGCATCGGTGCGACGCTGCGCTTCGTCCAGTGCCGAAGTCTGTGCTGTTTGCTCGGCCTGCTTTCTTTCAAAGCTCTGCAAGGCGCGCCTCGCCACTTCAAGCGCAGCACCCGACGCCCGCCACGCCTCGCGCTTGTCGCGTTCTGATCGCACGCCATTTTCAACCGCTACTCGCGCCTGTTCAAATTCGGCCTTGGCGGCTTCAGCCTTGGCATTGGCCGCTCCCAGACCTTGCTCCAACTGAACCAGTCGGTTGCGCTCAGCCAACCGCCTGGCCGCAGCAGACGGCGCATCGGCGGCTGATACGAAACCATCCCAGCGCCACACATCGCCTTCACGCGAAACCAGACGCTGCCCCGGCAACAATTGCGCCTGCAAGGCAGCTCCCACAGCTTTTGATACGACACCCACATGGCTCAGCACGCGAGACAGGGCAGGGGGCGCATCGACATATTTTGCAAGGGGTGATGCATCACCCGGTAGACGGGACACATCACCCAACGCCGGCAGACCACGCCAATGCACAGGTGCTCCTTCGTCTGACGAGGCTTCAATATCATCACCCAGTGCAGCACCCAGTGCTGTTTCATAACCGGGTTCCACCATCAGCGCATCAACAACAGCTGGCCACAGGTCACTGGCGTCATTGCGCAGGAAATTCGTCAGTGTACGGACCTCGGTCTGCAACCGTTCCGCCCCGCGCCGCGCCTCATCGAAAGCCTGCCGTTTGTCGGCCTCAACCTGCCGCGCCACGCGCAAGCCGGTTTCCGCATGCGACGCATCACCTTCTGAAACTTGCGCGGTCTTCACCGCTGCTTCGACAGCCGCAGCCAAAGTCACACCATCACCGGCAGCGCTCAGCAGAGACAGCAAGTGGGCACGGCGACCAGACAGCGAAGCCTTCTCCGCATCAAGCCGCTGAATGCGCGAGCGGTGTTCGCCAATCGCCCGCTCCATCGC